>CAZGTY010000070.1:0-9223 GCA_964528895.1 uncultured Blautia sp. | reverse complement strand
AATTTCATGTTCATTTTCCGCATCAAGAGCGCTGGTTGTTTCATCCAGAATAATAATGGGCGCGTCCTTTAACATTGCTCTTGCAATGGAAATCCGCTGCTTTTCTCCACCCGACAGGTTATCTCCGCCTTCCTGCACCAGTGTGTCATAGCCGTTTGGCAGCGCCATGATGAAATCGTCACATCTTGCCGCCTTTGCAACAGCCCGAACTTCTTCCAGAGTGGCGTCCGGCTTACCAAAACGAATGTTGTTAAGGATGGTATCTTCAAACAAATATACCTTTTGAAAGACCATGCTGATTTTGCTCATCAATTCTTCTGTGGGAACATGGCGGACATCCGCACCGCCAATCAAAACTCTGCCCTTGCATACCTCAAAAAATCTCGGAATCAGTTGACACATGGTTGTTTTTCCCGATCCAGATGGGCCTATAATCGCAGTAAAAGATCCTGCTTTGATTACAGTATCCATATGGCGGAGGACTTCGTTTTCACCATAAGAGAAGGAAACGTCATCAAATACCACTTCATCCGATGCAATATGCTCATCAGGAGGTACAACCTCGATCTGCTTCATTTGTGTCAACGTGTCTGCTTCCTTCAGCGCACTATCCAGAATCCCAATCATGGAAAGTACGGACCCGGCCTGATTGGTTGAGGAAAACACCATAAAACTGAGGACGATCAGTACGATGCACTTCTCTGCGGAATAAATGCCAGACTCACTGTACCCGATCACGGAGGCAAGAATGATCGCCGTTTCAAAAACAGCAAGCACCACGCCTGCGGCAATCTGCGATGGAATCGAACCGCTGGAAAGCGCTATGTTTTCTTTGCAGCTCCCGTGAATCCCGTCTTTTAAGCGCTTGTCTCCATTTTTGAAGCTGAACGCTTTTGTTACCTTGATGCCCTGAAGGAACAGCAGCGCAGAAGCACTTAGTTTACTCTGTGCTTCACTTTTCCTGGGAGCCGCTTTTCTTGAAACACGAATCTGCCAGTTTACCACGAAAAGATATGCCGCCATTCCCAACAAGCATATAACAGCGATCCGCCATTCATAGACCAACAAGCCGATCAACAGCGATACCGTACCTAAAATTCCACCCACAACCCGAATCAGCGCGGATGGCGCGGCTGTTTCAATTTCGGATAGTGTTGTCGTCAAGACAGAATTGATCCGGCCCACCGAGAAGTTATCAAAAAAACCTAAATATGCGTTTTTAAGGATTTCCCCAAATTCAAATCTCTTGTCGCCCACCATTCCAAATCCGGCAGACATGGAAGCAAGCTGCCCTTTGTAACTGGAAGCAAAAACTCCCGCTATATATACGACGGTCAATACAGCGATTGCAATCACTGCGCTGGAGAGAGAAAATCTACCGAAGACAGCATAAATTGCCACGATAACGGCAAACATCTTAGCCATTAAAAACAGGCCCTCGATGAAAGAAAGCAAAACCGCATTTTTATATTCCTTTTTTCTTTTGGTGCTGAAATTCCATATCAGCTTAAACGCATTCAGCATGATGTCCCATCACCTCCCACATTAGAAATGTCCCACAATTTCCTGTATCCCGGACAATTTTGCAGCATAGCTTCATGGGTTCCGGAGCATAGAATCTGTCCGCCCTCTACATAGGCAATCTGGTCGGCCTCCATAATCGTTTTCAGCTTATGGGCCACTACAATCAAAGTTTTGTTTTTGCTCACGGCGGCAAGGGCCTCTTGAATCGCAACTTCATTTTCGGGATCGGCGCTGGCAGTAGCCTCATCGAGTATCATAATGGGAGCATCCTTCATCATAGCCCTTGCGATTGCTATGCGCTGCTTTTCGCCGCCGGATAATCTGTTCCCGGCCACACCCGCCTGCGTAAGATAACCGTTTGGCAGCTTGCTGATAAATTCATGGCATCCTGTCTTTTTGCAGGCTTCCATAACCTCATCATCAGTCGCATCAGGTCGTACGATCCGGATGTTTTCCATGATAGTCATGTCATAGAGGTAGGTATCCTGATCCACATAAGCAATCAGAGAATTGAGCTGCTCAATGGACATATCCTTGATTGGTGTGCCTCCGATTGTGATCGTCCCGTAATCCGCGTCCCAGTATCCTGCCAACAATTTCGCAAGGGTGGATTTTCCGCTCCCCGATGGGCCTACTAAGGCAAACATCGTATTTTGAGGAATGTCTGCGGATATATCCTTTACCGCAGCTTTTTCCCCTTGTTCATAGGCAAAGGTAACATGATCCAGCACAACATCAAAAGGGGAAACAGCGGCTGTGCCCTGTTCGCTTCGTTCAAGTTCAGGCGCATCCAGAATATCCTTTATTTCTCCCGCAACAACATTCATACTTGATAGCTGATCCATATAGGAAGAAGCTTTTGAGATAGGGCCGAATACGCCAAGAGATATAATCATAAACAGGAACAGGACAGAAGGCTCCAGCGTTCCATTTGCATAGAAAATCAAGCCCAAAATCAGAACACCGAATATGGAAACAGGAGCGATGCTATAGCTGAGGGAGCTGTATATTTGCGTACTTTTCATCCAGTCTACCGAGTAAGTGGCGTGATGCTTTACCGCATTGGCATACTTTTCATAACTCGCTTCGGCTTGATTGAACGTTTTTATCACTTCAATTCCGCCTACATATTCGACCACTGCCTGATTCATATTTTTTCCGGCGGCTATCTGACCGGCAAATTTTTTGTCGTAGTCCTTCATCATTCCGCTGCTTGCGGCAAGTCCTATGATGATCCACAGCAGAACACAAAGCGCCAGCCTGAAATCAATAAAAAACATCCATATAATCAGTCCGACCGGGACACACAAGTTTGCTGTCATTTCCGGCAGGAAATGCGCCAGCGTTTTTTCAACTTCCTCTACTCTGTCCACCAAGACCGTTTTCAGTCTGCCGCTTCCTTTTCTCTCAAAATAGCCCAGGGGCAGCCGCATGAGCTTGTCTGATAGGGCAAGCCTTATATCTTTCAGCGTTTTGAACGCCGCCTTATGGGAGATATAGGTAGATAAATTCAAAAGGACAGCATTCAAAACCTTGCACAACCCGGCAATTCCGATTAAGAAAAGCAGTTGGCCTAACGTCCGGCCTCCTTCAAAAATTTCTCCGCACAATTCTCCGACCACGCCATAAACGGCCAAGCCGCAGATAACAGCAAGCAGACTTATTATAATTGACAACGCAAATTGCCCGCGGTAAGGGCTTATATATTCG
This sequence comes from uncultured Blautia sp., assembly GCA_964528895.1. Taxonomy (GTDB): domain Bacteria; phylum Bacillota; class Clostridia; order Lachnospirales; family Lachnospiraceae; genus Blautia_A. Next base: position 5,989 of record CAZGTY010000070.1, on the reverse strand, counting down.
CCCAACGCCTGAAAGAAAGACGTCTTTTCCGCTTTTGCTTCTTTTTCCATCACTACTCCTCCTTCTTCCATCGCAAATAAGCAGTAGTCGGCTTATTGCAGGATAAAATAATCTTTCAAAAACTTCTGGGTGCTTTCGTCTATCGCAAATTGGTTTATCACTTTCCCGGCTTCGATATGTACCACATAGGTGCAGCAATGATAGATCAGCTCGACATCGTGCGTGATGACAAAAACGGTTTTCCCAAGCTGTTTTAATTGTTTCAGGCACAAGGCAACCTCAACCATGTGTTTATAATCCAATCCGCTGGTAGGCTCATCCAATACAATGTACTCTCGATCCGATGCCAACGCCGTGGCAACGGCGACCCTTTGCTTTTCTCCCCCTGACAGGGACATGGGATGCCGCTTTGCGTATGCTAACAGCCCAAGCTGCGCTAATATCTCAAGCGCTTCTTTTTCATTTGGGCTTTTCATGCTGATCAGAAGCTCATCCAAAACACTTTCCGTAAACAACTGATGGTTTACATCCTGCATGACCATATAGCATTTTTTGAGCCGCGCTTTGTAAGGCAGGGCCTCATTCCCGTCATGCAGGATGCCTGTTTTTTCGATTCCGCAAAGGCACCGTCCAAAGGTGCTTTTGGCTGCTCCATTATTTCCGATCATGGCGATAATCTCTTGCCCCGGAACACAAAGTTTCTCAATTTGCAGGCATTCTTCGTGGCGCTTATAGGAAAAGCTGAAATGATCAAAGCGCAGCGATTGGCTCCCTTCAATATGAATAGGCCCAGGTTTAAGACGGCTCACATCAAGTGTCCTTAGTCCAAGGGCAGAGAGCCTTTGCGTATCCAGCTTTCGTAATTCCTCCGTGGATAAGTCCAAGGCAATTTTTCCTTTTACAAGGCATACAAACCGGTCAGCCATTCCAGTCAGATAATATAGCCGGTGTTCGGATATGATCACGGTCTTGCCCTGATCCTTCCACTTTCTGATGATTCCCTCAAGGATTGCGATATGCCGTACATCCAGATTAGACGATGGCTCATCCAAAATAATGACATCGGGCGCAGTAGCACAAACCGACGCACAGGCGATGATCTGTTTTTCACCGCCCGACAGGTGAAACAGGCTTTTCCCCAACAGGCGTTGGATTTTGAAATCCTTTACGGTTGCGTTTACTCTTGCTGTAATTTCATCTTTGGGATACCCCAGGTTTTCACAAGCAAAGGAAAGTTCGCTGTCCGTGTCCACATTAAAGAACTGAGAGCGTGGGTTTTGAAATACACTTCCTGTACTTTCCGCAATTTCATATAAGGGCATTTTGGTAATGTCCCTGCCGTCCACCCTGATTTCGCCAGTTAATTTGCCTTTGTAGAAATTCGGAATCAGGCCATTCATAAGCCGCGTTACCGTGGTCTTCCCACATCCGGATTCTCCGCAAAGGACGATCACCTGACCTTTTGGTATAGAAAGGCTCATATCCTGGATAGCGTTTACCTGTTCGTTTCCCTGATAAAAGAAGCTCACATTTTTCATTTCAATCATAGTGCGCCTCCTAAATATTCAGTAAAGAACAGATCGGGGCTTGAAAACAGAAAATAAGGACAGCGCAAACGCAAATCCCGCAAAGAATCCAATCCCAAAAGTGAAAGCCTATGTCGCATAGATTGGTACGTTTTTTCGGAGAGCCGAGACCTCTCGTGAGTGCTGAGCAGGAGAGGTCTTCGCCAGCTTTCACTGTGGAAATGATGAGAGGAACCATTCGATATTCCATCATGAGCAAGGGACTTTTCGGGGTTATCCCTCTCATTTTCATTGCGGCATTGATCGCTCCTGCCTCTTCCTTGACTGTGGGGAAGAACCGGAAAATAACCGATAACGGGATCGTGATTTTATCGGTCATGTGCATTTTCTTCATCGAACCGATAAATTCGCTGACGGATGTGGTTGTCATGAGAAAGAATGCAGCAATCACGCAGGACGTAAATCTGGTGATGATGGCAGATACCGTAAGTATCACAAATCCCAATGCGGCATTTCCAAAGGCGCCCCAGAAAATTTCAAGGCCAAACCCAAGGGCATATAATGCAAAATACAACATTCCGGCTGCGTATTTTGCTGCCAGAAGCAGCAGCACAAAGGGGATCAACGCCAGCAGGGGCTTCATATATAACATCAGGCCGGTATTGCTTGTGCTGAGCATGAGGGTGCATAGGGTGATCAACAGAAGCAATTTGGTTCTTGGGTCAAACTTCATTCCCTTTTTACGGGAAGATGAATGGAATAACTCTGAGGACATTACAAAATCCCGACCTTTTCAAAATGTTTCTTCATCATCTTTTTTCCAATCCATGCACCCAGCAAACCGCAGATAAAATTAAGCCCCACAAAAATCAGCAGACTCCACCACGGGGTAACAGACAACACCTGTGTTCCGTAGTCCGTACCATATCCGCCCGCAGCGTATTTTGCCAGTGTTTCTCGTGCAAAGAAATACCACGGAATTAGCGAGCCGGACGTCCATATCGAAAAAACAGAATATCCAAGCAAATTATGTTTGAAGCTTTTGTAGTTCCCTTTTTTCATAATAAGATCGCCAAGCAGCCCGAATACCAGGCCGGTTGGAACGCACCAGAAGCCCATGCCTGTCAGCCCAACAAGCAAGCCGGTCAATACAGCCATGAGTGTAACAAGGCCAAACTTTTCAACCTTCGTTGAATACAGCATAAATACAGTCCCGTTGACAAGTGCCCATACCGCAGGGAAGAACGGCACCATAATGGGGATGGAAACGAGGAGGGACAACGCCGCGCCTATCACAAAGTAGATGACCGTAAAAATGCCAAGGGTAATTAAATCTTTTGCTTCGATTTTGTTATTCATAAAAAAACCTCCAAGATTGCAATATGTGCATAAAAAAGTTAGCGAAATCTAACCAATAAGTAAAATTTTTTATCTACCTTGCAATATCTTTTCAAACAGGTCTTTCCAGCCTGCTTCCAAAAAAGTCTCAACCGTTTTCATACAGGAAACTGCCTTTTCTTTGCTGTAGCCTTTTTCTAATATCTGACGGTAATAGTGGAACTGTTCCCCCATAATCATGCCGATTCCATCCAGATCGATATCGCTCTGCGACATTCCCTTCAGGAACGCAACGGTCACAGCCGCTTTATGCTCCATCATGTTTTGTATCGTGTCATAAACAGAGCTTCCTTCGCTGCGGCAAAAGAACAGGATGCACTCATCGTAGTATTTGAAAAGAATATCGAGATAGATGTTTTCTTCCTTGCGAATCGCTTCCATAAGGGCATCCACATTCCTGCTTTGCTGTATGTCATAATACATTTTGCCTAACGGCTCGGATTGAACCCTAACAGCGGAAAGGAAGTTGCTTACCAAACTGCAAAACAGGGCATCCTTGCTGTCATAGCGGGTATATACAGCACCTGGCGTTACCCCGGCTCGATCTGCTATCTTGCGAATAGACGCTTTCCGAAATCCAAATTCCATGAACTCATCAAATGCCGCTTTAATAATCTTGTCGTCAAGAGAATGGTCTTTCACTGCCATGTCCATGTACTCCTTTCTCACATTATGCCTTTATCAAAAACAGTGTAATCAATTACGGTGTAATTATAGCTCCATAAGCAGTCACTGTCAAGATACGAATTGTTACCAAACAACAAAAAAATCATTTTCGGCAACCGCTGCGGCCTATACCCCTTCATCCTACGCATTTAGGGCCTGCAAACACTTGAAATTGCAAGGCTTTTCCCGCATGGTCGCAGAGGCGGCGGTAGTCCCAATCCTCCGGCAAGGACAGCACTTGTTGACAGCAGGCCCTTGGCCTTTAGGGTCAAGTTCACTGAAAGGCGGCGGAATGGAGATTTTTATGAAAAAAGGCCTCTCAACAAAAGAATCCGCTTCCAAACAACGTTTGAGAGCGGATCTTTGTTGCTGTTGCAAGAAAGCCATGTATTCGAGACGACTTCTGCAACAGCTCCGAGCACTTTGTTCTACCTATTATTATGACTTCTCCACCTTCACGCTACAATCCTTTTCAGAAAACGCGATGCCATACGCGAGGACGGTGTACTTTCTGCGAAGATAGGGCCACGCATAGTTGTTTTCTCGAATCTGCCGGATGCCCCGTTCGCAGTCTGCCTCCAGATCATCGAAGTCGCGGGAACGCTTCACCTCGATGATGACCACGCGGCGGTTGTGGTCATCCTCCATCACAATATCGCTTCTGCCGTTGCCCATCTCCGCGTTGGAGCGGATGCGGTATGGACCGCTGAGTAGCAGCCCCACCAGCAGCGCATGATAGTAATTCTCGTGATAGTCGTAGTAGCTGATCGTGTCCAGCAGGATGTTGCGCAGATGCTCCTGCAACCCCGCGCAGTCACAGGCCCAGAGCATGTCGTAGAGCCTCTGCTGATTGCCCGTAACCCGAGTCTCCTTAAACCACTTCTGAATCTTCTCGATGAAGATCTCCCGCACTTCGCGGTTGGGGATGACGAGGCTGGTGTAGTCGTCCTCATCCTCGGGCGCGTTCCTGTCCACCGTCAGGTATCCCGTCAGGAACAGCACACTCCACAGATTGTCGATGCTCTCCGTCAGCTCGCCATAGGTCAGCGTCTCCACGATCTTCTTGCGGATCGTCTTTCCCGCCACAAGCTGCTCGATCTCGCCGCGCGTCGTCGCGTCGGCCATGTCGATGAACTGCTTCACCAGCGCATTGGAGGAGGTGTTATTCCAATAGGGCTTTGGTCTGGCCTTTGGATTATCCAACAGCTTGTCGCAGTGATTGACCACATCCCATGGGCAGTAAACTTCCGCGTTGCCGAAGTGATAGCCGTCATACCACGCCCGCATGTCCTCCAAGGCATACTCCATGCCATAGTCAGCCAGCAGCTTCTTCACATCCTCTTCCGTGAAGCCGAAGTATTCGTCGTACCGCGTATCCGTAATGGTATCCACCTTGAGGTTGTTAATACCCGTGAATATGCTCTCCTTGGAGATGCGCAGACAGCCCGTCACCACTGCGAAGAACAAATCTGGGTTCGTCTTGAACGCCTCGCCGAAGAAGCCCCGCAGGAAGGTCACCATCTGGTCGTAGTACCCATTGATGTGAGCCTTGTCCAGCGGCACGTCGTATTCATCGATCAGCAAAATCACCTGCTCGCCGTAGTGGGCATGGAGCATGCGCATCAGGGTGACAAGAGCGGATTGCAGTTCTTTGCCTTCCGGCCTCTGCGCCATAAGGTTACGGAAGATTTTCTGGTCATCCTCTCCCACATTAGGCGCACTCTCTAGGAACGACAGGCGTTTACACTCGTTGGCAACAAGATATGCCAGCCACTGAATGGCATCATCAAACTTTAGCCCTTCCACCGCCTTGAGCGAAAGGAAAACGACAGGATGCCGCGCCTGATATTCCTCACAAAGCTGCTTCTCCTCGCTAATTGCAAGGCCATCGAAAAGAGACTTGTCCGAGCCGATCTCAAAGAAGCTCCGCAGCATACTCATATTCAGCGTTTTGCCGAAACGGCGGGGACGGGTAAACAGGTTCACGTCGCCTCGCTGAGTAAGCACTTCCTTGATGAGCAACGTCTTGTCCATATAATAGTATCCAAGCCGGCGAATCTTCTCAAAGCTGTCCAGACCGACCGGCAACATCTTTCTATCCATATGCGACCTCCTTGTCCGACGGCGCATTGACTCTCAAAACCATATGCTCATAATTTCCCACTTTTATTTTATCGCATTACCGGCCTGATAGCAAGCAATTCTCTTCCCTTGCACTAAATAAACAAGGTCATCGGCAGTTTTTAGATTGTTCACTGTCCCCTATTTTATGTAAGCCGCAGTACACGCCGATATGATGAGTAATTATAATTATAGCATAAAATAGTGCGGCAATTTTCCTGCTAATTTTGGTGGCGGCTGGTTTTTTGTCCCGCCACATTTTTTAGCACTGCTAACAT
>CAZGTY010000069.1:0-9763 GCA_964528895.1 uncultured Blautia sp. | reverse complement strand
AAAGTATAATATGATGTTCGTAGAAAACACGAACATAGGTTCGAGAATAATTTTAAGGAGAGTATCAGGATGATTAACGAAGATAAAAAAAAGGCGCTGGAAGCAGCCATTGGACATATTGAGAAGCAGTATGGAAAAGGCTCCGTTATGAAGTTGGGGGAATCTGGAGCGCACATGCAGGTGGAAGCCGTGCCGACAGGCTCTTTGAGCCTGGATATCGCCCTTGGAGTGGGCGGTGTGCCGAAGGGACGCATCGTAGAGATCTATGGACCGGAGTCCAGCGGTAAGACCACAGTCGCATTACATATGGTAGCGGAGGTGCAGAAACGGGGCGGCATCGCGGGATTTATCGACGCGGAGCACGCGCTTGACCCGGTATATGCCAGGAATATCGGCGTGGACATTGACAATTTATACATTTCCCAGCCGGATAACGGAGAACAGGCATTGGAGATCACAGAGACGATGGTGCGCTCGGGGGCCGTGGATATCATTATTGTGGACTCTGTCGCGGCGCTGGTCCCCAGGGCTGAGATCGAGGGCGATATGGGAGACAGCCATGTGGGCCTGCAGGCGCGTCTGATGTCCCAGGCGCTGCGTAAGCTCACGGCTGTGATCAGCAAGTCAAACTGCGTTGTCATTTTTATCAATCAGCTCCGTGAGAAGGTCGGCATCATGTTCGGCAATCCGGAGACGACCACAGGCGGACGCGCACTGAAATTCTATTCCTCCATCCGTCTGGATGTGAGACGTGTGGAGACACTGAAACAGGGAGGAGAAATGGTCGGCAACCACACCAGGATCAAGGTGGTAAAGAACAAGGTGGCTCCGCCATTTAAACAGGCAGAGTTTGATATTATGTTCGGCACAGGTATCTCCAGAGAAGGGGATATACTGGATCTTGCGGCAGAATGCGGCATCGTGAACAAAAGCGGCGCGTGGTATGCTTACAATGGAGACAAGATCGGTCAGGGCAGGGAGAATGCAAAGCTCTTCCTGAAGGAGCATTCGGATATCTGCGATGAGATTGAGAAGAAAGTACGGATCCACTACCATCTGCTTCCGGAGGAAACTGCCGGTGAGAAAGCAGGGGAAGAAACAGGTGAAGCAAAGGAAGAGAAGGAGCCGGAGGAGTAGTTTATGGCAGCGGACGGGGAAGAATATAAAAAAGCCCGCCTGAAGGCCCTGCAGCTGTTGGAGCACATGGACCGGACAGAAAAAGGGCTGACACAGCGCCTGGCTCAAGCCGGATTTTCCGGGGACGCAGTGTGGGATGCGGTTGCCTATGTAAAGTCCTTTGGCTATATTGATGACGCAAGATATGCCCGGCACTACATAAGCTGCAGGCTGGGCGAGAAAAGCCGGCAGAGACTTTTGCAGGAGCTTTTGCAAAAGGGTGTGGACAGACAGACCGCATTGCAGGCATGGGAGGAGGCGGCAGGGATCGGGGAGCCGGATGAACGGGCGATGATCCGCCGTGCTGTAGAGAAAAAATGCAGGCCGGGAAGTGAGCCGGATAAAAAGGAAATGCGAAGATTATACGGATACCTGGCCAGAAGAGGATTTCGGGAAAGCGATATTTCCGCAGCCCTGGAGGAGATGGGAATTGCCTGCTCTTATGAAAGCAGATGGTAACGGATCAGCCTTGGCTAAAGTGTTACAGCAGGTGAAAAATATTGAAACAATTCCTTAGAAAAACTTGACATAATTCTCAAAAACAGATAAACTTGTATTGTTGTATTTGTACAATGAAAACTAAATAAGGAGGTGCTCCTGTGACAAGCACAATCATTGTTGCAATTGTCGCTGTGGTAGTCGCACTGCTTATTGCGGTTCCTGTTACTTGCAAGGTTGCTGTTGAGAATAAGGTAAAGAAAGACGCCGAAATTATCGGTACAGCAGAAGAAAAGGCAAGAAGCATCATAGATGAAGCTTTGAAAACGGCTGAAACAAAAAAAAGAGAAGCTTTATTGGAAGTGAAGGAAGAATCTCTCAGGACGAAAAACGAACTGGAGAAGGAAACCAAGGAACGTAGAAACGAACTGCAGAAGTATGAAAAACGTGTTTTATCAAAAGAGGAATCCGTAGATAAAAAAGCGGAAGCAGTTGAGAAGCGTGAGGCTGACTGTACAGCAAGAATTGCTGAATTACAGAAAAAGGAAAAGCGAGTGAAAGAGCTTGAGCAGAAGGGAGTACAGGAACTGGAACGAGTTTCCGGCCTGACCTCTGAGCAGGCGAAGGAAGAATTGCTCAGAAGCGTAGAGGACGACGTCAAGGTTGATGTTGCAAAGCTCTACAAGGAACTGGAAAGCAGGGCGAAGGAAGACGCGGGAAAGAAGGCCAGGGAATATGTGGTAAACGCTATTCAGAAATGTGCGGTGGATCATGTTTCCGAGGCAACGATTTCCGTAGTGCAGCTCCCCAGCGACGAGATGAAGGGACGTATTATCGGACGAGAAGGCCGCAATATCCGTACGTTGGAAACATTGACGGGTGTGGATCTTATTATTGACGATACGCCGGAAGCGGTCGTACTGTCCGGATTTGATCCTATTCGCCGTGAGGTTGCCAGGGTGGCATTAGAGAAGCTGATCGTGGATGGACGTATTCATCCGGCCAGAATCGAGGAAATGGTGGAAAAGGCCCAGAAAGAGGTCGAGGCCCAGATCCGTGAACAGGGTGAGAACGCTGCCATGGACGTGGGTGTACATGGGATTCATCCGGAGCTTCTGAAGCTGCTGGGTAGAATGAAATTCCGCTCCAGCTATGGACAGAATGCACTGCGCCATTCTATTGAGGTCGCACAGCTATCCGGAATGCTTGCAGGAGAAGTGGGTGTCGATGTCCGTGTGGCAAAGCGAGCAGGTCTTCTTCATGACATTGGTAAATCCATTGATCATGAAGTGGAAGGCTCTCATATCCAGATCGGTGTTGATCTTTGCAAGAAGTACAAGGAATCTGCAGTGGTGATCAATGCAGTTGCAGCGCATCATGGTGATGTGGAGCCGGAATCCCTGATTGCCTGTATTGTCCAGGCAGCTGATGCGATTTCCGCAGCGAGACCCGGGGCAAGAAGAGAGACTCTTGAGACCTATACCAACCGTCTGAAGCAGCTGGAGGATATTACCAACGGCTTCAAGGGCGTGGATAAGTCTTACGCTATTCAGGCGGGCAGAGAAATTCGTGTAATGGTTGTTCCTGAACATGTGACGGATGCAGATATGGTCCTGTTGGCGCGGGATATTGCGAAACGGATCGAGGAAGAGATGGAGTATCCGGGACAGATCAAGGTCAATGTAATTCGTGAGAGCAGAGCAGTTGATTATGCGAAGTAAATTCTGCTTTTGAATTACAAACGAGCTTTAAGTTCAATGAATATATGAAGCCGCATGGAAGAAATTCCATGCGGCTTTTCTCGTCCTTTGCGGTGGACAGGAGCAGCGCGCGCAATTATGGCTCGGAAAACCTTCTTATATATAAATCCGGAAGGCCCGGACGATCTGTTTGCGAAAATAGTGTTCTAACAGGAGGCAGGTTTTCGTAAACTGGTACGGGGTGAAGATATGAGAAAAAGAATGAACAGCTGCTTTTCAGGAAAATTTCCGTGGGGGAAATTGTTTTTAACAGGCTTTATTCTGGGTGTTCTTATACCAAATATCATATGGAATCTGCAGTGGCATGAAAAGACAGCCGCATCGCTGTATCTTCTGGAGAACTTTACAGGCCGTGTGACCGAAGGCAGGGATTATCTCATATATGTGATCCAGTTTCGCGGCGGGTATTTTCTGTTGCCTGCACTTTGCGGAATTTCTGTCTTTGGGGCGCCTCTGGCAGTGACCGGAATGCTTCTGTGCGGCCTGGAGATCGGAATGATGCTGACGCTGTCCATTCTTCAGTTCGGTCTTCCGGGAGGGCTTTTGGGGATGGGCCTTTTATTTCCGCACTATCTCCTGTATCTTCCGGGAATGGCCCTTTTATTTGCGGCGGTGTATGGAGAGTCCATGGAGATATGGAATAACCGGGGCCTGCTCCATGAACGTATGTACCGGTATGGAATACAGATCGTGCCGGCCGGGCTTTTCTTCGCGGGCGGCATCCTTCTGGAAGTATATGCGAATCCGTGGGTACTGGATAGCTTAATTAAAAATCTTGAAATTTTTTAAAGGACGGATTACACAATATATAGTGGCGGCTTACGATTATTTAGTCGATATTTGGTACCTGAAGGTCGAAATATCAGTTTTGATAGTTTTTTGTGTAAAAAAACAATTTGATTTTATGTCAAATAGTAAGTATAATACAGATACATTTTTGAAGGATAAATTACTTCTACAATCTACAGAAGCAGGAAGTAATGATTATGGAAAGAGTAATACGAGAGTTTGTTGCATATTTGCATACCACGAAAAAGACTTCAACAAACACGGAGGTTTCTTATCAGCGGGATTTAAAAAAATTTGTTTCATACTTAAACAGCCTGGGGCTGAAGGATATAAAGGAAGTCAGAGATTTACATTTACAGAGCTATATTAACCAGATGGAGAGAGAAAATTTCGCATCATCATCGATCTCCAGAAGCGTAGCATCAATTCGGGCGTTTTTTCAATATCTGTTTAAAGAGGGGAGAATACAGAAGGATCCGTCTGAAAATCTGAAGCCGCCCAGAGTGGAAAAAAAAGCCCCGGAAATTTTGTCTGTGGAGGAAGTGGACCGGCTCCTGAAGCAGCCGCATCAGGATACGCCCAAAGGGATTCGCGATACGGCCATGCTGGAGCTTTTATATGCTACCGGCATGAGAGTCAGTGAATTGATCCATTTGAATACATCAGATGTGAATCTTCAATTTGGATATGTGACCTGTCATGAGAACGGGAAAGAGCGGGTGATCCCCATTGGAAGCGTCAGCAGAAGAGCGTTGATCCGGTATGTGGATGAGGCCAGAGGGGCATTTGTGAAGGATGATGAGGAGAAAGCGCTGTTTACCAATTGTTCCGGTAAACCCATGAGCCGCCAGGGGTTTTGGAAGGTGCTGAAGGGTTATGCAGATGAGGCCGGTATTCACGGCGACATTACACCACACACTTTGCGGCATTCTTTTGCCGTACATATGCTTCAGAACGGGGCGGATGTAAAGAGCGTACAGGAGATGCTGGGGCACTCTGATATCTCTACCACCCAGATCTATCTGAGCATGAATATGAGTAAAATGCGGGATGTCTATATGAAAGCGCATCCCAGACATTAAAAAGAGCGCCTGTCACAGGCGCTCTTTTTATGAACGGCTCATATTCCCGTAATAAAAGCGTTTTATGTCGGGGAAGCCTGAAGGATGCGATTCTAACACATCTCCGCAATGGTGTGGAGCAATTTCTCGGATTCTTCCCAGCCAAGGCAGGGATCTGTGATGGATTTTCCGTAAATGTGTTCGCAGCCGATCTTTTGACTGCCCGGTTCGATGTAGCTCTCTATCATAAGACCTTTTACCAGCTCATGCAGGTTCGGGTCAACCTGTCTGCTGTGGAGAACCTCCTTTGCAATACGAACCTGCTGTTCATATTGTTTGTTGGAGTTGGAGTGGTTGGTATCAACGATCACAGCCGGGTTTTTCAGGCTTTTGCTCTGATATTTTTCCCAGAGAAGGCGAAGATCCTCGTAATGGTAGTTGGGGATGGCCTCTCCATGCTTATTGACCGCGCCTCGAAGGATGGTGTGGGCCAGATCGTTTCCTGTGGTTTTCACCTCCCAGCCGCGGTAGATGAAACGATGGCCGCCCTGAGCGGCAACAACGGAATTCAGCATAACGCTGTAATCGCCGCTGGTGGGATTTTTCATACCTGCGGGCACATCCATTCCGCTGACTGTCAGGCGATGCTGCTGATCCTCCACGGAACGCGCGCCGACGGCTACATAGGAAAGAATATCGGAAAGATAGCGATAATTTTCCGGATAAAGCATTTCATCGGCACAGGTAAAGCCGCTCTCCTTGATGGCGTGGATGTGCATTTTCCGGATGGCGATGAGGCCGGCCAGCATATTTGGTTTTTTCTCAGGGTCCGGCTGATGCACCATGCCCTTGTAGCCCTCGCCTGTGGTGCGGGGTTTATTTGTGTAAACCCTGGGGATGATCAGAATCTTATCCTCTATTTTGTCCTGAACTCTTCTCAGACGCAGAAGATAGTCGATCACCGCATCTTCATTGTCGGCGGAGCAGGGCCCTATGATGACCAGAAATTTATCGGACTTTCCGATAAATACGTCCCGTATTTCCCTGTCCCGTTTTTCCTTCAGCGCAATGATATCTCCATCGATGGGATACTGGCTGCGGATCTCTGCGGGGGTAGGTAACTTTTTTATAAATTCAAATCCCATAGATATTCTCCTTTTACGTAGGTTATTTCCGGCAATTATTATAAACTATTCCTCAGGGATTGTCGATAGAAAATTGACCGGAGGATTTCGCCGCAGGAAGGTTCCTCTGCCCGATGCAAGGCGGGCAAAAAGGCCGTGAGCTCCTGGTTTTATTCATGTCGGAAAAGTACGTTGGTATGTAGAAGGGTGAGTATCAGTTCCCCTAGAAGAATGCCGTAGAAATAGCCCCGGATTCCGACAGCGGGAATTGCCAGAAGTACAAAGGATATACGGATGCATACGCTGATCACGTTGTGAAGAAGGCACAGGCCGGTTTTTCCAAGGCCGTGGAGCGTACTTGCCAAAGTGGTGTTCAGATACAGGAAAGGGCAGATAAAGGACATGGTGCGGATATAGGTCCCGGCAGTGCCGCTTTTAAACAGTATGGCGCCCAGAGGCCGGCCGAAGAGGAAAAAGAAGATTCCGCAGCCGCAGCCGAGAGCCAGACAGCAGAAGCTGATCTGTGCGGTCATATGGCGTATCTGCCGTTTTTTCCCAAGCGCCTGCAGTTCTGCTACGGAGGGGAGGAGCATCACTGCCGCGGAATTTGTGACGGTACATGGAAACATCACCAGGGGCAGGGCCATTCCTGTGAAAATGCCGTAGATACTTAGGGCTTCCGCGTGGTTCAGACCGTGGAGTACCAGCCGGGTGGGGATCAGGACCACCTCGATGCTGTGAAGCAGGGTGAGAAGTACGCGGTTCAGGGTCAGAGGCAGGGAAAGCCGCCAGATGTCCAGAAATCCCTTCTTTGGATCGGGTATATGGGCAGGTGAATAGCGGACCCTGTGAAAATGCGCGCTGAGAAAAAGAAGCGCTCCCAAAACAGCGGCAGCCTCACTTGCCAATGCACCTCCTACGGCAATGATGGGAGTAATTTCACGCCCCTCCGACAAAAAGATCAGATAGAGAAGGCAGGTCGCGCCCACACGGGCTGCCTGCTCCAAAAGCTGCATCCCGGATGGAACGCCGGTCTTTTTTCGGGCAAAATAGTAGCCGTTTATGCATATATGGAGCGTACTTAAGGGAAAACTAAGGGAAAGCAGACGTATCATTCCCGCAGCCCGGGGCTCTTTTAAAATATGCAGAGCAAATGCGCCGCTGTGAAAGAAGAGAAGGCAGGCGGCCATTGAGGACAGGGCAAACGCCATGATCGTGCCGAGAGAAAAATAGTCCCGGGCTCTTTTTTCTTCTCCTAGAGCAATGCTGGAGGCTGCAAGTCTTGAGATCGCGGTTTGTATTCCTCCTGTGGTCACAGCCATTATCAGGGATTGTACCGGAACGATCAGCTGATAAAGTCCCATACCCTGCGCACCAATGCAGTGCGACAGGAATATTCTATAAAAGAAGCCGATCAGGCGGGTTATCAGACCGGAGCAGGTCAAAATCAGCGTTCCCCGCAATAAATGTTTTTTTGACATAGTATTCCTGCTGCCTTTTTTGCCAATATATGCAAAAAACCACCTTGACAGAACAGATGTTATCTGTTACAGTAGCATTGATATCCGAGGAAAATGCTAGGAATTAAAAAGAGGTGAATATATGAAATTGTCTACGAGAGCGCGATATGGACTTCGGGCCCTCATCGATCTGGCGCAGCATTGTGACACGGAGACGGTATCCATACAGAGTATTGCCAGAAGGCAGGATATATCTGACAGTTATCTGGAACAGCTTATGGCCAGATTAAAAAAGGCCGGCATTGTGGAGAGCACCAGAGGCGCTATGGGTGGTTACCGCCTGGGACGTCCGGCAGATGAGATCTCCGTGGGCGATATCCTGCGGGTGCTGGAGGGCAGCCTGGCGGCTGTGGAATGCCCGGGGAATGATGATCCGGAAGGATGCCAGGGCGCGGATCTCTGTGTGGCTCGCGTAGTGTGGAAACGAATTAATGACAGTATTACAAACGCGGTAGATACACTGATGCTCAGCCAGTTAATAGAGGAAAGCCGGAAAAAGCAGAACGGTGTGGCAAAGAACCGGAAAAATGAATGTAATAGTTACTTTTATGCAGGAGGACAATAAAATGGGAAAGATGATATATCTTGATAATGCGGCTACCACAAGGACGGCACCGGAGGTGGTGCAGGCGATGCTGCCATATTTTGGCGAACTCTACGGAAATCCTTCCAGCGTCTATGAGCACGCATCGAAGAGCAAGGACGCGGTGACGAAGGGAAGAGAGCAGATCGCCGGAGTACTGGGGGCAAAAACGGAGGAGATTTATTTTACCGCCGGCGGTACGGAATCTGATAACTGGGCGCTTAAGGCCGCGTTTGAGGCATATAAAGGAAGGGGAAACCACATAATCACCACGAAGATCGAGCATCATGCTATCCTTCATACCTGCGAGTATCTGGAAAAAGGACGGGGCGCCCGGATCACTTATCTGGATGTGGATGAAAACGGAATCATCCGTCTGGAGGATCTGGAAAAGGCAATTACGCCGGAGACCATTCTTATTTCCGTTATGTTTGCGAACAATGAGATCGGTTCCATTCAGCCGATTAAAGAGATCGGACTGATCGCGAAGGAGCATGGGATCCTGTTCCATACGGATGCCGTGCAGGCATTCTGTCAGGTACCCATCAATGTAGATGAGTGCAATATCGATATGCTCAGCTCCAGCGCCCATAAGATCAACGGCCCCAAGGGGATCGGCTTCCTTTATATTCGTAAAGGCGTAAAGATCAAATCCTTTATCCACGGCGGCGCACAGGAGCGCAAACGCCGCGCGGGGACGGAAAATGTACCAAGCATCGTAGGCTACGGTGTGGCGGCGGAAAGAGCGGCCGGCACTATGGAAGCCCGTACGGCGAAGGAACGTGAGCTGCGGGATCATCTGATCCGGCGTATCACCTCAGAAATTCCCTATGTGAGACTGAACGGCGATGCGGTGAAGAGGCTTCCGAACAATGTAAATGTAAGCTTCCAGTTTGTGGAAGGAGAATCTCTTCTTCTTATGCTGGACAGCGTTGGAATCTGCGGTTCCAGCGGCTCCGCCTGCACTTCCGGATCACTGGATCCGTCCCATGTACTTATGGCGATCGGCCTGCCTCATGAGATCGCGCACGGCTCTCTGCGTCTGACACTCAGCGAAGAAACCACCAGAGAGGATCTGGATTATACGGTGGATAATCTGAAGGAGATCGTACAGAAGCTGAGAAATATGTCGCCGTTATATGAGGACTTTGTAAGAAAAAATAAATAAAAACTGTGTATCCGGTAAAGCAGCGCATCACCCGGAGAAAATGAATACTACAGAACAGGAGAGATAATTATGTATAGTGAAAAAGTAATGGATCATTTTCAGCATCCACGGAATGTGGGTGAGATCGAGAACGCCAGCGGAGCT
>CAZGTY010000068.1:0-9961 GCA_964528895.1 uncultured Blautia sp. | reverse complement strand
ATATATAAGATTACTGTATCATAAATTATCTGACATTTCAACAACTAACTGCAAAATGATTTTGTGCAACTAAAAAAAATTGTAATGTAAAAAAATTGCAATGTAAACAAAAAGGCCGTGCACTGTTTTTTCTTATTCAGCACACGGCGCCGTCGTCACTTTTACTGTCCGGATCTCCTTCCTTCCGCTCTGCCAAAGATCCGTATCGATCTCCACCTCATAGCCCTGTCCGTTTTTTACATGCCATTGATAAAACTCCCGGCGATCCAAAGCAAGCTTTTCCATAATACTCATGATGGTTCCCCCGTGGGCCACCAGCGCCGCCTCCTGAATATTCTCCCGGATACAATGCTCTACCAGCTCATCAAAGCCCTCCAGCGTTCGCGCCTTAAAGCCCTCCGCGCTCTCTCCTCCCGGAAAAGGGAGGGCTGCGCCGCTGTCCACCCATGCCTGATAATCCGGATTCCCGGCAAGCTCCCGGTAATTTTTGTTTTCAAAATCCCCGAAGTCGCACTCGGCAAGCTTCCCGATCACCCGCTGCTCCATATCCGGGAACAGGATCCCTGCCGTCTCTCTGCATCGCCTTAAGGGGCTCACAAACAAGGCCTCCGGTATGGGATACCGCATTTCTTTCAGAAGCTCCCGCCCTTCCGGGCTCAATGGCTCATCCGTAACTCCGATATACCGGTTTATCTTATTTCCCTCTGTCATTCCGTGCCGGATCATCCACAGCTCAAGCATTTTTGATCACCGTCCCTATACCGCAGATCACCCGGGTGACCCTTTTACTACAGGCAGCCAGCTCCGTGCAAATCCGTCCCACTGCCTCCCGGTACGCACGGTCAAAGGCATCCATGGGAACCACGCCGCAGCCCACTTCATCTGAAACCAGAACGACCTCCGGATTTTTTCTGATCAGCTCCCCGGCCAGGCCGCTCACATCCCGGCCCTCCTTCATTTCTTTTCGAATAAATTCATGAAAGCCCAGCACCCCTTCGGCGCTCATAAGGGCATCCCTGGAAACGTCCGCCCCATTTACCCAATGAAGCCCGGGGTATCTCTCCTTTGCAAGGGCGCTTTTTCCCTGAAAAGCGCCGCCGATAATCAGCTCCATATCCTCCTCCTTATCTTCCTTCTATAATTCCATGACAGCGGGAACCACTGCCAGCGCCAATGCCATACCCAGCTCGCAGATACAGAGGAAAAAGCCCGCCAGATCTCCGGTGGTTCCGCCAAAATATTTCATAGCCATATGGCGGTAATAAACAAATATCAAAATTGCCGTCACAAGGGCCGCACAGCCCAGTACGGGATTCAGCCATACCATGAGAACTGCCAGCAGCACAAGATACAGGATCAGTATATTTCTAACCCGCACATCCTCCGCTTTCCCGGAAAATTCCGCCGCCAGGCCGTCTTCTCTTGCCTTTGGAATGGTCACAACCCCGATCCCCGAAAGGCATCTGGAAACCATAAAACCGGCTCCCATTACATACATTGCATCATAATAATACCAGATCTGGCTGTACGCGCCGTACCAGCACAGAAAGTAAACAGAGGCCGTGATCACGGCAAAAGCGCCGGCATTGGAATCTTTCAGGATTTCCAGCCTTCGCTTCCGCTCCTGCCAGGAGCTCATGGCATCAGCCGTATCCAGCAATCCATCCACATGAATCCCCCCTGTGACAAGAACCGGGATCAGGACCAGAATTACGATGATGAACTCCTTTTGAAACCCCAGCCGGCTGCACAGAAAAGCCGCGCCTGCGGAAATAAGCCCGATCACGCCTCCGATCCACGGAAAAAAGCAGAGCATATACTTCATGTTTTCCTTTGACCAGTCCGCCCGGGGCATCGGGATCCTGGAAAACATTGAAAAAGCGATTTTAAAACTGTTCCACAGGCTTTTCATGATTATCCGCCTCCGTTCCTTTATGATAGACTGGAATGCCGTAAACCACTTCCACTACACTGTCCGCCATAACGGCCAGCCCTGCATTGACCCTGCCGAGATATTCCTGACAGCGCACCGTATCCACTCCATAAGCACAGGCCTCGGAAAAAATCTCATTGGTGACGATCACCAGATGGCGGACCCGGCTCCGGACACGGCAGATCCCTTCCATAACGGCTTCCACCGTATTTTCACCGGCGCCGCCCTCCATAAACATTTCGTTGGCCACCAGGTTTGACATGCACTCCAGAAGCACGGTTCCTTCCCCGGGAAGTGTCAGGCCCTTCAGATCCGTATAACGCTCCACAGTCTGAAAGCCCTTGCCCGCCCGCATCCTCCGGTGGCGTTCCACGCGCTTCTCACTTTCTTTGTCAAAGGGAAACATGGTGGCTATGTATATCCTTCCGGCATCGCCCAACGAAAGGACCGTATCCTCCGCGAAGGCAGATTTACCGCTGCCGCTTCCACCGGTCACTAAAATCATCATTTTTTAAAATCCTCATACTGTTCCACATTGATCTCTTCAAATGTGCTCATAGAGTGGTAAACGGCCAGCCCCATATCCAGATAGGGGAACAGAGCTACCGCGCCGCTTCCCTCGCCCACGCACATATCTCCGTGGATCACCGCATCCTTTCCCATATGATCCAGGATCAGACGAGCGGCAGGCTCTCTGGATACGTGGGATGCGATCACATATCCCTCCGCATCCGGACAGAGCCGCACAGCGATCAGAGCGGCCACACAGGAGATAAAACCGTCCATTACAACCGGAACGTGAAGGGCCGCGCCTCCCAGGAATACCCCGGTCATCCCCGCGATATCAAAGCCGCCCACCCTGGCGAGCACGTCAAGGGCATCCGACGGGTCGGGACGGTTTAATTCAATAGCCCGGTGAATGGCATCAATTTTGCGCGCCAGACCCTCATCAGAAAGACCTGCTCCACGGCCGGTCATAACCTCCGCCGGCTGTCCCAGAAGCACGGAAGCCACAGCGCTGCTGGTGGTGGTATTTCCGATACCCATTTCACCTGTTGCAAAAATCTGGTATCCCTTTTCTTTTAATTCTTCAGCCATTGCAATGCCTGCCTCGATCCCCCTGATAGCCTCCTCGCGCGTCATGGCAGGACCCTTTGTCATATTTTTCGTTCCATAGGCGACCTTCCGATCACTGCGCACCTTCGTATCCCGGGCGATTCCCACATCTACCGGAAATACGTCCACACCGCACTGTTTTCCCATGATGCAGGCGGTGGTGGCCCCTGTCAGGAAATTCTCCGCCACGATAGCCGTCACCTCCTGCCCGGTCTGGGTGACGCCCTCCTCCACCACACCATTATCCGCACACATTGGGATCAGAGCCTTTTTCGTGATGTCTACCTTCGCGGTACCCGTAATACCTGCCAGCTGTACCACCAGATCCTCCAGCTTCCCAAGAGAATACAACGGTTTTCCAATGCTGTTCCAATGATTTCTGGAAGCCTCCATAGCCTCTCTGTCCAAAGGATGAATCTGCTTTAACGTCTCCTCAAGTGTCATTTTTCTATCCTCCAACTAATTCTTTTTCCCTGTAGTAAAAACGAAAAATCTGCTGAAAATATAATTCAGCGCTATAACGATAAATTGTGTGATCAGCTTCCCTGTCATATCGGAAAGTCCCATAACGGACACCAGAAGCCAGACGCCGCCCACCTCGACCACCATGGAGGCCAGACGAGCGGCGACAAATTTCACAAAGGGATGTAAATGGTCCCTCCATGTCTCACATTTATCCTGAAATACATATTTCGAATTCACGACATATGCAAACAAAATAGCTATGACAATGGAAATGACGTTGGAAATATTCAATTCCAGGCCGACTTTCCGCAGGGCGTAAAACACCGCCAGATTTACCAGTGTGGTACAGCCCCCGAAGAAAACATAGCGGACCACGGAATTTCCATATAATGCCCTGATCAACCCTGAAATCTTTTTCTTTAATTTCTTCATTATTCTATAAATCCTCAACCGCGGAAGAAAGGTTTTCCCTGCCGTTTATGCGCTTTGAAATAATATAACGGGGACGGCGCTTCACTTCCTCATAAATTTTCGCAATATAATATCCAATAATACCAAGACTGATCATCATCCCGCTCCCAAGAAAGAGCAGCACGAACAGGAGGGTGGTATAGCCCTCCACTGCATGTCCGCTGAAATACTGTACCAGAGAATAGATTCCCAATATAATCGAACAGAACAAAGCCAGTATTCCCGCAACCGTGACAAACTGCAAAGGCAGTGTGGTAAACGCCACAATATTGGTAAACGCATATTTGATCAGGGACCAGGCGGACCACTTCGACTCACCTGCTTCCCTCTCACGCACCCTGAATTCCACATGAGCGGTCCTGTATCCCACCCAGGAGGAGGCAGCACGGAAAAACATATTTCGCTCAGGCATGGACAAGATACTGTCCACGGCCTTCCGGTCCAGCATCTTAAAATCAGATGTATTCTGCATATCCACTCCCGTAGCCCAGGACATGATCCTGTAAAAGAGTCCTGCGCTCTTTCTGTGGAAGGAGCTTTCCCTGCCACGGCCGGATTTTACACCTTCGATCACCTCATAGCCCTGCTCCCAGAGCCTGTACATTTCCACCAGCGTCTCCGGCGGATGCTGCAGATCGCAGTCCATCACAGCTACCACATCGCCCAGAGCCTGAGCCAATCCCGCTGCGACCGCCGCTTCCTTACCAAAATTTCTGGAAAGCCTTACACCCGTTACACGGGCATCCCTCTTTCCCGCTGTTTCAATTTCCTTCCACGTTCCGTCTTTGGAGCCATCGTCCACCAGCACCAGCTCATAAGAAATTTCCGCATCCATCAGGGTCTTCTGTAAAGCGCGGCATGCGGCAGATACCATAAGCTCCTCGTTATACGCAGGAATTACCACGGATAAAACGCTCATAAACAACTCCATAATTTCTCATAGTATAAGCGGCTGCGGCACATACGCGCCGCAGCCGCCTGTTACTTACCTGTTAAACCCTGAATTATTCCTCGCTGTGAAGAGCGATCAGTTTATTCAGATATGCATATCTTTCCTTAGCTTCGGACTCGTTCTTAGCAAACAATCTTGCAGCCTTCTCAGGATTCTGACGTCTCAGAGAGTTGTAACGAACCTCGCCGTCAAGGAATGCCTGATAGTCTTCCATATTCGGAGCCTTGGAATCAAGAGTGAACTTCTTCTCTGCAGCAGGATTGTATCTGAAATTGTGCCAGTATCCAACCTTAACCGCCAGTTCCTCCTCGGTCTGGGCCTTTGCCATACCTTTCTTGATACCATGGTTGATACACGGAGCGTAGGCGATAATCAGGGACGGTCCCGGATATGCCTCTGCCTCTGAGATTGCCTTTACAGTCTGGTTAAAGTCAGCGCCCATGGAGATCTGCGCTACATATACATAACCGTAAGACATAGCGATGGAAGCCATATCTTTTTTCTTTACTTCTTTACCGCCTGCAGCGAACTGAGCGATCGCGCCGGTAGGCGTGGACTTGGAGGACTGTCCGCCCGTGTTGGAATAAACCTCGGTATCGAATACCATAACGTTGATGTCACGTCCGCTTGCGAGAACATGGTCAACACCGCCGAATCCGATATCGTATGCCCAGCCGTCGCCGCCGAAGATCCACTGGGATTTCTTAGCCAGGAAATCTTTGCCTTCAAGAACTGCCTTGCACTCGTCGCATCCGCAGGCCTCGCATGCTGCTACCAGCTTGTCCGTCGCAGCGCCGTTGGCCGCGCCTACGCTGAAGGTATCCAGCCATTCCTGAGCTGCTGCCTTAACGTCCTCGCCGCAGCAATCGCACTCCAGAAGCGCCTCTACCTTAACTTTCAGACCGTCGCGCATAGCCTTATGAGCAAGGAACATACCATAACCAAACTCAGCGTTGTCCTCAAACAGGGAATTGCCCCATGCAGGGCCCTGGCCCTTAGCATTTACGGTATATGGTGTGGATGGTGAGGAGTTGCCCCAGATAGAGGAGCATCCTGTAGCGTTCGCAATATACATTCTGTCGCCGAACAGCTGAGTAACCAGCTTCGCATATGGCGTCTCACCGCAGCCTGCGCAGGCTCCGGAGAACTCAAGCAGAGGCTGCTTGAACTGGCTGCCTTTAACAGTTGTCTCTTTGAATTTCTCGATAACGTCTTCCTTAACCGGAAGCTCTACGCCGTAATCAAAGAATTTCTGAGTGCCCAGGTTTGCTTCCAGATTTTCCATAACAAGGGCTTTCGCACCCTTCTTGCCCGGGCAGACATTTGCGCAGGAACCGCAGCCTGTACAGTCAAGAGCGGAAACTGTCACAGCGAACTTGTATTCCTTCATACCGGTCATATCCAGCATCGGCATTCCTTCCGGAGCTGCCGCCGCTTCCTCAGCGGTCAGAGCTGCGGGACGGATAACCGCGTGCGGGCATACATAAGAACAACGGTTACACTGGATACAGTTCTCCGGCTGCCATACAGGAATATTTACAGCGATACCACGTTTCTCATACGCCGCGGCGCCGGATGGAGTCGTGCCATCTACATAAGGCTTGAATGCGGATACAGGCAGGCTGTTTCCTTCCTGAGCATTAACCTTGGACTGAATATTGTTAACAAAGTCAACAACGTCTTTTCTTCCTTTTTCAGCGTGAGCCATGAACAGGCCCTCGTCCTCAGCGTTCTTCCAGCTTTCCGGAACCTCGATTTTCACAACCTGCTTAGCGCCTTCGTCGATAGCCGCCCAGTTCTTCTGAACAACATCGTCGCCCTTACGCCCGTAAGTAGCCTTAGCTGCCGCTTTCATCAGCTCGATCGCCTGCTCTTCCGGAATGATACCGGTAAGCTTGAAGAATGCGGACTGAAGAATAGTGTTGATACGCGTCGGACCCATGCCGGTCTCGATCCCGATCTTCACTCCGTCGATGGTATAGAAGTTAATATCATGGTTTGCGATAAATGCTTTTACCTGACCCGGGAGATGCTTCTCAAGAGCTTCCATATCCCATGCGCAGTTCAAAAGGAACGTACCGCCGTCTACCAGCTCCTGAACCATATTATATTTATTAACATAGGACGGATTGTGGCAGGCTACGAAATCTGCTTTGTGGATCAGATAGGTAGACTTGATGGGCTTCTTGCCGAAACGCAGGTGAGACATGGTAACGCCGCCGGACTTCTTGGAATCATAATCAAAATAAGCCTGTGCATACATGTCTGTGTTATCGCCGATGATCTTGATGGAATTCTTGTTGGCTCCTACCGTACCGTCTGCGCCAAGGCCCCAGAACTTACAGTTTGTGGTTCCTTCCGGAGTGGTGACCAGAGGAGCGCCGACCTCCAGAGAAAGGCCGGTAACGTCATCAACGATACCAACTGTGAATTTCTCTTTTTCAGTATTTTCAAAAATAGCAACGATCTGTGCGGGAGTGGTATCCTTGGATCCCAGGCCATAACGGCAGGAGAATACGGGAACATCCCTGTACTGGCTCTTGCTCAGCGCAGCAACAACGTCCAGATACAGCGGCTCGCCAAGAGCGCCCGGCTCTTTTGTTCTGTCCATTACGGTGACCTGTTTAACAGATGCCGGAACTGCCGCTACCAGAGCTTCCGCGGAGAACGGCCTGTAGAGGCGGACCTTGATCACGCCAACCTTTTTGCCTGCTGCCAGCAGATAATCGATCGTCTCTTCGATGGTATCATTTACGGAACCCATAGCCACCACTACATGCTCTGCATCCTCTGCTCCATAGTAGTTAAACAGCCTGTAATCGGTACCGATCTTGGCATTTACCTTGTCCATGTACTCCTGTACGACTGCCGGAAGAGCATCGTAATACGGATTACATGCTTCTCTTGCCTGGAAGAAGATATCCGGGTTCTGTGCGGAGCCTCTCTGGCACGGATGGTTCGGGTTCAGTGCGTTTGCACGGAATGCCGCGATGGCGTCCATATCAGCCATATCCTTCAGATCTTCATAATCCCATGTCTCAATCTTCTGGATCTCATGAGATGTACGGAAACCGTCGAAGAAGTTAATGAACGGAACTTTTCCCTTGATCGCTGCCAGATGAGCGACCGGCGTCAGATCCATAACCTCCTGTACGGAAGACTCGCAGAGCATTGCGCAGCCTGTCTGACGACATGCCATAACGTCGGAGTGATCTCCAAAGATGGACAGGGCGTGAGAAGCGATCGCACGAGCGGATACGTTGATAACGCCCGGAAGCTGCTCGCCGGCAATTTTGTAAAGGTTCGGGATCATCAGGAGAAGGCCCTGGGATGCCGTGTAAGTAGTAGTCAGAGCGCCTGCTGCCAGAGAGCCGTGAACCGCGCCTGCCGCGCCTGCCTCGGACTGCATCTCCGTAACCTGTACTTCCTGTCCGAAGATGTTCTTTCTTCCCTGGGTAGCCCACTCATCTGTAGCTTCCGCCATAACAGAAGAAGGGGTGATGGGGTAAATTGCAGCGACATCGGAATATGCATAAGATGCATGAGCGGCTGCATGGTTACCATCCATGGTTTTCATCTTTCTTGCCATAGTTTGTTTTCCTCCTTAAAGGTATGATATAAATTATTTCTAGACTACTTTTATGTGTCTAAAAGTCCACCTGAAATTATATCATATTACATGCAGGTTGTCCAATGAGATTCCTGCATTTTCGTGTATATTTTTATGTGCAATTTTATGCATCCGGCAGCCTTATAAAAATATATCCCTATAATTTTTCCATAATGCCGCGGCAGATATCGGAAATATTCATGCGGTCCGTTTTTACCACGATATCTGCGGCGGCCTCATAGCGCGGCATACGCATCTCCATAAGCCCTTTTATGTAATCCACATTCATATTTCCTTCCAGGAGAGGACGGTTGTGGGAATTTTTCACCCGGTCATAGACTGTCTCCGCAGACGCGGTGAGCAGCACAATCCTTCCCTGCTTTTTCATCAGCTCCACATTACACTCCCGCATAGGTGTGCCGCCCCCGCAGGAGACCACCTGATCCGGGCCGCTCTCAAGTCTTCCCAGAAGCTCTGTCTCCAGCTTCCGGAAGTACTCCTCCCCCCGCTCTGCGAATATTTCGGAAATGCTGCAGCCCTGCTCCTCTTCGATCTGTCTGTCCATTTCCACATATCCCATACCGTAATGGCTGCCTATGTATCTGGCAGCCGTACTCTTGCCGCAGCCCATAAAACCGATCAGAAAAATATTCATGGCTTCTCTCCTCCCGTATACTGCCTGAATTATAGCAGTCCCGCTTTTTTTTTTCAATAATATGTGGGAAAAAGTAAATTCCTGTTTACAGTAAAATTGAAATCGGATATACTATTGCCTGGTAACTTTTGCAGATTTAAATAAAAGCTTAAATACAGAAGCCATAATGATTCTGAGCGCATAATAATTCAGAGAGGAAAGAGGTATTCCATGATTTCAGCAAATAATATCACTCTTCGCGTAGGGAAGAAAGCCCTGTTTGAGGATGTAAACATCAAATTCACCGAAGGAAACTGCTATGGCCTGATCGGGGCAAACGGAGCAGGCAAATCCACATTTTTAAAAATTCTGTCCGGACAGCTGGAGCCCACAAAGGGCGATGTGTCCATCACTCCGGGGCAGAGACTTTCCTTCCTGCAGCAGGACCATTTTAAATATGATGCATACCCGGTCCTGGACACCGTTATCATGGGGAATCAACGCCTCTATGAGATCATGAAGGAAAAGGAATCGATCTATTCCAAGGAGGAATTTACCGATGAGGACGGCATCCGCGCAAGTGAGCTGGAGGGAGAATTTGCGGAGATGAACGGCTGGGAGGCGGAGTCCGGCGCGGCCACTCTTCTGAACGGTCTCGGCATTGACACGGAGCTCCATTACACACAGATGGCCGGCCTTACGGGAAGTCAGAAGGTGAAGGTGCTGCTGGCCCAGGCGCTGTTCGGGAATCCGGATATCCTGCTTCTGGACGAGCCTACC
>CAZGTY010000067.1:0-10110 GCA_964528895.1 uncultured Blautia sp. | reverse complement strand
TATTGACATTTTTTATAAAGAATAGTAAAGTAGAACAAAACAAAATTCCCGTGAGGGAGTAGCAAGCACATATCATGTGTAGCAAGTCAACATACTGACCGTATTTCGGTCTGGCTTGTTTTAAATTGCGAGACTCATGTATAGCTGTACGGATATACAGGGAGTCTTTTTTGAGAGTGAGGCTCAAGTATAACGTGTCCGGTTATGCCTGAGTCTTTTGTTATTTCAGAAAATGAAAGGGATCAAAAATGAAGTGGAGCTTTATGTTTATTGTCAACAGTGTCCTGCTGGGTGTGGGACTGGCTATGGACGCTTTTTCGGTGTCCATGGCAAACGGCTTGAATGAGCCGGAAATGAAAAAAGGCAAAATGTGCCGAATCGCCGGTACGTTCGCAGGATTCCAGTTTGCGATGCCAATGATCGGATGGATATGCGTCCATACAATTATCCAGTATTTTAAGGTGTTTGAAATATTCATTCCCTGGATTGCGCTTATCCTTCTCGCCATTATCGGCGGGAAAATGCTGATAGAAGGTATCCGTAACAAAGGCTCAGACACTCAAAAAGCCAGCCTTGGAACAGGGGCTCTGATGCTCCAGGGAATCGCCACCTCCATCGACGCATTGTCCGTTGGCTTTACCATAGCCGAATACGGCTGGCTTATGGCAATCGCCGCCGCTTTCATTATTGCAGCCGTCACTTTCGCCATCTGCATGACCGGCCTGTTGATCGGAAAGGAATTCGGGACAAGGCTTTCCAACAAGGCCCAGATTCTGGGAGGCATTATTTTAATCATCATTGGCATTGAGATTTTCATTACAGGTATTATGTAAAGAATGTGAAAGAACTCCCGGGCACTATGCTCCGGAGTTCAGACCGGGCCCAATCAATGCCTGCCTTATCATCTGCTGTCTCCTTTTTCTTTTCCGGTCAGCCGACCAGATCCTTAATGACTTCCCCCGCGATAATGAGCCCTGCCACAGATGGCACGAAGGCGACGCTCCCGGGGATGTCCCTTCTTTCCGTACATTTATGCTTTGTGCCCGGCGGACAGATACAGTGTGTCCTGCAGCTGATGCTCATGTCCTCCAGGGGCCGCACCGGCTTCTCCGTGGAATACACCACCTTTAATTTCTTAATTCCTCTCTTTTTACACTCCCGGCGCATCACCTTCGCCAAAGGGCACATGCTGGTGCTGTAAATATCCGCCACCTGAAACTTCGTGGGATCCAGCTTATTTCCAGCTCCCATACAGCTTATCACGGGCGCTCCGCTCTCTTTTGCGCGCATAATGATCTCAAGCTTTGCCGTGACGGTGTCCACCGCATCCACTACATAGGAATACTCCTTAAAATCAAATTCATGTGCATTTTCGGGAAGATAAAAGCATCTCCGCACCTCCACCACAGCATGAGGATTGATCTCCAGTATCCGGTCCCGCATGACCTCCGCTTTATATTGCCCGACCGTCTTTCTCGTGGCAATGATCTGCCGGTTGATATTTGTAAGGCATACCTTGTCGTCATCCACCAGGACAAAGGCGCCCACTCCGGTTCTCGCCAAAGCCTCCGCCACATATCCGCCCACTCCGCCTATACCGAAAATTGCCACCCTGACCCCGGAAAGCCGCTCCACACTGTCTTTTCCCAGCAAAAGCCGACTTCTTGAAAACTGATCTAACATTCCAGCCTCCCCTTTATCCCTGATGGTCCTTTTTAGTATCTATGGTTTCATTCATACTTCCGGTGCGATAACCCTTCAGATCCAGAGTTATATAGGAAAATCCCAGGGATTTTAAATAATCATATATTCTTAAACGGGTGTTCTCCTCCATAAGCCTCGGGAAATCCGCAGGCAGCACCTCGATCCTTGCGATGTAATCGCTGTCCTTTCCATGGATTCTGACCCGGAGCTGCTGGAAGCCCATATCCAGCAGCAGCTGTTCCGCCTTATCCACCATACCGAGCTTCTCCTCGCTGATGGTCTCACCGTAGGCAAATCTCGAGGAGAGGCAGGCAAAGGACTGTTTGTCCCAGGTGGGCAGCCCCAGCTCTCTGGATAAGGCCCTTATCTCTTCTTTATAAAGCTCTGCATAACGCAGAGGGCTTTTAATCCCCAGCTCCCTCACTGCTGTCAGACCCGGCCTGTAATCTCCCATATCATCCATATTGGAGCCTTCCGCCACGGCATTTAAATGATTCTCCCTGGCAATCTTCAGAATCTTCTCAAACAGCTCATGCTTGCAGAGATAGCATCTGTTTTTGGGATTCTGCCGGAACCCCTCTATATCCAGCTCCTCCGAGGTACAGACAATATGCCGTATACCCTGCTCCCTGCAAAACGCCTTCGCCTCCTCCAGCTCCCTTGCCGGAAATGAACAGGAGGCGGCTGTCACCGCAATCACCCGATCCTTTCCCAGGGTATCCACCGCAGTTTTTAATAAAAATGTGGAATCCACGCCGCTGGAAAATGCTACCGCGACACTCCCTAATTCTCTGAAATAATCTTTTAGCTTCTCATACTTTTCCTGTAATAAACTCATGCTTCCGTCGTTGTCTCCTTCGCCTGCCCGATTTTCTTTTTCCTTCCCGATCAACTATCCCTCCTGGAAAGGGAAAGCCTTCTATGATCCGGCGCAGTTCCCCGCCTCTCCGGTCAGGATCTCAAGACCGTGCTTCAGCGCAGGCACAATATATTCCAGGCTTTCCCGCACTGCCTTCGGGCTGCCCGGAAGATTGACAATCAGGGTGGTCTTTCTGATCCCCGCAGCCGCGCGACTCAGCATCGCCCTCGGTGTAATGGTCATGCTGTAGGCACGCATCGCCTCCGGAATGCCCGGTACCGCGCGCTCCGAAATGTCAGCCGTCGCCTCCGGCATACAGTCCCTGGGCGAAAAACCGGTACCGCCTGTCGTAACGATCAGCTCCGCCATGCCCTTATCCGCGATCTCTGCCATCTCCTTTGCCAGCATTTCCCGGTCGTCCGGGAGCAAAACCGCATAAACCACCTCGTAGCCGTTTGCTTCCAGAATCTCCCGTATCACCGGACCGCTCAGATCCTCTCTTTTCCCCTCGTATCCCGAATCACTCGCCGTAATAATTGCCGCTCTCATCTCATCCTCATTCCTTTCTGATCCCGGTACTGCGAAAAAAACATCCGCCGCATTGGCGCAGGATGGCCGCTATCCTCCGATCTGAAACATGGCGCGCGTCTCATCCTGACCGGTCCTGCCCCCATAAAAATTATGACCGTCCGGTTTGTCCCTGATTACCGCCTTTATTGCCTCCGTCAGCTCATCGTCCGAACAGCCATCCCGAAGAAGCCTTCGAAGATCGGCTCCCTCCTGAAACTGAAGGCACCCCTTCATATAGCCCCCGGCAGTCAGCCGGATACGATTGCACTGATGGCAGAACCTATGGGTCAACGCACTGATAAATCCGATCCTTCCCCGGAAGCCCTCAATCCTGTAATAACGGCAGGGGCCGTTCCCCAAACGCTCCTCTACGGGCGTCAGCGGACCGTATGCCTCTTCCAGAACAGCTTTTATGGATTCCTCCCCCTGAAAGGGAAACTCCCTGCCGTATCCTACAGGCATCATCTCAATAAAACGAACGTGCAGCGGATATTTTTTCGAAAGTCCGGCCATCGCGATAAGATTTTCTTTCTCTTTAACGACCGGCACACAATTCACCTTTACCAAAAGCCCCGGATAAGAAAGCGCAGTCTCAATTCCCTCCAGCACTCTGTCAAATCCGTCTCTTCTTGTAAGCTTACGGAACAGCTCCGCATCCAATGTATCCAGGCTGATATTTACTCCGTCGATACCCGCCTCCACAAGGGCCCCGATCTGCCTGCTCAGCAAAATCCCGTTCGTGGTCAGCGTCACCTTCTCAATCCCTCGAATCGCCTTAAGCATACCCGTAAGCCAGGCACAATCCTTCCTCACCAGAGGCTCTCCGCCCGTCAGTTTTATCTTTCGTATACCGAGGCCGGCCGCGCACTGGCTGATCCGAAGGATCTCCTCATAGCTAAGGATCTCCTCATGGGGAAGCTGCGCGATCCCATCCTCCGGCATACAATACACACATCTCAGATTACAGCGATCTGTCAATGAAATGCGAAGATAGTCGATCATCCTTCCATATTTATCAAACATTCTGTTGTTTCGGGTTCACATAGCGCCCGCTTTTTCCCCCAATCTTTTCCACCAGATGGATATCGCCGATCTCCATGGACTTATCCAGCGCCTTGCACATATCGTAGACCGTCAGAAGAGCCGTGCTCACCCCGGTCAGCGCCTCCATCTCCACGCCGGTCTGTCCCTCTGTTTTCACAATACAGACAGCCGTAATGGAAAGAGCGTTCTCATCGATCTCAAAGTCCACACTGCACTTCCGGATCATAAGAGGATGACACAGGGGGATCAAAGAAGAGGTCTGTTTCGCCCCCATAATCCCTGCCACCCGCGCCACGCCAAGCACATCTCCCTTTTTTACGGTCCCCTCCAGGACGGCGCCCATAACCGCGCTGTTGACAAAAATCGTCCCTTTTGCAACAGCCGTGCGCGATGTGGATACCTTACCGGAGACATCCACCATCACAGCGTTACCTTTTTCATCAAAATGATTCAGCCTCGTCTCCATCCATAATCCTCACTTCATCGCCCTCGGATATGACGCCTCCCCGAAGCACCCTCGCAAAAATCCCTTCCCTCGGCATAATACAATCTCCCATGCTCTTATATATCTCACATCCGCTGTGGCACTCTTTCCCGATCTGCGTCACTTCCAGTATCACATCCTTACAGGAAAGCCTGGTTCCCACCGGCAGTCCTCTCAGATCAATGCCCCGGACGATCAGGTTTTCACCGAAAGCCCCTTCCTCCACCGGAGCCCCCTTCGCCTTAAATTCCTCAATTTTCTCATAAGATAACAAACTGACCTGGCGATGCCACTTACCTGCATGTGCATCATTTTCCAGGCCAAAATCCTCAACAAACCTCGCGGAATGTACATTTACCTTCCGCGTTCCTTTTTTTTTACTGATATTTACAGCCATGATCTTTCCCACTGCGGTACCTCCTGACTGCAGCCTGCAGCCAATTTAATAGTACCTTACTCATGCTGAAAAAGCAATGACAATTATCATACTATTTCAGCAGGAGAATATCATGGGGCTGAATCTGCACCCATACCTTTTGCGCCGGACGCTCTTTTTCGCAGAAGTCCGACCAACGCTCCTTAGTGACCTCCATCCGTATCTGCCTGTTATGGCGGTCCGAAGACTCTCCCGCAGCCCCGCTCTTTACATCGGATGGATGAAGCATGACCACCGTGGAAAATACATCCTCCACAACCTTCACGATATCACAGAGGAAGGTGTTTTTTTGTCCGGCCGCATCTGCCGCCGGGACCGGATAAATATAATGGCTGCGGACGCCGATACAGGAAAGCCCTTCCGGCGCTTCCTCCTCGCTTTCAAGCAATACGCCCCAATCCCCGGCAAAGATCTTATGGCGGCCCTCCGCTCTCGCCGCCGAGAAATTCTTGCAGCCCGACAAATATGCGGCCGCCCTTGTCCCCGGCTCCTCAAAAAGCTGTTTTACCGGAATAACCGGACTCGACTTTCCTCTGTCCATGACGCATACTCTGTCACAAATGCGGTAAATCTCCGCACGGTTATGCGATACAAAAAGGGTGTTGCCGCCGAACTCCTCCAGGATTTCCGACAGCTCCAGCTCCAGATTCCAGCGCAGGAACTCATCCAGCGCAGAAAAGGGCTCGTCCAGCATAAGCATACGCGGCTTTGATAAAAGGATCCTGGCCAGGGCCACTCTCTGCTGCTGTCCTCCGGAAAGCTGGGCGGGCTTATGCTTTTCAAGACCATCCAGATAGAATTTCCGAATCATCTGATCCACGGCGGCCCGCGCCCTTTTCTTATCCTTTTCATAAGGCTTCAGCCCCATCATCAGATTCTGCCGTACCGTCATATTCGGGAAGAGGGCGTAATTCTGAAACAGGAGCCCCACATGGCGCTCCTGGGGCTTCAGATCGATCTTTTTTGCAGAATCAAAGAACACCGTACCGTCCAGCTCGATCCGGCCCTCATCCGGCTTTACAATACCGGCAATACAGCGCAGCGTCATGCTCTTCCCGCAGCCCGACGCCCCGAGAATTCCCATCACACCGCCATCCGCCTCAAATTCTGTCCGGAGTACGAACTCCCCAAAGTCCTTTTTGATATCCACATACAAAGCCATCTCAATTCCTCCCGGCAACCGCCGGTTTTTTCCTTATTACGTTTCTTTTTTCCAGAAGATTCACCGCCAATAGTACCACGGCGGAAATTGCGATATTGATCATGACCCAGCGAAATGCCAGCTCATCATTATTCGTTCTCCAAAGCTGATAAACCGTCGTGGATATGGTGGCCGTCCTGCCCGGCGTATACCCCGCGATCATACTGGTAGCTCCATATTCGCCCAGCGCTCTTGCAAAGGCCAGCACAGCGCCGGCCATGATCCCCTGTCTGCACGCCGGCATCCGGATACGCCAGAAAATAAACGTATTGGACAATCCCAGGGTTTTCCCGGAAAAGGACAGGGTCTCATCAAAGCTTTCAAAGGCTCCCCTCGCTGTGCGGTACATAAGCGGGAACGCCACCACAACGGCGGCAAATATCCCGGAGTACCATGTCATTACAAGCTTCGTATGAAATGTGGCCAAAAACCAGCTTCCGAATGGGCGCTTCGGTCCGATCAGCACCAGAAGGAAATATCCCACCACTGTCGGCGGCAGCACCATAGGAAGGGTCAGTATCACATCCAGCACGCCCTTCAGCACGGGATTCAATTTTGCAATATAATACGCGGCAAACACACCTGTAAAAAATACGATCGCACTGGAGATCAGCGCGATCCTCAGCGAATTAAATAAAGGAAACCAATCCATGCTGTTCTCCCCTGAAATCAGGCCGCAGGGCTAAATCGATCATTCTGCTTCCGTCTCCGCCTCAGTCTCCTCGGGCTGAACCACAGTAAAGCCGACCTCCTCAAACACTGCCGCGCACTCATCCGTCTTTAAATAGTCAAGGAAAGCCTGCGCTTCCTCCGGATATTTGGAAACATTCAGGACTGCCGCCGGATAAATAACCTGGCTGCACATATCGGAGGTGGCCTCGTCCACTACGGTAAGTCCTGCTGAAAAAGCGTCCGTCGCATAGACAATACCCGCATCCACGGCCGCCTCTGCCACCTGGGAGGTAACCTCTTTTACATTGGTTCCGTAGGTCACCTTGCCCTCGGCCTCGAGCTCTGCCTTATCGATTCCCAGATACTCAAGAATCTCATCGGAATAAGCCCCTACCGGAACGTCCTCATTTCCAAGGCACAAAAGAGTAAGCTTATCGGAGGCAAGGTCCTCAAAGGACTCAATGCCTGCCGCATTTCCCTCCGGTACCACCAGGACCACCTTATTCTCCAGAAGGTCGATCCTGCTGTCCTCCACGACAAAATCAAGCCCTTCCTCATTTACAGACGCATCCGCCGTGATATCAAGCTGATTCATCTGCTTCTGCGCCGCAGAAATAAACAGATCGCAGTCTGCTCCCTCCTGGATCTGGGTTTTCAGAGTCCCGGAAGAATCAAAATTATATGTAATCTTTACATTTGGAGCTACCTCTCCGTACATTTTCGCGATTTCAGTCATGGTCTCTGTCATGGATGCAGCCGCAAATACGATCAGCTCGACCTCTTCCTCCGCTGCTGAAACGCTCACTCCTGCGCACATGCCTGCCGCAAGTACTCCCGCAAGCACTGCCGCGCCTGCTTTTTTCCATATTTTTCTCATATTAACCTCCTTTTTATATGCTCTTTGCGTTTTTCGTTATTTTTTTAAAAAAATAACGATTGCTTAAATTATACCCCACAAATCGGCCTCCGTCAATCATAAGCTCACATTTGCGGGGCTGCCGGGATCATTGAAAATCCCGGAAATATATATCAAAATAATTCTGACTTATGCGTTTAATATCCTCAGTCAACGCCTTATACCGGTCGAGAAACATCCGAGCCTCCTCCGTAAGCGTGGAGCTTCCTCCATTCTTTCCGCCGTATACGCGGTCCACAAATTTAAATCCCATCTGCGCCTCCGCCCTGTTGATCATTTTCCAGGATTTTGAATAGGACATCCCCATCTTTTCCGCGGCAGCCTGAATAGATCCTGTTTCATCGATATTGCACAGAAGTGAATACACTCCCGGCCCGAAAAAAACCTCCTCCTTTGTAAGCATCACCTTAAGCTTCATCTGAAGAACGTTCGCCTCCCGCTGCCGCCTTGTATATTCTCTTGCCTTCGCCATGCCTTCTTCCTCATTCACGGAATATAAGATCCCCGCATCGTCCACCTCTATCCTTTCACAAGTCCGGCCCGGCTTTTCTGAAAAAATCTTTTCCTCACGGAAATCCCTCTGTCCGGAAAAAACCTGGAGCCTCGGCCATCCTTCCCTTCCACGGTACACAGGCGCCGTGGTTTTCCCGCATCTCAGCAGCTTTTCCAACGTCCCTGCTAAAAACGCCGGATATTCCACCGGAGCCACCACGACACGATCACAGAATCCCCGGGCAAATTCCAGCCCCGCCTCCAGTGTCTTTTGAAGGTCATGGCAGGCAAACTCCGCATCCTCGCAGAAGATCACTCCGTTATGGCTCAAATGGTTTTTCAAAACCTCCTTTTGATATCCGCAAAGTACAATAATCGGAGTAATTCCTGCCTTCCGCATCATAAAAATTTCCCGTTTGATCACGGTTGTCCCGTCCAGATGCTGCATAGGCAAAAACACCGGCATCTCCTCATTGTCTCTGTTTCCCCCGACCGGATTCAGTGATGCGGCGATCAAAGCCCCCGTTTTCATTATATCCCCTTTCCAAATCCGCAGGCAGGATAGTGGCAGACCTTGCATCCAAGGCAGAAGCCGCCGTTCCCCATGTGCGCCAGATCCTTTTTTGTCACTTCAATCCCCGCTGCAGCTCTGGGAAGTATCAGATCAAAAACAGTCGCTTTTGCATACATCACGCATCCCGGCAATCCCATAACCGGAGTTCCGTCCTCCAGATAACTCATGAGAAACATTGCCCCGGGGAGCACCGGAGCTCCGTAGGAAACAATGCGGGCGCCGGTATCCCTGATCGCCCCCGGCGTCCGGTCGTCCGGATCCACGCTCATTCCTCCGGTGCATACGATCATATCCGCCCCTTTCTCCTTCAGCTCAAGAATGGCCTTTGTGATCATCTCCCTGTCATCGCTGCATAGAATCTGTCCCAGCACCTCAATACCATAAGCCGCCAGCTTCTCTTCTATCACCGGCGTAAAGGTATCTTTGATCCTTCCATAGTAGACCTCATTGCCTGTAGTCACGATCCCGGCTTTCATTTTTTTATACGGAGTCAGAGAAACCAGCGGCGTTTTACCGGCTGTCTTTTTCACAAGCTCCATTTTCTCCTTTGCGATCACAAGGGGGATCACCCTCGTCCCCAAAAGCCGGTCGCCCTTTTTAACCGGCGAATTTGTGTGCCGGGTGGCGATCATGATCTCGTCAATTTCGTTGATGGCGTCAAGACGAGGAACGTCCACGCGAAAAACTCCGTCGCAGTCTGCGACCAGCTCGATTTTTCCCTCTTTTACTTCTGTGGGATGCATGTTGTCATTTTTACAAATACTGCAAAGGACCTGCGCAGCCTCGTCCTCGTGCATCATGGATTCGTCCTTTTCCCATACATAAAGCTTGTCCTTTCCCAGAGACAAAAGCACCGGAATGTCCTCCTCCGTCACCACATGTCCCTTGCGAAAGGCCGTATCCTTCACCACGTCCTTTATGATCCTGGTAATATCATGGCACAAAACATGACCTACCGCATCGGTTGTATTAATACATTTCATCCTTCTTCCTCCCTGTCATTCATTTTTACTGCGCCTTCCGGCTGATCTTCCCGCAATA
The DNA here is from genome assembly GCA_964528895.1 of uncultured Blautia sp. Lineage (GTDB taxonomy): Bacteria > Bacillota > Clostridia > Lachnospirales > Lachnospiraceae > Blautia_A. Next base: position 117 of record CAZGTY010000067.1, on the reverse strand, counting down.
TGGCCAGCAGCTTCCTTCCCTCTGCCAGACGCTCGTAAAATTGTACGTAAAAATCACTTTCCCCATCATTATAGCATATAAAAAAAACAGTGTCACTGGCTAACATAAGCCGGCATT
>CAZGTY010000066.1:0-10197 GCA_964528895.1 uncultured Blautia sp. | reverse complement strand
TCACCGATTTTATAATTGACACCTGTGTAATAAAGGATACGTTCCGTAAGAGTTGTCTTACCTGCATCGATATGAGCCATAATACCAATGTTTCTGGTTCTCTCAAGCGGATATTCTCTTCCTTCTTTTCCAGACAATGGTCTTTCCTCCTGTTATTAGAAGCGATAGTGAGCAAATGCTTTGTTTGCTTCAGCCATCTTATGCATATCTTCTTTTCTTTTCACAGATGCGCCTGTGTTGTTCATTGCATCCAAAAGCTCATTAGCCAGTCTCTCTTCCATGGTTTTCTCTCCTCTTTTACGGGAGAACATGGTGAGCCATCGAAGAGCCAGAGCCTGACGTCTCTCTGCTCTTACTTCGATCGGAACCTGATAGGTAGCGCCGCCGATACGTCTGGCCTTTACTTCCAAAAGAGGCATAATGTTATTCATAGCCTCTTCAAAAACTTCAATAGCTGGTTTGCCAGCTTTTTCTTCTACTCTGGCAAAGGCTCCGTATACAATCTTCTGAGCGACACCCTTCTTACCATCTAACATAATGTTATTGATAAGCTTGGTAACCACTTTGCTATTGTAGATCGGATCTGCCAGAACGTCTCTTTTCTGAGTATGTCCTTTACGTGGCACGTTACTTCCCTCCTTAATCAATAGATTATCTCATCGGTACTCACTTTTCAAACTAAGGTGTTCGCACCGGTAAAGTCCTATATTTAACCCGCAACCGACAGGGTATATGGAATACCGGCAACAGTTTTATTTCACTGTTTCATGCAAATATAGTTATTCGTGATTTCGCGATTGATACTAAAAAATTGCCTGCAATTATTTATTTTTTAACTTTCGGTCTCTTAGCGCCGTATTTGGAACGGGCCTGTTTTCTGTTAGCTACGCCCGCCGTATCCAGCGTACCTCTGATGATGTGGTATCTGGTACCAGGCAGGTCCTTAACTCTTCCTCCGCGGATCAGGACTACGCTGTGCTCCTGAAGGTTGTGACCTTCGCCCGGAATATAGCTTGTAACCTCGATGCCATTGGAAAGACGAACTCTCGCGATCTTTCTGAGGGCGGAGTTAGGCTTTTTAGGAGTAGCGGTTTTTACTGCCGTACACACGCCGCGTTTCTGCGGTGCAGACTGTTCGACTGCTCTCTTCCTTAAGGAGTTAAAGCTTCTCTGCAGAGCCGGCGCCGTGGATTTTTTAACGGCTGTCTGGCGTCCTTTTCTTACTAACTGATTGAATGTTGGCATTCCATTTCACCTCCCGATTGATTTTTCCATATTTTATGGGGTTGTGCGGTTGCTATTGTTAAATTTTCGCGCACAAAAAAATCTGCGTTCTTATGCACGCTTGCTCATTATATCCTCTAAAAATGCTGCTGTCAAGGGATTTCACAGGAAATTTTTTCGTTTTTAGTACGAAATTTTTCCGTTTTTTTACTCTTTTTACAAAGGATTCAGGAACCCGGCAATTGCTTTTTTCATGTTCCTTCATTATAATTAATATGTGTTATCCGGTAAACATATTGAGGAGACTCCGGTCTTCCTCATGGACTGTTACCTGCAGAATACACATGTTCCAGGAAAGGATTATATAATATGAAGAAAAAATCAATTCTGCCTGAGGCGCTTCTTCTCATCACATCGTTGCTTTTTGCCGTTTTTCTCATTTTTGCGGGCTTTCGGACTCTGCAGCACATTACTGAAACACAAAAGGACGTGTCCGATGTCTCTGCGGCAATACGGGAAAAACAGCAGGAGCTTCTCAGCGATGAGGATACCATAACAAAAGCCCTGGAAGAAAAACAGGCCCTTAAAGAACAGGCCCTGCAGAAATCCGAAAATACACAGACAGATCAGGCACAGGAAGCCCTGTCCTCATCTTCGATCTTCGGTCCGTCGGCGCAATCTGCCAGCACAAACGGTCATATCATAGGTATTGACCCCGGGCATCAGGGCTACAATGTCGACATGAGCGAGCAGGAGCCTATAGGACCCGGCTCCTCTGAAATGAAAGCAAAGTCCTCCACCGGCACACAGGGAACCTACAGCGGGCTTCCGGAATACCAGCTGAATCTGGACGTTTCCCTGAAGCTGCAGGATGAACTGGTCCGCCGCGGTTATAAGACAGTCATGACCAGAACGGACAATGATACGGCCATCAGCAACCGGGAACGTGCGGAATATGTAGCTTCACAGGGCGCCGAAATTTATGTGCGCATCCATGCCAATGGGGACGATACGCATACGGCAAGCGGCGCCCTCGCCATGGCGCCGTCGGACTCCAACCCCTTTGTCGCGTATTTGTCCGAGTCCTCCGTGCGGCTTTCCCAATGTATTCTGGATGCCTACTGTGCGGCTACGGGCTTTTCCAATCTGGGCGTACAGTACTATGACAATATGACCGGGATCAATTGGAGCACCATACCCGTGACGATCCTGGAAATGGGATTTATGACTCATGAATACGATGACAATAAAATGGCGGATGCTTCGTTTCAGGACATTATGGTTCAGGGCATTGCCGATGGTATAGACGATTATTTTGCACAATGAAAGGACGCATTATGAAAACAAACAAGAAAAAAAGAAACTCTCTTCTCTATGCAATTATTGCCGTACTGGTAATCGCTCTGGCCGGTCTGGCCGTCATTACTTTTCTTTCCATAAACCGTCTTGCCGGTCTGCAGGATCAGGTGGCCGAGCTGGAACAAATCGTGCAGAATGTCTCGGATACCGCGTCCGCCCTTCAGCAGAAAGCGGATGAGCTGGAAGCTCAGGAGCAGGAGATTGCCGGGCCGTCTCCTGACAACGCCTCTTCCGGCTCGGAGGACGGCGCCATTTCGCCCTCACAGGGTGATTCCTTTACGGACGCCAACGATGACAGCATCAATAATCTGATGGCACAGGTGGACGCTCTCCTGCCTCAGGGAAATGGCAGCTGGTCTGTCTATGTGTGTAATCTTCAGAGCAGTGCGGAAAGCTCTCTGGGAAATCATCCCATGCAGGCAGCCAGTCTGATTAAATTGTTCATTATGGGAACTGTTTATGAGAATTATGAGACCCTCGCGCAGCAATACGGAACAGATGCTCTGGATTCTTATCTGAATTCTATGATCACCATCAGTGATAACGATGCGGCAAATACACTTGTAACCTATCTGGGAGGCGGCGATTCTTCCGCCGGCATGGCTGCCGTAAATGCTTTCTGCCAGGCTCACGGATATACAGGGACCTCCATGGGACGGATGCTTCTTCAGGATAATACAAACGGTGATAATTATACCACTGTGGAGGACTGCGGCCGTTTTCTCAAGGAGGTCTACCGTATCTGCAGCAACAAAGAGACAAACCCGACCCTCTCTCATGCGGATGCCATGTATGCTCTTCTGAAAATGCAGCAGCGCCGCAACAAGATTCCGGCACAAATGCCGGAGGGCGTCCAGGTAGCAAATAAGACCGGCGAACTGGATACTGTGGAAAACGATGCGGGCATCATTTACGACACCGCGAAGGGCGTCGATCTGGTGGTATGCTTCATGTCTGAGAACCTCACTGATACAGCCGCCGCCCAGGAATGCATTGCGGAGCTCTCCCGGGATATCTATGGCTACTACAACGAATAACCGCCGCCATTTTTTCAGGCGAAGCCGAGCTGCACCCTGAAAAGAGAGCCGGCGGTTTCCGCCGGCTCTCTTTACTCTGATCCTTCCTCATAGGACATCTCCCAGATATCCGCAAACACAGCCAGCGGACAATCCGTTAAAAGACACATCAAAAGGAAACACTCATAAGGATTTACAATATAAATTTCACCCATATCACACCGGGACAGGATCTCATGAATCTCCTCCAGAAAATGGCGGTATCTATTATAAGGATCCTCGTCCTGCATCTCCTGGCTCACAATAAAAAACTCCAGGGTGATCAGATCAAAACGCTCCACCGGAAGCTTATGGCTCATAATGGAGTTGATCCTTTGACGGCTGAAACGCTTCTGACTGAAATGGCGTGCCAGAATAGATGCGGACATCTTTTTCAGATTCCCCATCTTATTCACGGGAATGCCGCTGCAAATAACCTTTTCCACATCGGAAGCGCTGATGTCCTCCGGTTTCCAGATCTTCTCCCGGTCCTTCTCCTCCTCATCCTTCTGATACATCCCCGCAATGACTTCCCGGGCATGCTGGTAAAGCCGCATAAACTCCTGAAAGGCACGGCTCTTCTCAGAAGTGGGATCATCGGTACCGGCCTTGATATACGCCAGATATCCAAAAAGCTTCTCCTCCGTATCCAGGCAGAACTCACCTGTCATCACCCGGGCGGAATCCCTGTACTCCCTGTCCGGTGCAAGCTCCGCATACTTCGCCTTTAACTCCTCGGCCTTATAATAACCATATTGATTTGAATAGCAGTACCAGTAAATAACCTCATCCGAATTATGGAAATCATAATCCTGCTCCCTGAGCACCCGGGTCAGAAAATCGGACACATCCTCCGCGCTCATCCGCAGCCCAAACCCCAGCAAAAATACCGTCTCCCGTTTTACGGAAGCCTGATTCAGCCAGTTGTTCACCAGCGAGGACAGCTTCGTGGATGTGGGATTCATGGACTTCGGAGTACATGTCTCCTGAAAGGAATCCACAACAATATCCCGGTAAATATCCTGCGTCACCTCATTAAACGGCTCTTCCAGCCCAGCACGCTCATAAATATACCGTTTCAGATGATCACCGAAGGACACCAGCTCCATTTCCTTGTACAGATAATGGAAAATAACGTCCGCATCCTCATCTTCAAAATCCTCCAGGCTCACCACCTGGCGAAAACGCTGGGCCGCACGCCTGGTAAATTCAAAATCCTTGACCGAGTCAAAAGCCACCGTCTTTTCAAAATCCAAATCCTGCATCCGGTTTTTCATTGTGTTTTCCCTTCTTTCGCCGCAGGCGCCAGATTTTTCAGCCACTGCCAGAGACGGCCCTCGCTTTCCTCCTGAATCTCACACAGTACGATCGTAATATTATCACGGCCGCCTTTTTTCAGCACCCGTTCCAAAAGGATCTCCACCGTCTCGTTGACCGAAACCTCCCTCGCCAGAATATCTGCGATCTCCCCATCGGAAAGCATATCCGTCACCCCGTCCGAGCAAAGCAGATAACGCGCTCCCGGAATAATATCCTCCGCGACAATGGACGGCTCCAGCGTCATAAATTCCTCCGGGACACCCACATACTGCATCAGGGGCGCTTTCCCAAACACAGGAGTTCTCGCCACATGATCCGTGGACAGCTGCCGGAACTGTCCCTCTCTCGCTTCATAAATACGGCTGTCCCCAAGATTCCCCGCATAGACCGCATCTTTTCCGAATACAAGCATAGCTGCGGTAGAGCCCATACTGTTCACTTTATTTTCCCTGCCGTAATCACAGACAGCCTGATTCATACTGCTGCAAACAGCCTCCAGATACCGTCTGGGTTCCGTCTTTATGGTTCCTTTATTATCATCATAATACCGGCCGAAAGCATCTGCTGCAAGAAATGCCGCCACCTCGCCGCAGCATTCCCCGCCCATGCCGTCAAACACTGCCAGAAGCGGCAGCCTGCGCTGGGAGATGCGTTCACAGACCGTACCCTCCGTTCCCTGATTATCCGCAGCCATCGTCTTTCCGCAGCACCAGAAATTGTCCTCATTATTTGTCCGTACCTTGCCCATATGGCAGGTGTATGCGTATTCAATCTGATAGGCCATTTTTTAACCATCCGTTTCTTCTGCATTTAACTGGTTTTTATATGTTTCCGCCAAATCGTAATATTTCTTGCCGCGCTCCACATATTCCTCATTGTCGGTCTCATTATCATGACATCTATTATTCTCGTCTATCCACCGGATCAGCTCCCCATCCTCATAATAGTAGAGATCTACCTTCTGCTCACCTTCCTCCAGTGTGCTGATAATTCTGTTGTCCGCCCATATATAGGCAAAAAACAGCTCGCCTCCCCAGTAGTAATATTCTTCATAATATCCGTCCTCCGAGACAGATGGATAGACCAGGACCTTTTTTACCTGCCCTTTATCATCCAGGTAACTGATTTTTCCGTCAGCCTCCGAACCGATCCAGTTGTAGTCGCTAAGACTGTTCACGATCACTGTGGCCTGATCCTGAATCTTGCCGAAAATGCCTTCCATTTTTTCTTCGTCTAAAGTCGTGTTCGCTGTTGCCTGACTGCCGGATAAAATACTCCTCCCGGCTCCGAAGATCAGCCACATAAGGATCACAAAAATCGTACAGACGGCAATAGCCATAACAACCATCGCCGCGATCAGCGGGCCCAGCTTCGCGTCACTTTGTCCGGTGGCGCTGCGCTTTTCAGAAGTCCGTACGGGTATGCTCTTCTGAGCCTCCTGCCGCTCTTTGCGGCCGCTCTTTCTGAATATCGGCTGCTGCTCCATTTTTTCCGCTGTTTTTTTTACCTGCTGCCGAGATTGCACGCCCTCTGCGTTTTTCTCTGTCAGGCTCTGCCCGGGCTTGTCGCTCTCCGCCTTTTTCTGCGCCTGGACCGTTGTCTGATCCTCCTGTACAGATTTCTGTGCATTCTCCGCGGCCTGTGCCAGAGCTTTCTGATGCGCCGGACTTTTTTCCTGCATATCCAGCTGTTCCTGATGCTTTTTCAGATACTGAAGATCCTCCAGGGCGCCCCGAAGTTCCTGCGGGCTCTGGTAACGCCTGCTGCGGTCATAGGCGCACGCTTTTATAATTACTTCCGCAAACGCCTGATTTGCGTCCGCCGGATTAGGCAGCCGCTCTCCGGACATACGTCTGGCAAGGGCATTTTCCTTATCCCGATATGTAATCAACTGCTTTTCCATACTGATAAACGGAAGACGGTTACGGTTCATTAATTTATATAGAACAATTCCCAGAGAATAAATGTCCACAAGGCTGTCATAAGCTTCGCCCTTATACATCTCCGGCGCCATATAGGAAAATGTTCCTTTTTTTGATAAACCGCTCACACTGCGGTTCAGTTCACGGGCAATGCCGAAATCCCCCAGCTTAAACTCCCCGAATCTGGATACATAAATATTTTCCGGCTTTATATCTCTGTGAATAATATTCTGCATCTGACAGTACTCCAGAGCCTTGCACAGATCGATACCAAGCCGGATCACCTCGTCCTCCTTCAGCTGCTTACCTGCACAATAATCCAAAAAGCTGGTAAGGTACTCCATACGGATATAAATATCCCAGCCGATGGTGTCCAGGTACTCCACCACCTTATAATCCTCTACGGAAACCACATGAGAATTCCCCCGAAAGTATTCCATCGTACTGACTTCCTGAATACACTCCTCCACCAGGCTCTGAAAATAATCCCGGACAGACTGTTCATCGGAACTCTCGGAACGTACGCTGTTCAGTTCACTCTGGCTGGAGGGAATCGTGATCACTTTAACTGCAGAATAAAAGCTTTTTCCCTTTTCACTGCGTACCGCTTTATATACTTTTCCAAAAGAGCCTTCACCGATTTTCTCGACGATCCTCCATTCCGGCCATACGGAAACCGGTAATTCCCTCTCCATAATCAACCTCTTTTCGAAGATTCACCCATACAGTTACGGTACATTATCTACACAAATTAAAATTCAGCTATAATGCCTATCGACATTATAACTGAATTTTAACATAAATAATAGTGTTCTCCGTATTTTCCTTTTTCCAGTTTTTTATATGATTATTCTTCTGCCGGAGCCTCCTCACAGATTCCTTCTATCTCGGCTTCCTCTTCCTCCGCAGAAGGAATTTCCTCCTCGAGCTCTCCAGGCTCATCCTCCGGAATTCCGGTGTCAAGCTTGATTTTGCTGTACCGCTTCAGACCTGTGCCTGCCGGAATCAGCTTACCGATCAGAACGTTTTCCTTCAGACCGATCAGCTTATCGACCTTACCCTTGATGGCGGCTTCAGTCAGGACCTTGGTGGTCTCCTGGAAGGACGCCGCGGACAGGAAGGAATCCGTTGCAAGCGCTGCTTTGGTAATACCAAGCATAACCTGTTTACCCACCGCAGGAGTCTTTCCTTCGCTTATCAGCTTCTCGTTTACCTCTTCAAACTCCAGCACATCCACCAGAGTTCCGGGCAGGAATTCGGTATCACCGTTTTCCTCCACACGGACCTTCTTCAGCATCTGACGCACAATAACCTCAATATGCTTATCGCTGATATCCACACCCTGAAGACGATATACTCGCTGAACCTCGCGGAGCATATAATCCTGCACGGCACGAACTCCCTTGATTCTCAGGATATCATGGGGATTTACACTGCCCTCTGTCAGCTCGTCGCCGGCTTCCAGTTCCTGTCCGTCAGAAATCTTCACACGGGAGCCGTAGGGGATAAGGTATGCCTTGTATTCACCGCTTTCAGGATCAGTCACAATGATCTCACGTTTCTTTTTGGTATCATTGATCGCGGCAACACCCTTGATCTCCGTGATGATGGCAAGTCCCTTCGGCTTTCTCGCCTCAAAAAGCTCCTCTACACGGGGAAGACCCTGTGTGATATCTCCTCCGGCCACGCCTCCGGTATGGAAGGTACGCATGGTCAGCTGTGTACCTGGCTCACCGATAGACTGAGCGGCGATGATACCTACGGATTCGCCCACCTGTACAGGCTCGCCGGTAGCCATGTTTGCACCATAGCACTTTGCACAGATGCCGATCTTGCATTTACAGGTGAGAATTGTACGGATCTTAACCTTTTCGATGGCGCCGCCGTTCTCGTCCACGCCCTCTTTCATAATACGTGCAGCGCGGTTCGGCGTGATCATATGGTTCGCTTTTACCAGAACCTCGCCTTCTTTATTGGTGATCGTCTCGCAGGCAAATCTGCCCGTAATACGCTCCTGAAGGCTCTCGATCTCCTCCTTGCCGTCTCTGAACGCCCGCACATACATGCCGGAAATCTCATCTCTGTTTTCACAGCAGTCTGTCTCCCGGACGATCAGCTCCTGGGATACATCCACCATTCGTCTGGTCAGATAACCGGAGTCAGCAGTACGAAGCGCCGTATCGGACAGGCCCTTACGCGCACCATGTGCAGACATGAAATATTCCAGTACGTCCAGACCTTCACGGAAGTTTGACTTAATGGGAAGCTCAATGGTATGGCCGGTCGTATCGGCCATCAATCCACGCATACCCGCCAGCTGCTTGATCTGCTTATCGGAACCACGGGCGCCGGAGTCCGCCATCATAAAGATGTTATTGTATTTATCAAGACCGTCCAGCAAAGCCTGAGTAAGCTCGTCATCGGTCCTTTTCCAGGTATCAACAACCTCCTTGTATCGCTCCTCCTCCGTAATAAAACCTCGCTTATAGTTCTTTGTGATCATATCCACAGTATCCTGCGCATTCCTGATCATCTCCGGTTTCTGCGGCGGCACCGTCATATCCGAGATGGATACGGTCATGGCGGCACGGGTAGAATATTTATAGCCGGTAGCCTTGATGGAATCCAGAACCTCGGCGGTCTTTGTAGCGCCATGAGTATTAATAACCCTTTCAAGGATCTGCTTTAACTGCTTTTTGCCTACCAGGAAATCCACCTCAAGAAGAAGCTCGCTACCCGGTTCGCTTCTGTCTACAAAGCCCAGATCCTGGGGAAGGATCTCATTAAACAGGAAACGGCCCAGTGTGGACTCTACATTCCCTGTGAGAACCGTGCCGTCCGGCATGGTCTTCATGCAGCGCACCTTGATCCGGGACTGCAGTGTGATCACCTTATTTTCGTAGGCAAGAATTGCCTCGTTTACACTCTTAAAGAATTTGCCTTCGCCCTTGTTGCCCTCTCTCTCCTGTGTCAGATAGTAGATACCCAGCACCATATCCTGTGAAGGAACGGCCACCGGGCCGCCGTCAGAAGGCTTTAAGAGGTTATTGGGGGACAGCAGCAGGAAACGGCACTCAGCCTGAGCCTCCACAGAAAGGGGAAGATGAACCGCCATCTGGTCTCCGTCAAAATCTGCGTTGAACGCGGTACAAACCAGCGGATGAAGCTTGATGGCCTTACCCTCTACAAGGATGGGCTCAAACGCCTGGATACCCAGACGGTGCAGTGTAGGCGCACGGTTCAGCATTACCGGATGCTCTTTGATGACATCCTCCAGCACATCCCAAACCGCAGGCTCCATCCTCTCTACCATTTTT
>CAZGTY010000065.1:0-10575 GCA_964528895.1 uncultured Blautia sp. | reverse complement strand
GCGCATACGCGCTCCCGGCGGCTCGTTCATCTGGCCGTACACCAGGGCGGTCTTTTCGATTACGCCGCTCTCTTTCATTTCATTATAAAGGTCATTTCCCTCACGGGTACGCTCTCCTACACCCGTAAATACGGAAAGTCCGCCGTGTGCAGTGGCGACATTGTGGATCAGCTCCATAATCAGAACAGTCTTGCCTACGCCCGCACCGCCGAACAGACCAATCTTGCCGCCCTTTGCATAAGGGCAGATCAGATCCACCACCTTGATCCCCGTTTCCAGTATCTCCGTAGCCGGGGTCTGCTCTTCATAGGAGGGCGCCGGGCGATGGATCGGCCAGTATTCCTTAGCCTCCGGAGCGGGAAGATTATCCACCGGCTCCCCCAGAAGGTTAAATACACGGCCCAGGCATTCCTCTCCCACAGGAACGGCGATGGGCTTGCCGGTATCGACTGCCTTCGTTCCCCGAACCAGTCCGTCCGTGGAATTCATGGCAATACAGCGCACTGTGTTGTCACCGATCTGCTGGGCTGCTTCCGCCACCAGCTTTGCGCCTTTATTGTCAATTTCTATGGCATTGAGAAGTGCAGGCAGTTCATCGTGCGCAAAGCGTATATCCAGAACCGGACCAATGACCTGTACTACTTCGCCAGTGTGTTTTTCGCTCATTCTATGAATCTCCTTGTTATTATCATACACAACAATTACATCTCATTCATCGCTTATCATTCGGCCTACAATCCCTCCGAACCTCCAACAATCTCCGTGATCTCCTGCGTGATGCTGGCCTGACGGGCTCTGTTATAATACAGATTCAGCTTTTCGATCATCTCCTGTGCATTGCTGGTAGCCGCATCCATAGCTGTCCTGCGGGCCGCCAGCTCACTGGCAAGACCTTCGCAAACACCGCCGTAGATCAGCCCGGCCAGATACTCCGGGACAATAGCGTCAAAAACCGTCTCTGCATCCGGCTCGTACAAAATCAGCTGCCGACTCCCGCTCCCCGCTTCCTCTCCGCTGCTGTCAGACGTAATGTCCTTTAACGGAAGCATGGAGAATACCTCCGGTGACTGTGAGAGCATGGAAACGAAAATCGTATAACACAATTCAATATGGCCAAATTTGCCTTCCTGAAATTCCCTGCACAGAAGATTCGCCATCTCAAAACAGTCCGCCACAGATATATCTGCGATCTCCGCAAACTGTTCCGTCACACAGGGAATTCCTTTCCGGTGGAAATACTCTACCGCCTTTTTCCCAATGGGAAGTACCACATAATCCCTGCCCGCCGCGTCCGTTTCCAGACATTTAAACAGGTTCGTGTTATAGCCCCCTGCCAGACCTCTGTCACCGGCGATCACCACATAGCAGTATTTTCCACTGTCCGCCTCCCTGGCATAGACAGAAGAAAAATCCGTGTTTTCTCTGGCAATATCATTCAGGGTCTGATGCAGTTCCCGGAAATATGGGCGGCAGGTTTCCGCCCGCTCTTTTGCTTTACGCAGCTTGGAGGACGCCACAAGTTCCATAGCCTTGGTTATCTGCATGGTGCTCTGCACACTTTTGATACGCAGCTTAACCGATTTCATGTTTGCAGCCATATATTGCCTCCTTGATCATTTTATTTCTCAGGTCTTGTATTCACAAAATTTTCCGTATACTCTTCCAGTACCTTCTTGAGCTGTTCTTCCGCGGCCTCATCCAGATTGCCGGTAGAACGGATCTCCTGCATGACCGCAGCGCCCTGGGCATCGGTATCCAGACAGGTAAATAAGCCCGCTTCGTATGCCCGCACATCCTCCACGGCCACTGCGGACAAAATGCCTTTCGTTACCGCATAAAGGATCGCCACCTGCTTTTCCACGGGAACCGGTTCATTCTGATTCTGCTTCAGAACCTCCACGATACGCGCGCCCTGCTCCAGACGGGCCTTGGTGTCCGCATCCAGATCGGAACCGAACTGGGCGAAGCTCTGCAGCTCACGGTACTGGGAATAGATCAGCTTCAGGGTACCGGCCACCTTTTTCATGGCCCTGATCTGCGCATTTCCACCTACCCGGGATACGGAAATACCAGGGTTTACAGCCGGCATAACGCCGGAATGGAACAGTTCCGTCTCCAGGAAAATCTGACCGTCCGTAATAGAAATAACATTGGTCGGAATATAAGCGGAGACGTCCCCTGCCTGGGTCTCAATGATCGGCAGTGCAGTAAGGGAACCGCCGCCGTGCTCATCATCCAGCTTGGCCGCGCGCTCCAGAAGTCTGGAATGCAGATAGAATACATCGCCCGGATACGCCTCACGTCCCGGCGGACGGCGGATCAGCAGGGAAAGCGCACGATATGCCACCGCATGCTTGCTCAGATCATCATAGATAATCAGCACATGCCTGCCTTTATTCATAAAGTATTCGCCCATGGCACAGCCGGAATAGGGCGCAATATACTGCAGAGGGCTGGCGTCCGATGCGGTTGCCGCCACCACGATGGAATAGTCCATCGCGCCGTTTCTGCTTAAGTTCTCCACCAGATTGGCTACTGTGGAGCGCTTCTGTCCGATAGCTACATAGATACAGATAACATCCTTGCCTTTTTGGTTGATAATGGTATCCGTCGCCAGAGTGGTCTTACCGGTCTGACGGTCGCCGATGATCAGCTCACGCTGTCCTTTTCCTATGGGGATCATGGAGTCAATGGCCTTGATTCCCGTCTGAAGAGGCTCATGCACGGATCTTCTCTCACAAATACCCGGTGCGGGGCTTTCGATCGGTCTGTATTCATCTGACGTGATGGGACCTGCTCCGTCAATGGGCTGTCCAAGCGCATTGACGACACGTCCGATCATCGCATCTCCAACCGGAACGGACACTACCTTCCCGGTACGTTTTACAGTCTGGCCTTCGCCGATATTTTCATCGGAACCAAATAATACGATGGACACGCTGTTTTCTTCCAGGTTCTGCGCCATGCCGAAGCTGCCGTCCTCAAATTCCAGCAGCTCGCCTGCCATACAGTTTACCAGGCCGCTTGCTCTGGCAATACCATCACCAACCATTAAAACAGTTCCGGTCTCATCCTGTCGGATGGCGTTCTCGTAATATTTGATCTGACTGCGGATGACCTTGGATATCTCTTCTGGTTTTAATTGCATGTTTCCATTCCCATCCTTTAAACAATTATTTCGTCAAGTTTCCTGGAAATGCCTGACAGACGGCTCTGCACCGATCCGTCAAGCAGCTTTCCTTCCAATTCCACACGCAGACCTGCCAGCAGGGAAGGGTCTGTCCTCCGGATCAGGGATATTTTCTTTCCGCTGATCTTCTCCAGCCTGGCTGTAAGAGCCGCAGCCTGGTCCTCCTTCAGCGCCACCGCACTGGTAACCACCGCCTCGGCGATGTTGTGGTCCGCATTGTAAAGCCGCGTAAATTCCTCGCAGCATCCGGAATATTCCGATAAAATATTCCGCTCACATAACAGCTTTATAAAATTAACCAGATAGCGCTCCGCCTGGCCTCCCAGAGCCTTCTCGATCAGCCCCGTCCGTTCCTGCTTCGGAATGGACGGTTCACTCAGAAGTCGTACATATTCCGGATTCTCCCGGAAAATGCCGCGGATCTCATCCATCTGCTCCTTTATAATCTCCGTGAGCTTTTCCTCTGCCGCCAGGTCATACAAGCTGCTTCCATATAGTCTGGCAGTCTTTGTCATGATGCTTCACCTACATTCGCAATAAACTCATCGATCAGTTTCGCATGGTCTTCCTCGTTAATCTCGCGTTCGATCACCTTGCCGGCGATCTCCATCGCCATGCCGCCGATCTCACCTTTTATCTCATTCACTGCTTTGCGCTTCTCCTGAACGATATCGCTCTCAGCCTTTGCCTTCATGGCAGCCGCCTGGCTGGAAGCCTCCTTTAAGATTTCCTCACTGCGTACCGCCGCAGTCTTATGAGCAGTCTCCAGGATTTCGCCCGCCTTTGCTTTCGCCTCCTGTATGTTCTGCTCATATTCGCTCTTAATGGCCTGCGCCTCGTCCTTCGCCTTCTCGGCGTCCCGGATTTCCGCGTCCGCCAGGGCTTTCCGTTTCTCAAGCATGGCGTTTACCGGTTTAAATAAAAACCTCCTGATGAGATAAACCTGGATAAAAAGATTGCAGATCTGCGCGATGAATGTCCACGGCACGATTCCTACTAATTCCTGTACATCCATGGTCTTAACCTCCTGTCCTTTGCTCTTTGCTCCGTCTGGATCAACCCAGGAAATTCATAAACATACCAGGCGCCACGAAGATCAGAAGCAAGCCCGTAACGAAACCGTAAATACCAGTGGTTTCCGCGATGGCGCATCCAAGAAGCATCGTAGAGGTAACATCGCCCTTGCACTCCGGCTGGCGCCCAATGGCCTCCAGAGCCTTTGCCACGGCGTTACCTTCACCGATACCAGGGCCGATACCTGCGATCAATGAACAACCCGCGCCAATAGCACATCCTGCTAATGCAATACCTTTTGCTAATAACTGAAATTCCATAATGTAATCCTCCTGTGAATTAGTTTTTCATAAAATTTTCGTATCTGTATAAATCGTACAGACACCCTGCAATTATCCTTCTGCCGCATTGGCAATGTACATAGTCGTCAGCATACAGAAAATAAACGCCTGCATAAAGCCTGAGAACCAGTCAAAATACACCGAAAGGATCGCGGGAATACCCACATCCAGGATCGGTATATGGGCAAGCAGTTCACCCACTGCCCCGGGGATCAGCCCCAGCAGAGCGGAGCTGGCCACTGCCAGCGCTCCGTAAAGCAGCGCATTGATAACCACTCCGGATAAAATATTTCCGAAATGACGGCAAGCCATACTGATGGGCGTCGCCAGCTCGGAAAGGATATTAAACGGCGTCAGCACCGGGATCGGCTGCGTGAATCCTTTCAGATATCCGCCGAAGCCGCCTGCGTGAATCTTCTGGTAGGTAATCAGAACAAATACCACCACTGCCCAGGCAGCCTCTGTGGACAGATCCGCCGTAGGGCTTCGCAAGCCTATCAGACTGATAAGGTTCGACACGACACTGGTCGCAAACAGCGCCGCCACAAACGGTACAAAATAGCGGAATTTTTCGCCCATATTTCCCACGACGAAATTGTCTGCCTTTTCCACCAGCATCTCTGCGACTGCCTGTCTCTTGGAAATATTTTCCACCTTCAGATCATGCGTCAGCCAGATACACACGCCCGTGATCAGGAGCATGACCAGCCAGCTCACCACCATGGTTTCGCTGATCTGAAGATCCCCCAGAACGGGAATATCCAGAGGAATCTTAAAATAGACCTTCGCTCCTGAAATATCTAATTCCATATAAGCTTCCACCTCCTGTCTTTACTTATTATGGATCACTCCTGTCAGTTTAATGCCAAGTCCGGGAAACAAAAGAGGGGCAATACCCGCCACAAACTGGAAGCAGGGCGCTGCGATCGCCAGCACCACCCACAGCATCTGCAGAAGCATGCGCTGGGAATAGCTGGCTTTCATCTTCGTCCTGGCCGAATCCTCATCCGTGCTCGCAGCCACCTTCTGGACTGTCAGTCCCATGAGGAAAAAATTCAATACAGCCACCGCGCCGCCGCAGATACCTCCCAGAAACACGGTATAGTCAAGCGGCACCTTGTCCGGCATGGAAAAATGAAGAACCGCAAACACGATCCACATGAGGATGACCCCCGTCAGAGTGCTGAAGGCGACCTTCTTCGTCTCCTTTTTTACCGCCGGCTGTATATTGTCAAAAAAGCTGCTCATAACGACCCCTTCCCATAATGCACTTTTTAATAATGTCTGTTAAAGGAAATCCGGTTTTTTTTCTTTTCTTCTTTTTTCTGTCTGCTCGTCACGGACAGATAAAGCTTGTAGGCAACCATACCGGAGCCGCCCATGCCGAAAAAGAATCCCGGAATATACACCCAGCCTCCGAGCCCCATATGGGTATCCAGCCACCAACATACCGCAAGGCACAATAAGAGCGGCGTGATAAAAGAGAGTCCAAACTGCGTCAGCATGGCGATATTCCTGAGATTTTCTGACAAAAGCTTCATGTTTCCCGCCCTTTCGTTTCCTTTTCCCCCTGATTTGTGCAATGACCAATATAGTCAAATTCTATCATACTGCCAACAAAAAAACAACGTTTTTGTATAAAATGTCCAATTTCTCTCCGTATAATTTGAAGCCCCTCATGAAGAATAACGGAAATTTTTCCTGTAAAATCAAAGCAGGAGAAATGGCATATCCATTTCCCCGTTGTACGTCATTCTCCGTATATGTAATTGTCATAGCTTCCGCTGTCCAGATTCGCTTCATCCAGCCAGGCCGGTTCCAGCAGAACGCTTTTTTCAATCGGTTCCCTTGTCTCCTCCGGCACCACGGACTGTATCGCCGCTATGATCGTCTCATAGCCCATGGAATATGCATCCTGAGAAACAACGCCCATTTCCAGTCCGTCCCGGATGGCCTTCACCTGACGGCTGGTGGCGTCCACGCCCACCATGACCGCTGAAAAAGACTCGCTCTTTTCCAGCTTCAGATAGATTTCCGCCACGTCTGCGTTGGAGCAGAATATCCCGCCCAGATCCGGATGTTCTTCCAGCACCTGTCCCATGGAGGCTTCCATATCCTCCACCTCATCGGCATACAGGATCTCCACGATCTCTATACCCTCAGGGATGGCGTTCACAAAGCCCGTCGTACGATCCAGGGAACTCTGGGTCTTTTTCTGCATGGCAAAAACCGCCGCCTTTCCGCCGCCTCCCATGGCTTCACTTAAGTGGTCCGCGGCAATCTCGCCTACCAGAACATTGTCCGTCCCCCGGAAAGCCGTGATCAGATTCTCATCTTTTACACTGGAGTCAAAGACGATCACCGGTATTCCGTTCTCCCGGGCTGCCTCCATCTGTGCCTGGCAGGATTCCATGTCTCCCACCGAAATGCAGAGGGCATCCGGATTCTCCGAGATCACCGCATCCAGAGTGTTGATCTGCGTCTCTACATCTTGCTCATTCGCCGGTCCTTCAAAGGTCATTGTTATCTGATCGTTCTTCTTATATTCATGAGATTCATTAACCTGGCTTACAGCGGCCTCCATCCCTCTGCGGACCTCATCCCAGAATTCGCCGTTCGTAGCTTTACTAACCACTGCTATCCGCGTACCGGGCAATGCGGGAAAGCTTTCGTCCATCGCACTTTCTTCCCGGGCCTCCGCCCTGGTCTCCGCGGCGGGATTTCCCTCATAAATTCCCAAAAGAACTGCCATTCCCACAAGAATGCCCGCAGCCTGAACTGCCGCTTTTTTCATCTGAAAATCTCCTCTTCCATTAACAAAGAATTCTCGGTTTCCACACTTCCTTCATTATACACGATTCTCCTTTCCCGTCCATAGATTTCATATTTTTTTCACTTTTATTTAATAAATACGTCAGGGCCCGCGGCATTCCGGATTAGCCCCACACATCCCATTCCCGGCCTATTTCATACACTGTAGAAAAAGACAGCGGCCCCAGTACCACACCGGCCGCCCCATATAAAAAGAGCCCCACATAAACCGACGCCAGTACAAGTATCGGTGAAATCCCAAGCTTATCTCCCAGAAGACGCGGCTCCAGAAATTCCCGGAGAAAGCTGGTCACCAGATCCAGCGCCACGCACCCGACCGCCATGAAAGTATTCCCGTGGATGAGATAAACGACTGCGGCCGGGTACAAAAAGATTCCGGTCCCGATCAACGGCAGCGCATCCAGGGCTCCCAGGGACAGACCAAGAATCAGGAAACAGGGATTGCCCATGAGCCGGAAGCCCGCCGCGCACACCGCCGCCACCAGCGCCATAATGATCGCCTGGGATTTCAGGTAAGCAACCGTGGTACCCTTCAGCCGCCTGAACACATGCCGCATTCCATTCATCCAGGAATAATCCCGTATCTTTTTCTGAAGATTATCCATATCCCCGATGATCAGCACGGTAATAATAAACGCCACCACGATCCCCGACAGAAAAAGTACCGCGTCACGGGCGCAGGAGAATATCCGCACGGCAGCTCCCGGGCTCACGGTCGCCAGAAGTTCCCTCTGGATATCTGACATGCAGGTCACGATATAGATCCGGCTGTCAGAGGCCTTAATACCCGCCGCCTTTTCCAGAGCCGCGCAGCAATTATCCAGAAGGGCATCCATCCAGCCCATAAGAACGGGCCAGTTTGATACCCCGGCCCGTATCTGCTTTAAAGCCTCAAGGACGCCCAGATACAAAAGAAGGCCCAGACCCCCTGTCAAGAGGAGCAGCAAAATAATGCCTGCCACAGTTCTTTTAATTCTCGTAACCTTTTCAATTTTTACCGACAGGGGATAGAGCCAGGATGCCATAAGCCAGGCGGCTAAAAAAGGAGCCGCAACAGACAACAGATAACGGTAGCCTGCATAAACGCCTGCCATGATCCCGGCTATGATAATTCTTCTCTTCCACTCAATATGCATAATTCACCATACCATTATGTTATGCTTCCAGAGTCAAAAGCCTGCCTCCACGGAATGTTTGCATTTCAGTGGAGGCAAGGCTTAATGACCCGTCCCGATATGAGCATGAAGTGGTGCGCAAGCGCCACGAGAATGCGAATATTGGGCGGATTGTGGGAGCGCGAAGCGCGGAACAATCCAGGAATCAGCTTTTGACCCTGGAATCATGTTTTTAATAGTATGAGAAAAATATGCCCGCTTTATTCTTATTCACCCAGAACAGAAAATCCCGCAAATGCGTTCCCCCCTGGAGCCGTATGAAATTCCATAAGCTTTCCGGTAACGGGATGCGTGCATCTGAGTCTGCAGGAACACAATCCCAAAGGAACCTTCGATGCATCTCCGGGATTATACTTCCGGTCACCCAGAAGCGGCATTCCCGCGTGCGCCAGCTGCACCCGTATCTGGTGATGCCGTCCCGTTTCCAGCTTCACATGGAGCAGATAGCGTACGCCCGCATCTCCGTCTTTGGTCTCATCCGCCACCCTCCAGCCAAGCCGCGCTCTTTTCGCGCCGATTGTATCCGGCCCGACCACATGAGAGGTATTAGACTTTCCGTCCTTCAAAAGATAATCTTCTAAAACGCCCTCTCTTCCGGGAGGAACATGCGCCGTCACCGCCAGGTATTCCTTGCACATTTCTTTTCTGCTTATCTGCCGGCTCAACTCCCTGGCAGCGCGTGAGGTTTTTGCAAAAATCATGATTCCCTCCACGGGCTGGTCCAGGCGGTGGACAATACCCAGACAGGGCTGTTTTCCCGGCGCTGTTTCCCAGAGATAGTTTTTAAGGGCGCTTTCCATATCCAGGACCCCCATTCTGGCATTCTGTACTGCAATTCCCGCAGGTTTACGGCATACGATTATTTCCTTGTCTTCATATAATATCGTTTTTTCAATTTGAAAAACAGCCATAAATAATTTCTCCCTTTCCGGAGAGTATATCCTAAAATTTCGAAATCTGCAACAAATACCGCCCCGTCTGCCGGGATATCCGCCACGGCCCGGCGCTGCGCCTCAAGCTGTGACCGGCGACTGCGGCAAGCATTCTCCGCACACAGGAAAGCGGCCATCATTTTATTTATTTCAAAATGATGACCGCCTTAAAATTCTCCAATATTCAATTTAATTATTCCTCTTCTTCTTTCGAGAATACTGTTTTTTCGTTTTCAATCAAATCTTTCATCAGAAAAATTCGACAGACTTCTGATTCTCTATATTTAGTTTTTCCGTTCATTTATCTGATTTTTTATTTTATAATTCCTGCTCATAAATCATATGCTCTATTGTCATCTGATCTATTTAGAAAGTTCATAGATTTTTAGGGATATAATTCACGGTTTATATTCCTGATTATTCTTTCCAATATCCTTTGTGAGAAGATATTCTTCTGATGCAAAGCTTCAATTCATACCCTGAAGAATCAAATATGGATTTCAGAATATATTCTTATCTGTCTTCAAAATTCTCTGAAACTCTTCTTTCAGACAAACTTCTGAGATAAAGAAAATACCCGTTTTAAAAATGTTTCTTTACACATTTTTAAAAATCTTTGTATCAGGTCTGTGATAGTTATTCAATATGAGGAATCGATTCTATGTTACCTCGGATACGTGTTCTCCTAACCTTATTGGGTTTTCTTTTTTCATTTTATCTATGTATCAGGTCTTTCTCGCAGGAGCTACGATTCCTATCACTGCTCATATTGATCGGTTTTGTTTACGTTCCCACTGGTCTCACCCACCCTTTCTGTTTTTCTTTTCATCCTTTTCATGTAACAATTTATTTATACTATGAATTGAATGAGGTTTTGTTTTGTTATTGTTATATTATCACCATATCTCCGATTTGTCAATACATTTTTTAAAAAATTCTTCAAATAAATTATTTATTGTCTATCTTATTCGTCTGAAAACTTTTTATTTTCATAATATTTCTAATAATTCTAAAAAATATAAAGAAAGGAAAAACGCCCGAGTTTTGAAGTAAATATTTGAAATTAATCCAGCAATCCCTTGTGGTTACTG
>CAZGTY010000064.1:6171-11039 GCA_964528895.1 uncultured Blautia sp. | reverse complement strand
AGAAGCAGTGCGCAGGCACACGAATCCCGGTGCGAATCCGGGCATCTGTTAAGGGGATCCATAGATGGGTTCCCTTTTTCTTTGCAAATAAGGTGATGAAGAATGAGTGAAAAGATAGAGGCATTAAGCCAAACGGAATACGACCTTGTTTCCGAGGCGATTTACCGCCTTGTGAAGCAGTACGAGTTCCCGGAGGATGTTGGGGAGATTGATATTTCATACCTGACCAGCGACGCAAAGGAGAACATCTGTGTGATACCTACACAGGACAACGCGCAGTACCGGAAGAAATACGTCACGGGCGGCTTTGAGGCAACGGTCAATTTCCAGATAGCGTATAAGTGCTATCCACGTTCAGATAACCAGAAGATACTCTCACAGAAGATTGTCGCCGGGATCATGGGCTGGCTGGAAAACGTGAAAGACCTGCCGCTGCTGACCGACAACCGGGAGATTGAGAAGATAGAGCTGCTTGACAGCTTCGCAACGATTGATGAAAAGGGGGATGATGGGAACATGGTATTTGTTTCCACTGCCGCCTTGACATACGAAGCATATTAACAATATTAACCAACCGACACGCAAAAAGGAAGCGTGCCGCTAACCCAAACCCCTTTTAATAATTATGGGTAGAAAGGATTTTATTATGTCTAAAATTTTGAGAGGATGCCGGGCGATGTGGCTGGAAATCGGGGGCGGGGACTCTCCGTCTTACACATTGCTTGGCAAAGACACGGATGATTTGTCAATTGACTTAAATCCGGACAGCGAAAGCACAAAGAATGTGCTTGGTGAAACAAATTTCTCAAACAATGGCTACACACCGAGCCTGTCCAATGACAGCTATATTGCAAGGTCGGAGGATTCCATCTATAAGCCGTTGGAAACGATTGTGAACACGCTGGCAACTGATGAGGACACCTGCGGCGGGACGATGATTGTTGCCACGCTGACGGATGAAGTAAAGAACGCATCCGGGACCACCACTTTGACAGGCAAAGGCTACAAGGTACCAGTGCAGATCACGGTTGACACAGACGGCGGAAGCACGAGCGGGTACGGCATCGCGTTTACCATCAATGAGAACGGTTCGAGGATACAGGGCACGGTATCCGTTGCGGACAAAGTGCCGACTTTCACGGAAAGCACAAAGTAGGTATTAAGGAAACTTAATATACCGGGGAACTAACCTTTCCGAGGCTCCCCGGTCAGGAAAGGATATTAAGATCAAGATGAAGATAGAAAAAGAAAAATTACAGGCCGCACAGGCAAGCATTACCGAAATTGAAGTAAATGAGTATGGGGATAAAATTTACATCTCCGCAGATGACCCGGCATTATTTGACCGATATGCCGCTGGGTTCAAAGAGATTTACGACATGGCGGAGTCTATCCCAGTGAAGATTGATGAGATTGAAAAAAAGTACGATGGGCAGGAGGACTTCCGCTCCGTCATGGAAAAGACGCTTGCAATCTCAAAAGAAAATGTTGGATTTTCCGAGAAATCCACAGAAATCATTGACGGGATTTTCGGCGCTGGCACGGTAAAAAAGTATTTCCGCAAGGTATACGAGAATATCCAGGACTTCACACCGGATTCTTATTGCTTCCTGGATTTCCTGGAAGCAATCAGCCCGGTCATGGAAAGCGTTTTCGGGCGCAGGATTGAACAGCGCGAAAAGGAGAGCCGGAAGCGGATGGAAAAATATAAGCCGCAGGATTATAAGAAGCCCGCGCATGTATCATGATCGGTGCACTGCCTGAAAGCCTGGCGGTGGGTGGGAAGGAATACGCTATCCGCTCCGATTACCGGAATGTCTTACAGACATTTGAGGCGTTTAATGACCCGGAGATGCCGCAGGAGGAAAAATTGATTGTAATGCTTTTCCTGATCTATGAAGACTTCCAAAACGCGGACGATGTGCTGGGGGCTGTGGAAAACGGTTTTAACATAAAAGAAGCCATTGAACAGCTTTTATGGTTTATTTCAGGAGGGAATGTCCGTGAGGACAGGAAGCCGGAAAAACCCGCATACGACTGGGTACAAGATGAGCAGATGATCTTTGCGGCAGTCAATAAAGTGGCCGGGAAGGAAGTACGGTCAGTAGAATATATGCACTGGTGGACGTTCCTGGGCTATTTCAATGAGATTGGCGAGGGAAATTTTTCTTATATCATCGGGATCCGGCAAAAGTTAAATAATTGTAAAAAGCTGGATAAAGCAGAGCGGGAGTTCCTGAACAAGAACAAGGATATTGTGGTACTCAAGCCACATCTGACGGAAGAGCAGCAAGAGGAAGAGGACACGTTCCAGGCGTTGCTGGACGAAGTATTATAGGGTGGTATCATGGCGCAGTACGATGGAAGCATTCGGATAAACACAAAAATTGAAGCAAAGGCAGCGAATGTACAATTATCCGCGCTTGGGAACCGTATGGTTAAGACTGCAAAAAATATAGATTCCCTGCGCTCAAAAATGGATTCCCTCAAAGACGTGAAAATCCAGACAACAGAATACAAGGAGGTCCAGAAGCAGATCGAGGAAACCACCGCAAAGATAAACAAATTAAAAGCACGCCAGGAAGAATTCCTTATGACTGGTGGCAGGGAAAACTCAACCACATTTAAAAAAATGCAATATGAGCTTGACGAGCTGGAAAACTCCATGCCATACCTGAAAAGTGAACTGCAAGACCTTGTGGACAGCGGCAAAGCCTTCACACTTGGCCAGAACACGGGGGAATATGCCCAGATGCAGCAGCAATTGGATCAGTACCAGCAGGAGCAGGTTTCCAACCTTGAACAGCAGCAGCAGATACAAGCTGCACTTGCACAGTACGAGCAGAACCTGGCAGACATAAAAGCAAACGCAGTTGTAGCAGACGAACGTGTTGTAGAGCTGATGGAGCGTAAAAGGCAGCTCCTTGCGGAGATAGAGCAGCTTGAAGCGGCGAATGTTACGCAGGGTTATGCGGACTATGAAGACAGGTTGGCGGAGATTGCGTCCATCAATGAAGAGATAAAAGCACGGCAGGCGGAACGCGCAGAAAATGAACAGACAATTTCTTCTTACCAACGGCTTGCCGCGGCAATCAGCAAAATAGGCTCGTCAGTACGAAGCTATGCCGTAAGTGCATTCAAAAATCTTGGGAGTGCGGCAAAAAGCGCATTGTCCGGCATAACCGGCCTGTTTAAAAAATCCAATAGGGAATCAGGAAATTTCTCAACCGGGTTAAAAGGTGGGTTAAAGACTATCCTTAAGTACGGCCTTGGTATCCGGAGCCTATACATTCTCGTGAATAAACTCAGGACGGCCATGAAGGAAGGCTTCACAAACCTTTATAATGCCAATATAAACGGCCTTAAGTCACAGGTGGACAGCTTAAAAGGCAGCCTCCTGACACTTAAAAATGCTTTTGCGGCAGCCTTCTCGCCGATTGTGTCAATCGCTATCCCATACATCCAGAAGCTGATAGGCTGGCTGGCCACTGCACTGAATGCGATCGGGCAGGTAATCGCGAAGCTGACCGGGCAGAAGACATACACCAAAGCCATCCAGCAGACAACGGACGCGACCGAGGCGGCAGCGGATGCAACTAACGACGCGGCGGACGCAACCGACAATGCGGCGGAAGCAGCGAAGGAGTATTTATCCCCACTTGATGAAATTAACAAATACGAAACAGACAAGTCATCGGGAAGTTCCTCCGGAAATGGCGGCAGCGGAAATAGTGGCAATAGCGCAGGTGATGCACTTATGTTTGAGGAAGCACCGATTGAAAGCCAATATGAAGCCATAGCCGATAAAATTAAAAGTATTCTGAGCCAGCTATTTGCCCCTCTTAAAGAGTCATGGGAACGTGAAGGGCAATTTGTCATGGATTCATGGAAATATGCCTTGGATGAGATAGGTTCTTTAATAAAAAGCGTGGGCTCAGATTTCCTGGAAGTATGGCAACAGGCAAAAACGGTGACGATATTTGAAGATATCCTCCATATTATTGGCGATATAGGGCTTGTTGTCGGCAATCTTGCACAGGGGTTCCGGGAAGCATGGGATGAAAACGAAACCGGGAAGAAAATTCTGGAAAATATAAGGGATATTATTGGGGATATCGTAAGTCATATCCGCAATGCGGCAGACGCAACGGTAACTTGGTCAAAGAAATTAGATTTTTCCCCACTTCTCAAATCAATACTTAGCCTTTTGCAGTCACTTGAACCGTTTGCAGACAATATCGGTGCAGGTCTGGAATGGTTTTACAAGAATGTCCTTCTGCCTATCGCATCATGGACAGTGGAAGATGCTATACCGGCCTTTCTTGATTTACTTGCAGGCGGGATTGATGTTTTAAACTCTACGATTGATGCCCTTAAACCGCTTGGACAATGGTTATGGGATAATTTTTTAAAGCCTTTAGCAACATGGACTGGGGATTTGGTTATAAAAGCACTAGGAAGTCTAACAGGATTGCTTTCAAAATTCAGCGACTGGATTTCAGAGCATCAATCCTTAGTGGAAGGTTTTACTGTAGTTATTGTTTCTTTCTTTGCCGCATGGGAAACTGCAAAATTAGCAAGTAAGATTTCAGGGATTGTAACTGCACTGGCTTCGTTTGTTACAACTGGTGGGCTTGCCGCAACGGTTGCTGGGACACTAGGAACGGCAATTGGAGTACTCACATCTCCTATAACAATTGTTGTAGCAGCTATAGCTGGATTGATCGCGGTTGGCGTACTGCTTTACCAAAACTGGGATACGATCAAAGAAAAAGCAGGGGAAATCTGGGAAAAAGTAAAAACTATAATCGTAGACACTTGGGACAATGTTAAGACAGCGGCTTCTACCGTTTGGAACGGGATTAAGA
>CAZGTY010000064.1:0-6071 GCA_964528895.1 uncultured Blautia sp. | reverse complement strand
CCACGATCTCAACTGTCTGGAATGGCCTGAAGACGGCGGCTTCAACCGTCTGGAACGGGATTAAGACCACGATCTCAACTGTCTGGAATGGCCTGAAGACGGCGGCTTCAACCGTCTGGAATGGGATTAAGACCACGATCTCAACTGTCTGGAATGGCCTGAAGACAGCGGCTTCAACCGTCTGGAACGGGATTAAAACTGCGGTGACAACTCCAATGAACTGGATTGAAAAAGGTATCTCAACAGCATTAAAGAGTATTGAAAAAATTTGGGATATCGTCTGGAATGGTTTAAAAAATACGGTAACGACAATATTCAAAGGCATCTGGAATACCATTAAAGGCGTAATCAATTCCATCCTTGGCGGCATTCAGAATATGGCGAATGGGGTAATAAATGGCATTAATGCGGTGATCAGGGCAATGAACAATCTTTCCTTTGAAATTCCGGATTGGGTACCTGCAATGGGTGGAAAAAGATTCGGTTTTAATATCCCCACCCTTTCGACGATATCTCTTCCACGTCTTGCACAGGGTACAGTCATCCCGACAGGCATTCAGGAATACCTTGCAATCCTCGGAGACAATAACCGCGAGACGGAAGTTGTATCCCCGCTTTCGACCATGAAAGAGGCTTTAAAAGAGGCGGCTGCAGAAATGGGGCTGACTGGGAGTAACAACAGCACGATTGTCATCAAGCAGTACCTTGACGGAAAACAGATAGCGGAATCGGTAGTTAAAGAGGGCAAGGTGCAGCAGATGTCCACTGGGAAGAATATCTTTTCCCTTGCGTAGTTAGGAGATAGTATGGAAAAACCATTTGAATTTAATGGAGTGGCAGTAAAGACACCGGATACGTTCCAGCCAAGCATGGCAACCACATCTACGGAAGATTCTGACAGGACGCAGGATTTGGTCATGCATAATACGCCAATGGGAACGATTGAAAGTTACAGTTTTGAATGGAAAAATATCGAAGTGACAGAGGCCGCAAAAATTATCACTGCGATTAAGAATAAAAGCAAATACAGCCTCCGTTATCTCCGGGCTGATACTGGGGGATGGACTACGGCACAATTTTATACTTCTAATTATGACATAGGCACGTTAAAGATAGCAAACGGGGAGCAGGTATGGGAATCCTTATCGTTTAATGCAGTAGGAGTGAATCCGATATGATAAATGCAAGCAATGAGTTTGAGGAAAAACTGAAGGATGGCGCAAATATTGTAAATTATGCAGATGCCACATTATCTGACGGTACAGTGCTGAACTTAGGGCCTGGGGATTTTATGATAGGCGGATGTACGGTCACAGACAAGACCACCGATGGAAAATTTGGCATAGGATTTACAATTGGAAAGACCTTAACACTTAAAATTGCCAACCATGATGAGCGGTTTTCCAGCTATGATTTTTACTATTCCACTATTTATCTATATGTTGCAATGCAGTTAGATGATGGGACGGTTGAGAAAATCCGCAAGGGTAAATACTATACGACCACGCCGGAAACGCCGGGAGATGTGATCGATCTGACGGCAGTGGACGGAATGTACCTTTTGGATAGGGATTATTCAGATGTGCCAACGGTCTATCCGGCAACCTTGCAGGCAATCCTTTCCGATATATGCCTGTACTGTGGAATCCCGATAGGTTTCAAACAGTTCGATAGGTATAATTATGTTATACAGGAACGCCCGGAGAACACGGTAACGTGCAGGCAGATGGTGTCTTACGTCTGCCAGATGGCCGGATATAACGCCCGGATTGACAACGATGGATATATGCAGCTTGTCTGGTATGACACAGAACGCCTGAAAAGCGTTTATAATGGCGGTGATTTTTACAACTATCCGCATGATACAGTTTTGGACGGCGGCAATTTTACAGACTACAGCACGGCCACCGTCATTTCTGGCGGAAATTTCTCCGATGCTGACCCGACACACATATTCCGAATCAAGTCGCTAAGCGTAAGCACAGACAATGTAGTTATCACGGGCGTAAAGGTTAAGGTAGATGAGGAAGAGTATTTAAGCGGCGAAGAAGGATACATTATAGAAATAAGCAATAACCCACTTGTGGAAGGGAACGAGCAGGAAACAGCGGATTATCTCGGGGAGCGCATGATTGGCGCATTTTTCCGTCCGTTTTCCGCTGATGTATTGCAGAATCCGCTCTACGAGCCATTTGATGTGTGCAAGGTTTCCGACCGGAAAGGGAACGTGTATTACTCAATCATCAATTCCGTATCATATACAGTCGGCGGATATACCCAGATAGCGTGTGAAGCGGAAGACCCGGTGAGGAATGGCAGTTCCTATGTGTCTGAAGCTGCGGAAGCGGTCGTGCAGGCGCGTAAGAATACAGAAAAGCAGTTAAGCGCGTATGACCTAACCGTACAGAATATGAACCAGTTGGCTGCGAATGCTATGGGATTCTACACGACTTATGAAGACCAGGCGGACGGGAGCAGGATAACCTATCTCCATGACAAACCAACGCTTGCAGGATCCACGATTATCTATAAACAGACGATAGATGGTTTCTTTCTGTCACGGGATGGTGGGAAAAGCTATACTGCCGGGTTTGATTCAAACGGGAATGCGGTTGTAAATATCTTATCTGCAATCGGGATTTTGTTTGATTGGGCGAAAGGTGGTACGCTGACACTCGGGGGTAATGGGAATGGAAATGGAATACTTAAAATCCTTAATTCCTCTGGAACACAGATAGGATACATTGATAATACCGGAGTGCATTTTCCGTACGGTGAATTTTCAGGTTCCTTAAATGCCGCTACTGGAACTTTTTCAGGGACAGTCAGTGCCGGGAAAGTAACAGGAAGTGAAATTGAAGGGTCTACCATTACAACAGTAGAAGATTCCGACTCAGCTGCTGAAGCAGGGAAAATGGTTTTAAAAGGTGGAAAGCTATCATTTTACTATGATGGGACATATTTTGGCGCAATGAGTCCAGATTTTGACAGTATCATAGATGAAAGCACTGGAGAAGCAAACGCAGAATATTATTTACTCATCGATTGTAATATAAGTGCACGTCAGGTATACGAATTTTCAGACGAACGCAAGAAGGATATTATGCCATGGAATGCTGCATATGTAGATTTTCTAATGGGGCTTTCACCTATCTGCTTTACATGGAAAGAGGGAAACGACAGGCGTATACATACTGGATTTGGGGCGCAGTCGGTCAAGAAAATCCTGCAAGAATCTGGAATTGAAAAAAGCGCACTGGTATCAGGCAACGATAGTACAGCATATTCAATCTCATATTCTGAGATGCATGCAATTGAGGTTGCTGCAATCCAAGAAAACAGAAAAATGATAAGTAACCTTGAAAACAGGATTCAAGAATTGGAGGATTTAATAAAAGGAGGCGGTGATTGACAATGGCTATTACCACAATCAAGGCCACAATCCAAATGCGCCGGGGCAATGAGGCGGACTTCGACCCCGACCAGATGACTGCCGGGGAGTGGGCGGTCTCCACGGACATGAAGTATGTCCGTATGTGCTTCGCACCTGGGCTTTGCCTGCGCATGGCAACCTATGAATCGTTTGAGGAAGATATGCTGGAAATACAGACGATCCTTGCGACCTGCCAGGATATCCAGGCGGCGGTGGAAAAGTTTGAACAGCTTGCCGAACAGCATAAGGACGATGCGGCGGGCAGTGCGGCCCTTTCCAAAAGCTGGGCGGTCGGTGGCACAGGAACACGTACAGGCGAGGATTCCGACAACAGCAAGTATTACGCAGAACAGGCGGAGATATCGTATAAGAATGCCTCTGCGGTTGCCAATGTTGGAGTCGCGACTAACACACAAGCGGGCGTCGTAAAGCCAGATGGGGATACCATCACGATAGATCAAGACGGCACTCTCCGGTGCAACCGCATAAAGGAACTTGAGGAACAAATGTCACTGGTAATTGAAGCACTGGGCAATACACTGGCAACAGGTTAAAATATTTATATACAGGAGGATTTTTTATGAGCGTTTCAAAAGCACAGGCGGTCGTTAATGGAACAACGATCACACTCACAAAAAACAGCAGCACCGGGAAATGGGAGGCTACAGCTACAGCCCCGTCCACATCGTCCTATAACCAGAGCGGGCATTATTATGGCGTACAGCTGACCGCATGGGACGATGCAGGCAACTCGACTACGGTAGACGTGACGGACACAGAGTTAGGGGCGGCATTGCAGCTGGTAGTCAAGGAGACAGTGGCACCTGTAATCACAATCACCTACCCATCCGCAGCAGCTTATATCACAAATAATAAGCCCACTTTCAAATGGACGGTGACGGACGATGATTCTGGAGTAAATCCGGACACTATCGGCATCACGGTGGATTCCGGCAGCAAGGTAACAGGCAGCAGCATTACAAAGACTGCCATCACAGGCGGGTACGAGTGCAGTTACACACCGTCTTCGGCACTGTCTGATGGCAGCCATACGGTAAAGGTGGACGCATCCGATTATGACGGGAACGCAGCGACCCAGAAGAGCGTTACGTTTACTGTGGATACCGTGGCGCCGACACTGACATTGAGCTCACCAGCGGATAGCCTCATCACAAACAACTCATCCGTGACAGTGAGCGGTGTCACGAATGACGCTACTTCAAGCCCGGTTACAATTACCGTGAAGCTCAACAGTGGAACCGCCGAAAAGGTTACCGTAAACTCAGACGGAAGCTTTAGTAAGACGCTGACGCTTTCCAGCGGGGCGAACACCATCGTTGTGACGGCGACTGACGCAGCCGGAAAGACTACGACCATAACGCGGACAGTAACCCTCGATACCGGGGCACCCGTATTTACGTCCGTGACGATCACACCGAACCCTGTGAACTGCGGAAAGACATTCACGATCTCCGTGGAGATCACGGACTAAGCCATGGTTACGCGGGTATATGGGAAGGCCAATGGGGCGGAGGTCATTTTTTCATATGTTGCCGGGGATGTCTGGGAAACAGATGTCCCCTGGACAGAAGACGGGCAATATATGCTTGACCTGTACGGGGAAAATGACGCGGGGAATGTGGCATACCTGTGCAGGACGCTGTTTGTGATCTCCGGGCATGAGATACATGGGTATATTGTGCCGGACGGGTATTCAGGCGAAGTAAGCGCCAACATATATGGGGCGTTACCGGAAATTGGGACGCTGTTCAGGGCGTTAGCATGGGAACGGGGCTTTTCTGCGGACGTGCTGCGTGACACTGGCTATTATGTGCAGGTAAAGGAAAGGGGGTATGGGCTTGAGCGTATCGTATGTAGGAGAGCTGCAGGTTGACAGCGGCGAAAAGATGCATGTGAAGGTATTAGTAAAACCGAAGTGTGAAGCCGGGCTTCCATTTGTGGTCAGCACGGCGAAGTATGAGCTGATCGCGGCAGGTGGGGAGACGGAGGCGGAAGGGGAATGCGTGGTGAATGACCATGTACTGGATGCTTTTGTCGCGCCCCAGAAATCAGGCACGTACCAGCTGAAATTCACTTATGAAATCGCGGACGAGACATGGGTGGATAACATTAAACTGAAAGTGGGGTGACATGCCATGGCAGACATCGTAATCATGGATGTCACCATCACGCCGAACCCGGTGAAGGCAAAAGAGGCATATACCATCTCAGCTGATATCAGGGACAAGATATATGTCCTTGATACCGGGGATGGGAGCATATTGGCCGGCTCGGACGGTTCAGTATTAGAGACCGGATAAAAGGAGGATATATGGCAGAACAAATTCAAACGAAAAAAATAACAGATTTAGATGAAAATACGGAGGTGTCCGACACAGACCTTTTCCCAGTTGGTGCAGGCGGGGCTTCGGTATTAAAAAAGATAAGCTTCAGCAACATTTGGAATAAGATTCTGGAAAAAGTGAGGTCGGCGCTCATCGTCCAGAACGCCACAACCGCGGATACGGATAAGGTGCCATCGGCGGCGGTGGCCAAGGATTTGCAGGATCAGATTACTGAACTAAACACGAATAAAATAAAAGTTAAAATGGGATGGCTTAGCGATCTGACTGTAAAT
>CAZGTY010000063.1:0-11382 GCA_964528895.1 uncultured Blautia sp. | reverse complement strand
TTTCTGCAAAATTTTATTTGTCAAACAGCACAACTGGTGTTATGATGACTTTGAACAGGTAATGGAGGACGATCATGCACTATTTTATCGTAAATCCCAACTCCCGGTCAGGAGCAGGGAGAAAAATCTGGCGGCTATTGCGCAATGAGCTGGCCCTTCGAAGGGTATCCTACCGGGCATATCTGACACAATACGCGGGGCATGCGGCAGAGCTGGCCTCCATGATCAGTGCGTGGGGAAGCGAGGAAGATCCTGCGTATATTGTGGCGGTGGGCGGCGACGGGACACTTCAGGAGGTGCTCACCGGTATCCGTTCCCTTGAAAACGTATATTTTGGTTATATCCCCACTGGTTCCGGCAATGATTTCTGCCGGAGCATGAGGCTTCCCACCAGGCCTTTGGCCGCGCTGGATGCCATCCTCCGCAGGGAACGCATTTTACTCATGGACGTTCCCCGGATCACCTGTCAGGGAAAAAACAGCCGTTTCGGCATCAGCGCAGGCATCGGTTATGATGCGGCCGTGTGCCATGAGGTCGCTGTGTCCCCCGTAAAAAAGCTGTTAAATAAAGCGGGCCTGGGTAAACTGGTTTATTTGCTGATCGCCCTAAAGCAGCTCATATCCACGGCGCCGGCCGGAATGGACCTTGAAATGAACGGCCGTCGGCGGTATCATTTTGACCGTGTTTATTTTGTGGCAGTGATGAATCAGCAGTATGAAGGAGGCGGATTTCGTTTTTGTCCGAAGGCCCGTCCGGACGACGGCATTCTGGATGTGATCGCGGTAGAAAACATAAGTAAACTGAAAATTCTCTTCTGTCTTCCCCTGGCGCTTTTTGGGAAGCATGAGCACATTAAAGGCATACATCTTTTCCGCTGCAAAAGCATACATATATATAGCGCCGTTCCCCGCGCCCTTCACAAGGACGGAGAAAACGGCGGCATACAGCAGGATTTTACCATAAAAATCGAAAAAAATGCTTTAAAAGTCATTCTCCCTGTGATATAATGAACGAAATTTGCGGACGTTTCCGTTTGCATAATTGTATTTTAAAAGGAAGGTGGAAAATTGTTAGAGTTTGTAAAGAAGTACAAACACGGCCTGTTGATCACGGTCTACAGCGGTATTTATCTGCTTTTGTTCAATTATCTCGAGCAGAACATGACTCACGGCTATCACATCGTACACACCATATTCGACGATAAGATTCCGTTCTGTGAATTTTTTGTGGTGCCGTATCTGCTGTGGTTTCCATATATGATCCTTGCTGTGGTGTATTTTATCTTTGTAAATAAAAACAAACATGAGTATTACCAGCTGGCTTTTAACCTGATGATGGGTATGACGGTTTTCCTGATCGTCTCCTACGTTTATCCGAACGGGCATCATCTCCGTCCCACAGAATTTCCACGGGACAACATTTTTACAGATATGGTAAGGATGCTCTACAGGGCGGATACTCCCACAAACATTCTGCCCAGTATTCATGTGTTTAATTCTCTGGCCATACACATGTCTCTTACCTCCTGTGAGGCTTTGAAGAAAAACCGTGCTGTAAGATATGGCTCTTTGACATTGACTATTTTGATCATTCTCTCTACCATGTTTTTGAAGCAGCATTCCGTGATCGACGTATGTATGGGAGCCACTCTGGCGCTGTTCGGATTTCTGGTGTTTTATCCCCAGCAGGCTCAGGAGTTTTCCAGCAGAAGAGTCCTTTCCCATTTTGCGCGCAGAGCATCGGAGAAGCGCTATAAGTTTTAATGGAATTACTATCAAAAAAACGATTTATGACAGGAAAGCAGAAGCATGTCCTATAAAAAACAGGATATCCCCCACGGATACCCTGTTTTTTCTTTCTTTCCTTTCCCGGATCAATTAAATCCATAAAACTTCTGGCAGATTTTATACCCGGTAATGAACATCTTCCTTCCTCCCCTTCCCGGGAGATTTGCCGCGCCCCCCAGAAGGCTCCAGCGGAGCTTCCTGTATAGCCATCGGTTCTCACCGCGGATATACTCCAGCAGCTCTTTTTTCTTTTCCAGACCCTCAGCCGTACCGGAGCGTATCAGCATAACGGAAGAGATCGTGGTGATGATATCCAGATAGCTGATCATATAATTGCGGAGCCTTTTGTCTGTAAAGGTATGCTTATTGAACGCATCCACCATCAGCTTATTCACCCGGATCTGCTGATCGATCCGCCTGATCATTACCTTTTCATTGACAGACTGGTCATCCCGTCCGATAAAGTAGCGGTAGAAATTCACATCCAGATAATACATATTTTTTACGTAGGGCAATGGATCATAGGCAAAAATATTATCTACGTAGAACGTATGCTCCGGAAGCTCAAGTCCGCACTCGTGCAGAAGCTTGGTCCGGTAAATAATGGAATGCATCAGAAGATATTTTCCTTTCGGCATACGCCTGACCGCATCCCAGCCAAATACCTCTTCCACCGGAAGACAATGGCGGTACTGCATCACCTTTCTGCGGGCAGCCCCCTGCTTCTCGTAAACAAAGTTGCTGATGAGCATATCGATGGTCCTGGGCCCGCGGATAAGCTCCTCCAGGGTATGCAGGATCCTTTTATAAGCCTCCCGGTCCACCCAGTCATCACTGTCCACCACTTTAAAATACAGCCCTGTAGCATTCCGGATACCGGTATTTACCGCTCCTCCGTGGCCGCCGTTCTCCTGATGGATCGCTTTTATGATAGTGGGGTATTTCTTCTCATATTCGTCCGCGATCTCCGCCGTTCTATCGGAAGAGCCGTCATCTACCACAAGGATCTCCACATCCTCTCCGCCCGCGAGCAGGGATTTAATGCACTTTTCCATGTATTGCTCCGAATTATAGCAGGGGATGGCAATACTCAATAATTTCATTTTTTCTTTTCCTCCTTCATGTACTTAACATATGCGCGAAAGGCAGACGGTATGGCGTACTGCCTTTTTGACTGCTGCTTTTCTACAAATATCAGCTCCGGATTTTCCGGCTCCGCCAGAGAGGATACCCGAATGTGATATCCGATCATTCTCCATTCAATATGAGAAAAAATATGCTTTGCAGGGGGCAGCGCCTCAATATGAAGGGGCTCCAGCGCCATTTCCGTTACCAGCTTAAGCGCCTCATCCACAGTCAGATGCCCAGGAACATTGGGGAACTGATACAGGCCTGCCAGAAGGCCGCTGTCCGGTCTTTTGCTGATGGCTGTCCGCTCTCCGTCCTGAATCACCAGAACCGTAATTTTCTCGATCGTCCGCGCTTTTCTCGGGGCGCGGACAGGCAGCTCCTCCACCGTATTATGAAGCCTTGCCCTGCAAAAGCGGGCCACCGGACATTCCTCACATTTCGCCGGGCCGTTTGGGACACAGACTACCGCCCCCAGCTCCATCAGCGCCTGATTGAAATCTCCCGGCCGATCGTCAGGGATGATTCCTCGAATGGCAGCCTCCACATTCCGGCGGACCGACTGCTTCATAATATCCTCCCGGCTTTCCGTGATCCTGGAAATAACGCGCAGTACATTCCCGTCCACCGCAGGCACGGGAATGCCCCAGGCAATGGACGCGATCGCTCCCGCGGTGTAATTTCCGATTCCCTTCAGGCTGAGGATCGCCTCATAGGATGCAGGCATCACGCCGTCAAACTCTTCTACTATAGTGACGGCCGCTTTCTGCATGTTCCGGACCCGGTTATAATAGCCAAGTCCCTCCCACAGCTTCATCAGCTTTTCCTCCGGACAGGCAGCCAGCGCGGCAATATCCGGAAGCTCCTCCGTGAATCTCGCAAAATACGGCTTCACCGCTTCCACTCTGGTCTGCTGAAGCATGATCTCCGAGACCCAGGTATAATAAGCGTTGTTTTTATCCCTCCATGGAAGCTCTCTCTTATTTGCTCCGTACCACATAAGAAGAGGCTGCACGATCTCATCATTCAGCATGGCGCGCCTCCCCCCCTCTCCGGTCCTCCGACAGGCCGCTGTGCTCTTTGCCTGCAAAAAAATACTGCTCCAATCAGACCTATCCGGGACATTCAGATCGATGGGAACGGCGTCCTTTATTTCTATTGTATTCTCCGTCACTTCACAGTCGTAGGCCAAAAGCTTTACACCCTCGGCAGCCGCATGGCAAAGGGCCTCCCCGAACCGGGGATGGGTTTGCCAATTTGGCTGAAACAGCTTTACGTTTTTCATCTGGATCACGAATAACAGATACGCCTCGTATCCCTCTTTTTTGCACCGGATCAGCTCCTCCACATGCTTTACGCCCCGCTGGGTAGGCGCATCCGGGAACCGCGCAATATTGTTTTCCTCCAGCGTAACGCCCTTCACCTCAATAAAGGCCTTTCGTTTATAGGATTCTACATAGAGGTCAAAACGGGAGTTTCCAAATTTTTTCTCCGTATAAACAGCGACGTCCTCCGGGAAATATCCGCTCTCCCGAACCCAGTGTGCTGCGGCCTTGTTGGGGATCTGGGAATCCATGTTGATCCAGCGGCCCTTTTTGTTCACGCAGATCAGATCATATTTTGTCTTCCTCGCAGGGTTGCCGCTGAACTCCAGGACCACTTCCGCTCCCGGTACCAGCAGCTCTTTACATCTTCCGGTATTTTTTACATGAACAGTCTCCACCTGGTCTTCTATTTTTACATGTGCGATAAACCGGTTGGGCCTGTCTAAAAATTCCGCTTTTATGGTATTTGTATATTTCATATTTTCTCTCCGCATTCTATTCTAACACAAAACTACGGAAATGCCAGTTGCTTTTTTATGGTTTCTCCGCTAGAATGTTCTATATTATTACCGTTCACCCCTGCGGTATGACCGGTAACCCTGTATTTAGCTCCGGCAGGCTGCTGTTTTCTGTCTGAGATTTATTATTTTGCATATCAGATCAATGGAAAGGACTTTATTTTATGGACGGAATTATCTTTGATATTGACGGGACTCTGTGGGATTCCACCGGTGTGGTGGCAAAGGCATGGACAAAATATCTCCGGGAAACAGAGAGGATGGATATTACCATCACCGCCCCGCAGCTGAAAACTTTATTTGGTCAGCTCCTTATTGATATTGCCAGGCAGATCTTTCCCGGCCTTCCCTATGAGGAGCAGGTACGTCTTATTGACGTTTGCTGCCGGAAGGAGCATGAGGCTCTGGAAAAATATGGCGCTCCCGTATTCGAGGGTGTGGAGGCGGCCCTGCAGGCTTTAAGTCAGAGGCATCCTCTTTTTATCGTCAGCAATTGTCAGGCCGGTTATATTGAGCTTTTTCTTAAGATCACCGGCTTCGCGAAATATTTCAGAGGACACCACTGTCCGGGCGACACCGGACTTGATAAAGCCGGGAATATTTCCCTTATCATGGATGAGTTTTCTCTGAAATCCCCGGTTTATGTCGGGGATACCATGGGTGATTTCCAATCCTGCCGCAAAGCCGGCGTGCCCTTTGTGTTCGCCGCCTATGGCTTTGGAGATGTGCCGGAACCGGATGCCCGCATTGAGAAGCCCCTGGAGCTTATTCATCTGTCCATTTGAGTTTTTCAGGGACAGCCCCGCCCCGTCTGTGGACCCGCAGATGCGGCGGACCGGCCTGCTTCCGGAGGCCTGAATGGACGAAAAGCGGTTCGCTCCTTTAACGGGGCGAACCGCCTTCTCATCATTTTTTACACTTTGTTCTCATATACCAGATCGCGCCGGCAAAGATGATTAACACTCCCGCCAGATAGATCAGCTTCATGGCCATACTGTCCATAAGCGTATCAATGCCGGTCAAAATACCAATGAGCACCAGCGCAACGCCAAAAACCTTCTCAGTCTTTTTCTCATCATAAATCTTATCCCGCTGTGATGAGTTGCCGCCCTTCATAAATATTTCCCCATGACCTGTAAGAAGCATAATTCCTACGATCAGCGCGGCAGCAATCAGAATATAATCAAATGTCTTACTCATTCTTCCTCCTGTCTCCGGAACCCTTTAGTAGAAGCAGATAATCGGAACATTGTACTGAATGATGTCGTACAGTTCCGCGGCTTTGCTGTATGGAAGATTGATACATCCATGAGAACCGCCATACAGATATCTGTCCCCTCCGAAATACGGCTGCCAGCTTGCATCGTGGAAACCGACACCATTGTTAAAGGGCATCCAGAAGGTAACCGGCGTTTCATACTCGGGCTGTCCGTCCGCCCCGATCGTTCCTTTCAGGACAGCCGGGCTGGATTTAAAATACAGGGTATATATACCGGTAGGTGTCATCCTGTCCTCCGTCATCAACCCGGATACAAAATCCGAATCAAAAATCAGGCCTCCATCCTGATAATAATACATATGCTGAACGCCCATATCTACTTCAATATAGGTATCGCCAAAATCATTGCTGCTGCCGCGGGCATTCGCGGTCATGGAATATATCGGCTCCCGCGTCACCTGAGCTCCTGACTGTATCTCCGTGGTGAGCTGCGCGACCTCAGCCGACTGATCGATCATCCAGCCGTATGCAGAGCCCCATACATACACCACGCGTCCATTGGTGGTATAAAACTCGCGCTCTGTTCCCACCGTATCATACTGAGCGGCCAGATTTGCCACATAGTCCGTGATTTGCTGCTGGAAAGAGACATCATCACGGATCAGCTGGCCTTTTTCGTCAAACTGAAGCCAGTCTCTGATCACACTGCCGTCCAAAGTCACCGACTGATCGCCAAAGGTGTAGGTGATGCTTGCCTTCGTATAGTTATTGCAGGCGTCCGCCACTGCCTTCAGCTCCTGATCCTCGCTGGTCACATCCGCCTTAACATATGCATCCGGATTCGCGGAAAAATCTATGGCAGGCTGGCTCTGAGACACAGCCTCCTCCAGAATTTTGTACGCGCTCTTGATATCCAGTTCACTTCCCTCAGTCTCCGGAACGATCTCAAACTGGGTGTCGTTAAAAGCTACATACGCATTTACCGGCGCCACCTGATTTTCAGCCTTCGCGCATTCCAGCGTCTTGATCTGCTCCTGAAGCTTTGTTTTATCGTAAAAAATATTTTCCTTCGTCGTATAAGTAACGTGCTGAGAATAACCCTTTATCCACTCATAGGGCTTCTGTTTTTCCAGGATATCCAGCACCTCTCCGTCGGATATATACTGATAATCGATCGTACTGCCCTCGATCGACTGTGACGCCACGTTACGGGCGCTGACCTGTATACTGTAACTCTCCACATTTCCCGCTATGGCCTGCTCCACCTCATATGCAGTCATTCCGGAACAATCGATTCCATTGATGGTAGTTCCATGGAAAAATTTATCGGCATAATAGTAGCTTACAGCCGCATAAGCACAGCCTGCCGCCACCACCAGCATAGCGGCGACAACACCCGTCACCTTAAGTGCCCTGTGTTTTTTCTTCACCGGTCTTACAGGCATGGGCAGATCATCATCCATATCCACCGGAACATAATTGATAGGCTTCGGTCTTGCAGATTTCAGCCCGGAATTCTGTTTCTGCTCAGAAGGCGCCTTTTCCACAATTATGGGATCCAGCTTCTTCCTTTTTACCTCAGGCGCGGGAACGAAATCCATATCATATTCGGACTCTTCCTCCTCATCATAATCCAGAGCATCCAGTTCATCATCCTCATCAGAAGCGTCCAGTTCTGCATCATCCACACCGCCGGAGGCTTCGTGTTCCGGCTCATTAAAATCCAACGGGTCCAGCTCCGGCCCATCATCGTCGTCCCAATCATCCCCGTCCATATCCGCTCCGGTCGCATCTATTACGATTTTCGCCATCGCCGCTTCTATTTTATCTTCCATGGTTAAGGATTCCGCCTCAGATGCCGTATCCGCTTCAGCAGGCTTCAGGCCCTCCGGTACTTTGTCTCTTTTATCTTCGTTACCCATTCACCAGACTCTCCTCGACATTAGCGCATAAAATACAGATGTTGAAAAACATAAAAAATCACCATAACTCTTACATTATAACATAATTTCCGGTTTTTGCACCTTAAATCGCACTTTTTATAAAAGATTAATACTTTTGTTATACTTGCCGGTTTTTTCTTATTGTGTCCTGCTCATGCTTTTTTATCCTTACACAGGAAGTATAAAAGCCGCCGGGCGCACTTAAAACTCCGGGCAGCGAATGATCCCTGCCCGGAGTTACAAACTCACATAATTTAAAAAATTATTTTTCTACCAGAAGAGAATTTCCGGTCATCTCGGCAGGCTGCTCCATACCCATAAGCTGAATCAGCGTGGGAACGATATCCGCCAGACAGCCGTTCTCCCGCAGCGCGTATTTCGGATCCGCATTCACCAGGATAAACGGAACCGGATTCGTCGTATGCGCGGTAAATGGCTCACCGGTCTCATAATCTACAAGCTGCTCCGCATTGCCGTGGTCCGCACAGATAAACATCTGCCCATTTACCTCCTTAATAGCATCCACCGCCCTGCCAACGCATTCATCCACTGCTTCCACCGCTTTAATAGCGGCTGCTTCCACACCGGTATGTCCGACCATGTCAGGATTTGCAAAATTGATGATGATCACATCATATTTGCCGGATTTAATAGCCTCCACCAGCTTATCGCACACTCCCGGAGCACTCATCTCCGGCTGCAGGTCATAGGTGGCAACCTTCGGAGATTTTACCAGTATCCTGTCCTCTCCCTTGTTTGGTTCCTCCACGCCGCCGTTAAAGAAGAATGTCACATGCGCATATTTCTCAGTTTCCGCAATACGGGCCTGTGTCATGCCATGCGCCGCCAGATACTCGCCAAAGGTATTATGAAGCTGTACCTTGTGGAAAGCTATCAGCTTATTCTGAATGGTATCATCGTAATCGGTAAAGCATACATAGGTGATATCCAGCCTCTTTTCACGTGGAAAACCCCGGAAGTCGTCATCACAGAACGCCCTGGTGATCTCCCGCGCACGGTCCGGGCGGAAATTAAAGAATACAATAGAGTCCTTGTCAGAAATCACAGTTACCGGTTTGCCGTTCTTCTCAATAACAGTCGGCAGTACGAACTCGTCCGTTTTTCCATTATTGTAGGAAGCCTGTACGGCCTCTGCCGCATCGGCGCCCTTTACGCCTTCTCCCTGTGTGAGCGCTTTATAAGCCAGCTCCACACGGTCCCACCGATTATCCCTGTCCATAGCATAGTAACGTCCGGAAATCACTCCGATCTCTCCTACACCGATCTCTTTCATCTTTTTCTGAAGAGCTTCAATGTAACCCTTGCCGGATGCGGGAGGCGTATCACGTCCGTCCAGGAAGCAATGAACATATACCTTCTTAAGTCCCTCTCTCTTAGCCATTTCCAGAAGGCCGTAAAGATGGGTAATATGACTGTGAACACCGCCGTCGGAAAGCAGCCCCATGAAATGAATGGAGGAATCATTCTCCTTCGCATTTTTCATAGCTGCCAGCAGAGCTTCATTCTTAAAGAAATCTCCGTCCTCAATTTCCCTGGTAATTCTGGTAAGCTCCTGATAAACGATGCGCCCTGCGCCCATGTTCAGATGTCCCACCTCGGAGTTTCCCATCTGGCCATCCGGAAGGCCTACCGCCAATCCGCTGGCATAACCCTTTACAAAGGGGCATTCAGCCATCAGCTTATCCATAACTGGAGTACTTGCTTCATATACTGCGTTTGCCCGATGATTTTCATTCAGGCCGTAGCCGTCAAGAATCATTAAAACAGTTGGTTTTTTGCTCATAATGTTCTCCTTTATTGTGATTGTTCCCCCAACCATATGCAGGGGTGATCTACGAAAGCGCTTTTTGTCCGGCAACGCCTCAACTACCGCCGCTGAGCCGTTACTGGATCCTACAAATATATAGTACCAAAAATCTCAGATTTTTCAAGAATTAATTGCCGTATACCCGGAGCATACCGGAAATTTCATATACGGAATCCAGCTTTTGAAGCTCCTCCATAGCCGCGCGGAAATCTCCCTCCCGCACATTGGATGTAATCACAACCACCTCCGCACAGTCCTGCGCCTTTGTCTCCTTCTGGATGATCTGCGCCACACTCACCTGGTAGCGGGCAAACACTGCCGTCATCTCAGCCAGAACGCCGCAGCGGTCATCCACCTGCACACGCAGGAAATAGCTGTTGTGCGTATCCTCCATCTTTTTTACCGCAAGATTTTTATAACAGGTGCAGCCGATACGGGCACTACAGCCCGCCTGGATATTCCGGACAATATCAAAGATATCCCCCACCACAGCGCTGGCCGTAGGCATCTCGCCTGCCCCTCTTCCGAAGAACATGGCATCCCCCACCGCATCCCCATGGACAAAGACCGCATTATAGGAATCGTTCACAGAAGCCAGCGGATGCGAGCTTGGTATCAGCATAGGGCATACATACGCTTCAATGCCGTCCTCACCGTTCCGTGCAACGCCCAAAAGCTTGATATCACATCCCATCTCGCGGGCATACCGGATATCCTTCGCGGAGATTTTCGTAATTCCTTCAATGTATACATCGTCAAATACTACGCGGGAATTAAAGGCTACGCTGGCAAGGATCGCCACCTTTCGCCCCGCATCCAGGCCCTCGATATCCGCAGTGGGATCCGCCTCAGCATACCCGAGCTCCGCAGCCAGAGCCAGAGCATCCGCAAACTCCATCCCATCCTGCGTCATCTTTGTCAGAATAAAATTCGTAGTTCCATTGACAATCCCCATGACCTCCGTCATGTGGTTTCCTGCCAGGCACTGCTTCATAGGACGGATAATCGGGATCCCGCCTGCCACCGCGGCTTCAAAAAGGAAGTCCACATGCCTGGACTCCGCCGCATCTAAAAGCTCTTTCCCATGAACCGCGATCAGATCTTTATTTGCGGATACCACATGCTTGCCCGCATTTAAAGCATCCAGGATGTATTCCCGGGCCGGATGAATGCCTCCCATGAGCTCAATCACAATCTGAATGGAATCATCCTCCAGAATTTCCTCCCAGCTATTGGTCAAAACAGAGGGATCCTCCACCTTACCGGCCGCCTTTTTCAGATTGCGCACCAGGATCCTGGATATTTTCACCTCCGCGCCAAGCTTTGCAGGCATTTCGTCCAGCTGATTTTTTAATACCTTATATACGCCTGTTCCAACCGTGCCCAGACCCAAAAGGGCGGCATGGATTACTTTTTCGCTCATGATACGGCTCCTTTCTTCTTTTAACGCCTGTTTTGCCTTTTAATAGTAGGTCAGGCAGGGAAATTTGTCAAGATTTTATGCCTCTGTGGAATGTGGTGAAGAATGCTCCGGCATTTTGGAAGTCCCTTTGCCCATAAATATTACCGCGCAATAACAGATTTACCCGTCAAAAGCTGATTCCCGGGGCGGATTCTTTTGCGTCTCCGTCTCC
>CAZGTY010000062.1:6934-11565 GCA_964528895.1 uncultured Blautia sp. | reverse complement strand
TTTAACCATAAGAAGAAATCCGGCGTCAGGACTCTTTCGGTGGGGGACAGAATGCTGGTGGAGGCAGTTGTATAACGCAAAAACACCCTCTGCTGAGAGTTGGTTATTGCCTGAACACTCACCTTTCGGCTTTTTCATAATACATTCGCCGAGAGTCAGCGATAACTTTTTTAATTGCCGCTGCGCTCTGTGTAGCGGAGGGAGGCATACATAATGGCGGAGAAAGAAATCAACTATGTCAAGTTGACGGAGGAACTAAAAAAACTTGAGAAAGATTCTGAAGTCAAGAAAATTCGGACTGCCTCAGCAAGGTATATAGAGGATAAGCTGAGGAAAAGAATGAAAAAGCGGTATGCCCACGTACTTGATCAGGCATCCCAATTAGGAAAGCAGGAGCTATGCCGGTTGGTTAAAGAGAATATGCAGCAAATCGGTCTGTCTCAGAGAATGTTCCGAGAGTTTAGGTTTACATTGTATGGCGAAGACGATTCGTCGGCCGCAATAGAATTTCTGGAAGATGTTTTACTAGAGAAGGAAATGATCCGTTTTCAAAAAGAGGCCCAGATTCCCACAAAGGTATGGAAGAATTTTATATTCAGCCGGATCTATACAGGCGAAACAACCTTGCAGAAAATTCGTCAGCAGCTTGCTCTTATGTCGGAAGACATTCAGTCTTTTGACCGGACAATCGTTGCCAGTGTGTTTGCGGTGAATAAGCCGTTACGGGAGGATGTGCATAGACTGCAAAAGAGAACTGGAATGTCTGTTTCCGATTTTCTTGCGTACGCAGGGGTCAGCACGGATGCGTGGGAGGCTTTCTATCCCATCCCGAAGGATGCGGAGGAGGAAGGGAATGTGGAAAAGGATGAGCCTAAGAAAAAAACCAGCCAGAAGACGTTATTGAAACTGATTATTGGTTATGGCTTAGATGAACAGGAAGCAAAAGCATTTTTGGCGCACGTCAATAGTACATTCGTCATGCAGATGGATTTGGTATTTCTTGCAGGGATCCGCTGTGGATACAACCATCCCATGGAAATGCAGCAGATTCTGGACCATTTCTCAATGGATAAGAACGGAGAGCCGTATTATCCAAATCCGTATCGGTAGGTTGCAATATTTTTCCCGATAAACCGTTGATTTCGGTGGTCAATACTGGTAAGATGTATTCGTAAGGAAAAACCAATCTAAAATTAAAAACAAGGAGGGATTTTTCAATGAAGAGCATGAATGGATTTCTCGAAAAGACCCTGGATCAGAGAATATACCAAAGGCTGCTTGATTCCAATCAGAGTTTTCACCTTACCGAGATTCTGATCGCCATGCAGAGAAATAAGGGAATTGATCCGGCTCAAGCGGAGGAAAATGCAGATGTCTGCATTAATGCGGTTGCCCATTGGGAGAGCATCCACAACGGGGTATACGAGGATGATGGAGAGGTCGGGAATCTGCTTTTGGACAGTCTCAGTGATAAGGGAGAGGCGGAACGAAAGCTCATTCTTTATAAACTGTATTTTGGCCTAACGGCATC
Organism: uncultured Blautia sp.; assembly: GCA_964528895.1. GTDB lineage: Bacteria > Bacillota > Clostridia > Lachnospirales > Lachnospiraceae > Blautia_A. The sequence goes on along the minus strand of CAZGTY010000062.1, from coordinate 10,034 downwards.
TCCACAGGAGGAAGATGACGCCGTCTTAAACGAGCGGTTTTGGCGCTATTATGAGGAGCAGAAGAATCGGAAAAATGCTCCGTCCATTGCGGAATTAGAGGACATGATCCGACAGAAGCTGAAAAATTACTATTTGACGCCAGAGACTATGCGAACGATTATTCGAAAGATGGAATCCTCTGGAGATCACCTTGCCACTGCTGCGGCACTCAGCCAGAACGGGCATTCTTTCAAGTGCCTTGTAGCCATGGAACTGTACTTAAACAGCGACAACTCAATCTCAATTCCAGAAGCCGCCAACATTGCATGCAGGAGTGTGGAAACTCAGGCGGTGGCAGATGCGGTCAGCAAAGGTTTTCTTTCCCGCGAAGTGGCAAAAAAACTCCTGATCGTTGCGTCCATTACCTCAGCCATTGCGGGAATTGCTTTTTTTGCCTTTGGTGCAGGCGGAGGCGTTGTAGCGCAGAATGTTGCGACCACTTTGGCCAGCACAAATACAGCCATCTTTCCTTTACCTGAGGTTTTTGAACCCTTTGCGCAGTTCTCCAATATAGCGGGCAGCGCCATCGAAGCACAGAAGGATAAAGCACTCGCCAAGAAAATCATTGGTACCGTAGCTTTGGGATCCGGCACCATCATGGCTACTCTATCTGACAAGACGGCCGATCTGATTGGCAATATCACCACGGGGTTTGCGTCCATGCGCGGCAAGAGTGCTGCATCCAATGTGGCGGGACTCCGTTCCCTGGAATACGACAAGGAATTTGGGGATGCCAAGCAGGAAGCGCCCGTCAGCCAGGATGAATCGCACGAAGAAGAGCAGAACTTCGATTCTGAAGCACTATTATTTTAAGAAATGTGATGAGAAGCATCAAACAAAGAAGTATTGCTCTGATTTAACTGAATTACAAGTCAGACGGAACAACATATATTATTATTAACATTGTTCAGGAGGAATTATATTATGAAGAACGAATATGAACTGTTTGACAAGACCGATTTTGGTAAGATTTACAGAAAAATGACCGCAGATTGCGGCCTTATGACCGCAATCGTGCAGATGGAGTCCGACGAGGGAATCAATGAACAAAAAGCCTATGAGTTAGCCGATGAACTGATCCACAAGATGGCCTTGCATCAGGGGATCGAGAATTATGTCCGCGAGGACCCCGAGAATGCCATGGATGACTATCTGACCGGTTCCAAACAGTTGCAAGGCTATGACCGCAAACTTCTGCTGCACCAGCTCAATTTTGGCCTGCACCTATACCAGGATGCCGATTTAATCGAGCGGCTCAAGGAAGGTTCAACGATCGACGAATTGTTCCGTGAGTATTACGATAATTACGGAGATGATCCGGCCTATAGCGAGGATAGGCTGGCGGACGAAATCCGCCTACAGGTCAGCACTTTCCGCATTCCTCCCAAGGCCATAAAAGCCATTGCGAAAAAATTAGAAAAATCCGATGATCTGGTAGCCGATTCTGCCGCGTTGTCCGAGGAGGGCCTCCGATTTAAGTGCATTGTTGCCATGAACCTGTACCTGAACAATCGAGAGACCATGAGCATTGATGATGCGGTCAGCACAGCCTGCACCGATATAGAGATAGAAGCCGTTGCCGACGCTGTTGCCCGCGGCCAGATGGCGACGGATACTGCCCATAAGATTTTGACTGCTCTGTTTATTGCTACTGTCCTGTTTTCTTTGACTGCTTGGGTAGGAGGAATTTTTATTTCCCAGGGAGTGGGAGTTATTCCCAAGATGCTGACAATTCCGTATGCCGAACTTCCGCTCGATATGGCTAAGACGGCTGTGTCTGCGTTAGCTGCATCATGGAAGGAAATTTCCCTCAACCTGTTCATGGGCGGCGGTGTTATAGCGCTTACCACGGATGTCATTGCTGATGCTGTGGGTAAGCTCGCCTCGAAATACCATTTTTATTACAGCAAGAACACACACTCCGCTGCGAATGATATGTCTGAGTTGTCGGAAAGATTTGCTCAAATGTATGCCGCACAGGATAAAGAGCAGAATACAGCCAAGTGGGTCGCCAGAGAGGGAATGAAGGAAGAAGATTTTCAGGAGGAAAACACCGTTCTGTTTTAACTCGGAGCGCTAAAATTAAGTTCGGTTATGCGGGAGGAGTATCAAATGTCAAATAATAGGAAAACTCTGAAAGAAGGACTTAGTAAGGCGAAAAATGGTCTCGATAAGGCCTTTGATAAAAGTGAGCAGTTTATTAAGGAAGTGGGACATGGCAAGAAGAAGATTTGGAAAGAAGTGACCGATACCGCAAAGTCCTGTAAGCAAGTCTGCACGGAAAAACTCTCTTCCCACCAACTGCGCAAGGAGGGAATGGCATATGATTCCAAACTTTCCAAAGCTGTCAAGTCTGGACCGAATTCAGTCCAGGATCGGCGGGAACTGACAAAGAAACTGGATCAGGCCGTTTGGCGGGCATACTATGCTGAAGGCGGTTACCGATTCTTTGCCCAGCATTTGGTGGATTACGTAACCAAGGCGCTGAACCGAACGCAGAGTGTGGAGGAGGCCTGGATCGGCGGGTATAATAGTAACATCCAACCCATGCTTACCAGAATGCAAAAGCTGGAGCACACAATGGAGAATCTCCGCCTCACTTATGGCCTCGAGCCGTTCCCGTTGGAAAACGAAGCGATGCTGGAGCAGATGCGCGCATTTGCGGTGCGGGTCAAAGAAGATCGACTGGATCAGGACACAAACTGGGACCTCACTGCATATATCCAGACCGTTCAGCTGTACGCCCAGGATCTGAACGAGCGTCTGTTAAAGCCTTATCCATTTCCAAACGAGAGATAAAAAAGGGGGAGAAGTCTATGGAAGAAAAATCATCACAAGCTACTGTTCCTGCCCAAGCGGATTGCTGGTTTTTAAACACTCCGTTCAAGAGCAATATGGTGTATAACCAGTTGACCTCCATGAATTATGACTGTGTGGTAGGGCTGGATGTGGGCGCGGGCGAATCGATGGCCTATATATCCATCAAAGAGAAAAATATCAAAGAAGAATCTCCAAAAAATATCAGGTCCGAGCCCCTCAATCTGGATGGCAACTATGCGC
>CAZGTY010000062.1:4319-6834 GCA_964528895.1 uncultured Blautia sp. | reverse complement strand
GATGAAGGCCTGGACGAAGCTGTCAAGGCGAAAAAGCTTTTGATCACCGTCGGTTGCCCCGCTTCCACGGATTGGACTAGCCGGGATGCTATGGAAAAATACCGGGAGCTGGTGCAGGAGGCTACCGGCTGTGACCATGTGGTTGTATTGCCAGAGTCCACGGCGGCGATTATATCCGCGATTTTGAAGCCCGAAACTAAGTCGGACTCTACAGAGGAAATCCCCGAAACTAAGTCGGACGCTACAAAGAAAATCGATTATGAAAAGGGCATTGCGATTCTGGATGCAGGTGCTTCCACAATAGACTTCACATTCGTTCTGCTTGGGAAGGTACTAATCACGATGAGTATGTCCATTGGCGGTCATAGGCTGGACGAGATGATGCTGGAAACGGCGAAAGAAGACACCGTGATAGCAAATTTACCAAAAAGCAAGTCGGAAGAGTTAAAAGACAAGTTTGAAAAGCTGGAAAAAGAGTTTAGCGCCAGGAAGGAAAACGTGTTGAAACTTCTCGGCAAAACTGAAAACGATCTTAAGGAAGAATTAAGAATATTAAACGAGGAGCTAAAAGAAAAAAAACAAAATATTATCCAGGAAGACCCAATGATCCAGGAAGAAGAGTTAAAAGACAAGTTTGAAAAGTTGGAAAAAGAGTTTAGCGCCAGGAAGGAAAACGTGTTGAAACTTCTCGGCAAAACTGAAAATGATCTTAAGGAAAAATTAAGAATATTAAACGAGGAGTTAATAGAAAAAAAACAAAATATTATCCAGGAAGACCCAATGATCCAGGAAGAGATGAGCAACTTAAATGATAAAATTCCAAAAGAGCAGAAGTCGGATCTCCTGGTGCAGATGCGCGCATATAAGGAGGATTTCTATCCTGACCAGCGAAGTAGGGGGAAAAAGACAATTAATATTTGGGGATACGATGAGAACCACAAGGGTGACCGGGATTTAGATTCCTCCTTACAGCTTTCTTTTAGAATGGACAAGGCGTTTATGGAGCGGGCTATGCAGAGGACTTTCTCGCCGAAAGGCGTCCTGGGAGGGAAAGAGAAGACATGCTGGAAAAAGGTTTGCCGGGAGTTTATCAAGCAAACGAAGGAAAAAATTGAAAAGTATGGCTGTAGTCAGGTTGTCATCACAGGCGGCACCAGTCAGGTGGTTCAGTGGAGGGAATTGGTAGAGGAAGTCTATCCTGGCCTTGTAGTACGCAGTCAAAATCCCGCTTCCTCCGTGGCCAGAGGGCTGTGCTGCGCGAAAATCCTGGAAATGAACAGCCATGATTATGTAGAGCAATTCAAAGCAAGCATTCTGGAAAAAGCGAACAAGGGGTACCAGGAATTTGCTGAGGCGTTTGCTTTATATGCGGCAGACATTGCTTGCGATGAATTACATAAAACGGCATTGGATTATTCCAGGGAAAAAATCGATATTAAAAAGTCAGATTTTATGGGACATGTTACTGCAAAAATAATGATGAACGATGCGATGATAGGGGAAAGGGGGGAGCGGAAAATTGTTGAACTGTTTAGCCAGGCATTTGGAAGTATTCAGGAGGGGGTCTACAAGGATGTCGATGCGGTATCTGGAAAGATATATGGGCCAATGCTTTCTTCCAATTCGAGAACACCAACAGTTCCGAACCGAGACATAATCAAAAACATGAAATTTACACCCTTAATCAATGCGGCGGTGATTGGACGGATATTGAACCCCAATCTAGGCAATACAAAACATAGCATAGCCAGCGCGCTTGTAGTATTCCTTATGTCTGGGGACAGGCATTATCTAAGTGAGTTGTGCGAAAGTGATTTTAATGAAATTACTGCTGAAATTGAAAAGGATAGAAAGTCTTATGTGTCCAGAATTTCAAAAAGGTTCTATAAACAGATAAATAAGATGGGAATCGGCAAGGAGGAATTTCAATCCTATGTACAGCAGCAGGCGGAGATCGCTTTGGGCAAGGTTCTGTTCCTTGTCTTTGATGAGAAACCCCAGTCAGAAGGGAAAATATTATGAATCCATTTACCATGCAAGGGAAGACAATTACAGGCTTTATGCGGTTTCGGGAGTTTTTTTCTCCCGAGGATCTGCTGCGGCAGCGGGAATTGGCGGCGGGCTTTCTATATCAACACTTCCGCTATTTGTCCGATACAATGTCGTATCATACGGAGATGTTTTATCAAACAGTCTTTCTATGGACGGATTTAATGCAGATAGAGGTAATGCGGATAATAAAATCACCGGAAGATTACTGCAAAGCACACTGGGCGAAAATAGAAAGTGGAATTATTACGCCCAGTAGTAGAGGGGATTGGTTAGAGGAGCGGCTCCAGCAGCCTGACCGCATATACAGCCGTTCCGTTCTCTGGCAGGTGGCCCAGGGAACAGGCCTTCCGGAAGACGACAAAATTCGGCTGTTTTGCTTGCTGGAGGCCGGATATGCCTTAGCGGGGAAGACCCCCGAGGATTGTCCCATTACCTCGGAGCGGGCGGAGAAAGCCTATCTCCG
>CAZGTY010000062.1:2328-4219 GCA_964528895.1 uncultured Blautia sp. | reverse complement strand
AGTTTTATCCCGGAGACTACCGATATGCAAATTTTGTAGGAAACCGCCCGGTGTTTTTCCATCCTGTTTCTATAAAAACGCCTGAGTGCAAAGTAGAACGCAGAGGCGATAAGCTGTACTGCTGGAATAATTCCGGAACGCTCGAGGAATATGACTGTCCATCCGGGAATCAGGAAATCATCGGTTTTGCGCCGGAGCAGGCAGATTTCGGATGGATTCTGCTGCTGAGAGATCTTAGCGTTGATGATACATTCTACACTCATCGGACAACTGATGGACAGAGAATGCCGAAAAAGAACATTGTACAGGTGGAATTTCGGAAAACAGAGTGCCTTTTACTGGATGCCAATGGTTTTATACACTCCAACCAGCACGAGGACAGCGTGGAAAAAGTCACATCACTGGATAATTTCCGGCATCAGGAAAGGAGCAGTCAATGAATAAGCAGCATGAACATGTTTTGGATAAGCTGATTAGCCAATGCCGCAAGGCTCATCTTGCGCAGACTCCGCTGATCATGGTGGACACCGATGAGACTGAATTGATGGATCGGCTGGCGGAGCAGAGCAAGCTGGTAGACCTGGTGGAACAAAAATATATTCCGGAAAAACGAAGCATGTGCTACTACGAATATGTAGGGGCGCAGCCCAGTGCCCTGGACAGAAGTGAGAATTTCTCTTGTGATCCGAACGCATTGGATGAGTTGATCCAACATGGTTACGAAATGGACTATAAGAAGCCGCCTCAAATGGCTGTCTTGCATCTTCCTTGGAAGAAAAACGGCTTGGAAAGCGAACATATTGTTGAAGTGCTGAGGAAGTATGTGCATGCGTATGTACACTGCAAGGACGACCAGTCGGCACTGCGGAGCAGCTGCGTGCTGCTCTATGGAGATCCGGCAATGCTGCCAAAGGATTTGCTTATCTACACAGAGGTGTTTACAGTTGAATACCCTGAGGCCTGGGAGATCGCGGAGATCCTTGATGATATGGTCAAGAAGAGCGGAATCCTTCAGGAAATCGGAGAGAATGAACTTAATAAGGAAACCAGAGAGGCTATCACCAAAAGTATGGCGGGCTTCGGCCTGATAGAAGTAGAGCGGTATATCAAACGCATGATCCGTGCCGATGAGGAGGATGGGAAGAAGCTAATCTTTAGTACCGAGGCGCGTGAGTCAATGCTGCTGGACGCCAAGGAACAGACCGTGAGAAGAGCGGGCGGGATTTTGCAACTTTACCGTGACAAGCGGGAAAAGAAAGAGGATCTTCAGATAGGCGTCAAGAGGGATCTGGAAGCTGGTGATCATGAGAACAAGCTGGGAGGTATGGGAGCATACAAGGTTTGGGTAGAGCAAGCAGGCGATCGTATGAAGAATTACTACGAATATGCTCGTGACCGAGGTGTTCCCGCGCTGAAGGGTGTGCTGCTGTGTGGCGTTCCCGGCTGCGGCAAATCCGAGGCCGCAAAAATTCTTTACCGACAGTGGGGTCTGCCGATGCTTCGACTGGATATTGACCAGCTTATGGGCGGCCTGGTGGGAGACTCGGAACGGAATATGCGTAAGGCGCTGGCTCAGGCGGAGGCAATGGCTCCGTGCATTTTGTGGATCGATGAGCTGGAGAAGGGGTTCAGCGGAGCGACAGCCGTATCCAATGACGGTGGAACCTTCAAGCGGATGTTCGGACGGCTGCTGACGTGGATGCAGGAAAATAAAAAACCCTGCTTTATTTTTGCCACAGCCAATGACATCAGCGCACTTCCTCCGGAATTTTTCCGTAGCGGACGGTTCGATGCCCTGTTCGCGGTTTACATGCCTACCTACGACGAGTGCAAGGAAATATTTGCAGAGCAGATGCGTCGGGCGGACGAGCTTCGCCGGGATATGGCTGAG
>CAZGTY010000062.1:0-2228 GCA_964528895.1 uncultured Blautia sp. | reverse complement strand
CTGGGCAGCGCCAATAGCAATCTGGATCAGATTGCGGTCAGTTATGTCCGCTTGATGCGGCAAAATTTTGCGCCGGCTTCTGCTGAGAATCAGCTTCTGTTCCGAAGTGAAGATTATCGCCGTGAATCCCGGGAAGATAACTCGCACGGAAATAAAATCACTGTCAACTATGTTGGCCAATGCACCTTGACTGCCCCATATGACCGCGCACTCTTCAATGCTCTGCGCAGTAGAATCGAGCGTATTGGCAGCCAGCTGGAAATTGTAGCCCTGAATCGGATGTGCCAGTAAAGCGACTCTGCAAGGTTGATCCCATGCGGTATGGAGATTTGGCCATAGAGATTTCCTGGTCGGACAGTGTTTTTCTGCCAAGTGGTTGCTGCCACAGGAAACCCGATGTATAATGTAAATTGATTGCAATAGTAAGGAGTAAGTTTGATGCAGATAACACAAGCAGAACGGCATGCGATCCTCCGTGCTTCAGCCAATGCGCTTAGCTTTTTTCAAAAGGGGGAAGACCCGGAAGATGTTCTTAGTCAAATATACTGTCATAACATGGAGGACGACTCTCCCCGCCAGGGGGCGCTTATGGCCAAAGAACTTCTTACCTGGATGGCCCGGTTTCAAAGCGGATTTGATGCGGCAATGGAAGATCCGGAAGGATATGCCTATAACGAATTGAGAAATGCTCTGACTGGTATGCCCGAGGAACAGCAAATCACGCTGCTGCAGGAATGGATTCAAGCAGTGGAACGTATGAATTCGCTTGAACATATGGACGATCTGGAAACTGCTCTTGTCGCCCAAAAGAAGTGTCCGATCTGCCAGAGCAAAGTGTCTCAGTTCCAGCCGGAGACCTTGTTAAAACTCCTTATCTCCCGAATCAAGGCCGTCCCGAGGGTGATGGAGACCATCGCAAATGCCGCCGTGCCATGGAAGTTCCGGGATCGCATCATTGTGGAACGAAAATGTGGTAGAAATATGGATTTAGCCGTGACGGCTATGGTTATCTATACTATGGCAAAAAACGGCCAGCTTTCCGGCTTTCCCCAAGATATAACGCTTAGTCAAGTGGCATTAGGCGTTTGCACCGCTGATCTTCAACATGAAATTATTATGCAGCATGCCGGTGAACAAGAGAAGGAAGCAGAATTTCTTGCCTTAAAAATTACCTTTGTAGTACTGATGGCTGTAGCGGCTGCGCTGATCGTCGGAGGGGCGGTCTGGAATACGGCGTTGGCATTTGGCGGTTACATACTATTCTGGCTTACAATCGTTATGGCCGCCTATTTTAGCCAGGTATCTAAAATCTCAGAAAATTGCGATGATGAAATCGACCCGCTGCCTCTAAAGCTGCAAACCTTTCTGTATCCGTTGCCGGAAGTACGAAGTGACACGATTAAGCAAAAACATTCACCTCAATACCAGGAACTGGAAGAATGCAATACAGAAGAGGACGATGATTTTCAGCCTCTTGGCTATTGATGCTTTGGCATAGCTTTTTGCCGCCCAAAGGATCTTGAAAGGATATCTATGAACTACCCAATGATCGACATCCATATGTACCTGATCCCTGGAGTAGATGAAGGGGCGATGGATCGGAATATGGCTCTGGGAATGGCGTTTCTGGCATGGAATCAGGGGATCAAACAGATTTTTCTCACGCCACACAGCAGTGCTTTTGACCAGAATCCGGAGATGGTTAGAGAACGATATGAACAGCTGAAGGACTGGATAGCCCTGATAATCCCGGGGCTGAGTCTCTATCCTGGCTGCGAGGTTTTATGCGACTCTTATCACATGAGCCCCGTACTTGCGGCCTTGGATTCTGGAAAATATCCTACCATGAACGCGACAGAATATATTCTGGCGGAATTCTCTATGTGGACACGGGAAGATTCGGCGGAGAAATGCGTAACTACCCTGATTGACGCCGGATGGAAACCCATCATTGCCCATATGGAGCGGTATCAGTACCTGCGGGAAAATATGGCGCTGGTGGATCACTTCCGGAAATGGGGCTGCCTGATCCAGGTGAATGTCTACAGCCTGTTTGATGAGACGGACGAATCCATAAAGGGCTGGGCGAGGCGGCTGACATTGGAAAAAGGTGGATTTTCTTGGAACCGATGCCCACCGTACCTACCACCATCCGCCCTGCGCAGAGTTGGGCCTGCAGTGGCTCTATGAAAACTGTAAAGAAGATTATGCCGATGCCATTGCCTGGA
>CAZGTY010000061.1:0-11808 GCA_964528895.1 uncultured Blautia sp. | reverse complement strand
GATTATTTACTATGTCGTTGAGAATTCGTGGAAAACATAGTAAAATAGCGGTAGATTATTATTTGAAGAATTGAAGAATACGGCCCCGGTGTGCGCCGGGGCCATTTGAAAAAGGAGGATGATCATGGCAAGGTATGTAATGGCATTGGATGCGGGGACCACCAGCAACCGCTGTATTTTATTTAATGAGAAAGGAAATATGTGCAGCGTTGCCCAGAGAGAATTTAAACAGTATTTTCCGAAGCCGGGCTGGGTGGAGCACGATGCGGATGAAATATGGGCCAGTATGCTGGGCGTGACTGTGGAGGCCATGAGTATGATCAACGCGGAGGCTTCTGACATTGCGGCCATCGGTATTACCAATCAGCGTGAAACGGTCATTGTGTGGGATAAAAACACAGGGGAGCCCATTTATCATGCCATTGTGTGGCAGTGCCGGAGAACCTCGGAATACAGCGATACCTTGAAGGAAAAGGGCCTGACAGAAAAATTCAGAGAGAAGACCGGACTGGTGATCGATGCTTATTTTTCCGCAACCAAGCTGAAATGGATCCTGGATAATGTGCCCGGAGCCAGAGCCAGGGCGGAAGCAGGAGAGCTTCTTTTCGGAACAGTGGAGACGTGGCTGATCTGGAAGCTGACAAAGGGGGACGCCCATGTGACAGATTATTCCAATGCCTCCCGGACCATGCTTTTTAATATCAATACTCTGACGTGGGATGAGGAGATCCTTTCTGAGCTGGATATTCCCGGATGTATGCTGCCAAAACCAAAGCCTTCCAGTTGTATTTACGGCTATGCGGATCCATCCTTCCTGGGAGGCCCTATTCCCATTGCAGGAGCGGCGGGAGACCAGCAGGCTGCGCTTTTCGGACAGACCTGCTTTCACCCGGGGGATGCAAAAAATACATATGGGACAGGTTGTTTCCTGTTGATGAATACGGGAGAAAAGCCGGTATTTTCAAAGAACGGCCTTGTAACCACCATTGCCTGGGGGCTGGATGGAAAAGTAAATTATGCATTGGAAGGATCGATTTTCGTTGCCGGGGCTTCTATCCAGTGGCTGCGTGATGAAATGCGGCTGATCGATTCCGCGTCAGATTCCGAATATATGGCAAGTAAAGTGCCGGATACAAATGGCTGCTATGTGGTACCGGCTTTCACTGGTCTGGGCGCGCCCTACTGGGATCAGTATGCCCGGGGGATCATCGTGGGGATTACCCGCGGCGTAAATAAATATCATATTATCCGGGCTACGCTGGAATCCATCGCCTATCAGGTGGATGATGTGGTAAGAGCTATGGAGGCGGATTCCGGAAACCGTCTCACTGCACTTAAGGTGGACGGCGGCGCCAGCGCCAATGATTTCCTTATGCAGACACAGGCGGATATCAGCAATGCGCCGGTAAAACGCCCGAAATGTGTGGAAACCACCGCCATGGGAGCTGCTTATCTGGCAGGCTTGGCTGTGGGTTACTGGGAAAATAAGGAGGCTGTGGTGCGAAACTGGGCTATCGATCAGACATTCTGGCCCTCTATTACGGAGGATGTCCGTGCGGAAAAGCTGAGAGGCTGGAAAAAAGCGGTGAAATATTCTTATGGATGGGCGAAAGAAGATTAATATACAGAGCGGATTCCTCAAAATCGCGGCAGGATGTCAATAGATGAAAAGCGAGGTAAAAGAATTAAAAATGCTGGAAGAATATATGGAAATGCTGTAAAATGATAAAGCGCAATACCGTATAGAAAGACGATAAATACAGGAATAAAGATAAAGGAGAGCTGCCAGGAGCCCGGTGGAATCCATTCTGGGACAGAACAGCACGGGAGAAGGAAATGATACCCAAAACGATCCATTACTGCTGGTTTGGAGATAATCCTCTGCCCGAGGGATGCAGGAAATACATTGATACCTGGAAAAGGTACTGTCCGGATTATCAGATCATTGAATGGAATGAGAAGAACTTTGATCTAAACTGCACAGACTATACCAGAGAGGCGGCACAGGTGAAAAAGTGGGCCTTTGTTACGGATTATGTCCGTCTGTATGTACTTAAGGAATACGGCGGGATCTATATGGACACCGATGTGGAAATGCTGAAAAATCCGGACAGATTTCTTAAGGAGAAGGGCTTTTCCGGCTTTGAGAGCGGGAGTGCGGTGTCCACTGCGATCATGGGAGCGGAGAAGGGGCACCCTTTTATTAAAATGCTTCTGGATGAGTATCAGGGCCGGCATTTTATAAAAGGGGACGGAAGCTATGATCTGAAAACAAACGTGGTGAGTGTCACGGAGTCTGCGCTGCGGTCAGGGCTGAAGCTGAATAACCGGAAGCAGGCCGTCTGTGATTTTACCTTTTATCCCAGGGATTATTTTTCGCCAAAGGATTCCAGGACGCTGGAGGTGAGACTTACGGAAAATTCGTATACCATTCACCATTTTCAGGGGACCTGGGATACGGACAATAAACTGCGGAGAACGGTGAAAAAAATGTTTCCTACGCCTGTTTTGAAGGTCGTTGTGAAGATCATGGATATTCTGAAAGTGAAATGAATATGAATTTTAGGCAATTAAAAGAAGCTGTCGGGATCTATTTTATGCGGGCAGCTTTAAAAATCCTGTATGTATTTCCCGTAGATAAAAGAAAGCTTTTTTTTTCCAGCTATGAAGGAGCGCAGTTTTCCTGCAATCCCAAATATCTCTATGAATATTTCCGGGATACTCAGGGAAATAATTTAAAGTATGTATATGAATATAACGGAAACGATCTGCCGGAAGAACTGAAAAAGAATGTGGCTGTGGTAAAGCACAATTCTCTGAAATACTTTTTTGAGGTCATGACCTCCGGCGTGGTGGTTACGAACAGCGGTATTACAGCGAAAATTCCTCTTCGGAGTTCCCAGTTTCATTTGAATACCTGGCATGGCGGAGGAGCGTACAAAAAGGTGGGGCTGGATATTTCCAGCGGCATAAATGGTACAGGGCCTTTGTTTATAAAGATCAGTCAGGCACAGACCGATGCGTTTCTCACCAGCTCCGCACGTTTTACGGAGGCTATGGAGAGCGCTACGGGGCTTGGGCCCGAGAAGTTCCGTCCCTTTGGGATGCCCAGAAATGACCTGTTTTTCAAGAAAACCGATGAGAAAAAGTGTCGGGAGATCCGCCGGAGATACGGTTTGGACCCGATGGAGAAGCTGGCGCTGTATGCGCCGACCTACAGAGGGAACGCAGGATATCAGGAGGCTGCCCATCCGGACGGACTGGATGGCGGTATGCTTTTGAAAGCTTTGGAAAAGCGCTTTGGAGGCCGGTGGAGGCTTTTATACAGAGGCCATTATTTTCAGCGCATTTCTGCATCACACAGCAGTCAGACCGATGTTTCCGATTATCCGGACATGCAGGAACTGCTGCTGCTGGCGGATGTGCTTATTACCGATTATTCTTCGTCTGTCTGGGACTTTTCTCTTACGGACAAGCCGGGATTTTTATTTGTACCGGATCTGGAAAGCTATGAAAAAGAACGGAGCTTTTACACGCCTGTGGAACGTTGGCCCTATAAGGCTGCGGTTACCAATGAGGAGCTGTCTCGGAGGATTCTGGACTATGATGAGGAAGAGCAGAAAGAGAGATGCCTGAAGCATCAGGAAGAATTTGGAAGCTATGAGAAAGGAACGGCCACGGAGCGGACGGCGGAACTTCTCATGAAGCATATTCTGAGTTGAATATCTTATATGCGTCCCGCTGTTTTTGGGAAATCCGTATTAGGAGTGACTGGATGGATGATCAGAGGAATGTTCACAGGGCAGAGGAGAAGAGAAAATCGTTTTCCTGCAGGGCGGAGATTTATACCATGGAAGAATTCCGCCGGGAATTTCCGGATGTTTTCCGGAGGATTTTTGTGAGCAACGGTGATCGAAGGATCCGCTTTTGCAGGGCGGAATGTCTGAATGAAATGGCTGCGGGAACCTTTGCGGTTCCTTTGAAAGCAAATCTTTCCGGACAAAAGACCGTATTTGGCTTTGGCCTGATGGCTGACCGCATAATTTTCGCGGATGATCATGACTTTGTAAAAGGGGAGCTGCAGAAAATGGAGTCCCTTTATACCGCTGACATGATATCGTCATCCAGGCGCCTTTTTGATTTTATGGAGTTTCTTATTAAGGATGACGTTCAGTTCCTGCAGGAATTTGAAGAACGGCTGACCGGATTGGAGGAGCGGCTTTTGAATGGCCGGGCCAGAGAGTTTGACAGGAAGATTTTAAGTGTGCGTAAGGATCTGTCGGCGCTCAGCTCTTATTATCAGCAGCTTTCGGATGTGGGTGAGACTCTCAGACAGAATGCGGCTGAGCGGGAAGATGAGAAGGACAGCGCTTTGTTTGAGATGTACTCCGGAAAAGCGGATCGTCTGTACGGCATTGTTCAGATGCTGAAGGAATATTCTCTGCAGCTTCGGGAACTGCATCAGACACAGATCGATGTGCGGCAGAATGAGATTATGCAGTTTCTCACGGTGGTGACGACCGTGTTCCTGCCATTGACCCTGATCACGGGCTGGTACGGCATGAATTTTGTGAATATGCCTGAGCTGCGGTCTCCCCATGGCTACTTTATCATATGCGGCGTCTGCGCAGTGATTGTAGCCATAGAGATCTGGTTTTTCAGAAAGAAAAGATGGTTCAGTTAAAGCTTATGGAAGGTTCCGCTACATTTTAAAGCCGGATTTTCCTGTCTAAACTCGGATTTCTCCGTCAAATACCGTGGTGGCGGGTCCGGTCATATATACCAGGTTTTCTCTGCGGTCCCAGAAGATCTGCAGATCGCCGCCCAGAAGCTTTACGGTAAGAGGAGAATCACTGTCTACGTGGTGATTTAAAATGGAAGAAACAACGGCTGCACAAGCGCCTGTCCCGCATGCCAGGGTTTCCCCTGAGCCGCGCTCCCACACCCTCATCCGGAGAGTGTGCCTGTCTATGATTTCAACGAATTCCGTATTTACACGGTCCGGAAAGAATGGGTGATGTTCGAAGGAAGGTCCGATCTTTTCTATCTCCAGATGCTCCACATCCTCCATATACACGATGGCGTGAGGATTTCCCATGGAAACCGCCGTGAAGCGGTAAGCGCTTCCATTGATCCGGATCGGCATGTCGATGACCTGCGGGGCGTCTGATTTTACGGGGATTTTTGAGGCTTCGAGAACAGGGGCTCCCATATTTACCTTCACCATGGAGACTTTACCGTTTTCCACGGTAAGCTCCAGATATTTGATTCCGCTTTTTGTGGCTACGCTGATGCTGGTCTTGTCCACAATACCGTAGTCGTAAACATATTTTGCCACACATCGGATACCGTTTCCGCACATGGCGCCCTGGGAACCGTCCAGATTATACATATCCATCTCGCAGTCCGCCACGTCTGAGGGCTTGATAAGGATCAGTCCGTCCGAGCCGATTCCGAAATGCCGGTCGCTGACAAATTTTGCCACCTCAGAGGGGTTTTCTACTTTTTCTTTAAAGCAGTTCACGTAAACGTAATCGTTTCCAATTCCATGCATTTTTGTAAATTTCATTATATCCTCCGTCAGAATAAATTTATTTCCGCAGCTTCATTTTGTCCGGAATAAACGGCCGCAGTACGATCCGTCGCTATGTCCGGCAGATTACGGCAAAAGCCTCCGTATGGCAGGAAAGGGCTCCAGGCTTCGCTTCAGAATGCCGGTCACCTGGGCGATGAGGATGCCGTAGTTGGTGATAGGGATTCCCTGATCTTCACAGCAGGCGATCCGGTATTTCATTTCCCGTTCGTTCAGCATACAGCCGCCGCAGTGAACCACCAGACGGTAGCCGGTCACATCATCCGGAAATTCCGTGCCTGAAGTAAAGTGAAATACGGGCTCTTTTCCGGTATATTCCCGGATCCAGCCCGGTATCTTGAAGGTACCGATGTCGTCGCACTGCCGGTGGTGGGTACATCCTTCGGAGATGAGGATTTTGTCGCCGTCACGGATAGAGTCCAGAGCGGACACTCCCCGCACCAGGGTTTCCAGATCGCCCTTGTACCGGGCAAAAAGTATGGAGAAGGAGGTGAGGGGGATATCTTCGGGCGTATCCTTTGAAACACCGGCAAATGCCTGACTGTCCGTCACTACAAGTCCGGGGCGGATCCCCTGGGAACGAAAACGGGAAAGGCTGTCTTTCAGTTCCGTATCCCGGAGGACCAGAGAGAGGGCGCCCCTTTCCAGAATGGCCCGGATAGTCTGCTGCTGGGGAAGGATCAGACGGCCCTTGGGAGCTGCCTTATCAATGGGAACCACCAGGATCACCAGATCCATAGGCTCGATGAGATCGGCAATAATGGGGTATTTATGGTTTTCCGCCGGTTTCAGTGCGGCGATCATTTCCTTGAGCTCATGAATGTTTGTACCTTTAAAAGCGCTGACAAAGATTTCCTGTTCTTTCTGCCCCGGGGCTTCTTCCGCAGTGGAAGCTGCGGCCGGGTTTGGCCGCTGCCCGGATGGTATCAGATCCAGCTTATTGTACACGGTAAGCCAGGGGATCCCTTTTTCCCGAAATCGGGCGATAAGGGCTTCCTCTTCGGGCCCTTTTCCGATGGCGGCATCTACCACCAGAACGGCAATGTCGGTCTTATTTAATACCTGATAGCTCTTTTTTACCCGAAGCTGCCCCAGTTCGCCGCTGTCATCGATGCCCGGCGTGTCAATGACCATCACAGGCCCCAGAGGCAGGAGCTCCATGGTTTTATATACCGGGTCCGTAGTGGTGCCCTTTACATCTGAGACTATTGCCAGATCCTGTCCTGTGACTGCATTGATAACGCTGGATTTGCCGACGTTCCGTTTGCCGAAAAAACTGATATGTACCCGCTCGGAAGCAGGCGTCTGATTCATACCCATAGCAACCCCCTTTTCTGTGAATCATCGTAAGGTTGGCCGCAGCCTCCGCCTGCCGGAAGCTGTGCTCTGGATTTATTATAAAATTTAATCAATAATTATTCAAGATGAATCCGGATTTTATAAAAAGCTTTCACAGAGAGACGTGGAAAATTGCAAAAATCAAACATCCAAAAAATGTACTTGCATATTTTAAAAAAACCGTTATAATGAATGAATAGTAATTAATAATTATGCATCTCAAATGAATAAACGATGCATATACAAGGAGGAGAACAATATGAAGAAATTAACAGCGCTTGCTCTGGCCGCATGTATGCTGGCTCCCGTCACAGTAATGGCTGAGACGGAGGATCTGTCAACGGTTACGGAAGGTAAGCTGACCGTAGCTACCAGTCCGGACTTTGCTCCCTATGAATTTTACTCTATCGATGCGGACGGGAATCCTACACTGGCGGGCTTTGATCTGGCACTGGCTCAGTATATTGCAGATTATGCAGGACTTGAACTGGAAATTATCCCGATGGATTTTGACGGCGTTCTGGCGGAACTGGCTACCGGCTCCGTAGACCTTGGTTTGGCCGGCCTTTCTCCGGATCCGGCGCGTGAGGATGCCATGGCTTTCTCCGATATTTATTATTTTGGAGGGCAGTCCTTTGTAACTTTGAAGGATAATGCGGAGACCTATAATTCCTTTGAGGCCTGCAATAACTCCGATGTTTCCATCGGTGCGCAGATTGGCTCTATTCAGGAAAATCTGGCGAAGGAGAATACGCCGGATGCGGATCTTGTATCTCTTCCGAAGGTAACGGACATCATTTCCGAGCTGATGGCAGGCAAGCTGGATGCTGCGTATATCGAGACCGCAGTAGCAGAGAGCTATCAGAAAAACTATCCGGAGCTGGAGATTGTTCTGGATGTTCCGTACGATGTAGAGGGTTCTGCTGTCGGCGTTAATAAAGGCAATGAAGCGCTTCTGAAGGTTGTAAATGAGGCGATCGCCCAGGCTCTGGAGGATGGTTCCATGGATCAGTTCGTAGCAGAGGCAAATGAGCTTGCATCCGGGGAGAATTATGAGGGTCTTCTGGATGAAGAGGGCGCTGTTCCGGAGGCGGACGAGGAAGCTGCGGAATAAATAATATACACAGTCGGGCTTTGATCCGGGTCTGGTGTAAAGCATAAGGATTTAATGAGCAAGGGGTTGCTGCATATTATTGGTGAAAAATGCGGCAGCTCCTTGTTGGTTGGAGGAGAAAGGAGCTTTTTATGGATTCATTTATCAAACTCAGCAATTTTACAAAGGTTGCCCCATATGCCAAGCTCTTTGAACAGGGTCTTCTGGTTACGGTGCTTTTGTCCCTGTTTACCGTAGTCATCGGCTTTTGTCTGGCGCTGATCCTGGCGCTGATGCGTCTGTCAAATTTCCGGCCGCTGCGTTTCCTCGGAATTGACAGCAATGGCTATCAGAGGGGAAAAGGGTTTCTGGCAGTGGTCAGCAGGTTTAATCCGCTGAATTTTATTGCCACCGCATATGTGGAGGTTCTTCGTTCCACCCCTGTGCTGGTACAGATATTTATTATTTATTATGGTGTGTTCAGCATGATTGAGCTTCCAGATTTTCAGCTTTTCGGCTTTATTAAATTTGACCGTTTCTTCCCAGGCGTGGTTGCCCTGGGGATGAACTCCGGCGCTTATCTCTGTGAGATCATCCGTTCCGGTATTCAGTCTATTGACGGAGGACAGACGGAGGCGGCCCGCTCTCTGGGCCTGTCGCAGGTGCAGAATATGAGATATATCATTCTGCCTCAGGCGCTGAAGAATATTCTTCCTGCGATCGCCAATGAATTTGTTGTTATCATCAAGGAATCCGCCATTACATATACCATTGGAGTGCAGGATATTATGTCTGCGGTAAATGCAGTGAGGGGAGCTACCTTTGTTATTATCGAGCCCCTTCTGGTTGCGACGGCAATTTACTTCTGCCTGTGCTTCCCTACATCCAAGCTGATCGCGTATTTCGAAAGGAGAATGAGCCGTGGCGACAAGAGATAGTCTGATTCAGATAACGGATTTAAAAAAACATTATAATATGGGCGCAATCAAAGCTCTGGACGGCGTTACGACCAATATTTACAAGGGCGATGTGGTGGTTGTGATCGGTCCGTCCGGCTCCGGAAAATCTACGTTTCTGAGAAGCCTGAATCTTCTGGAGGAGCCTACGGGAGGCTCGATCATTTTTGACGGCGTGGATATCACAAAGAAAAAATATAAGGATGCCGGCGGGAAGGCGGTGAAGCTGGACGTAGATGCTCTCCGGCAGAAAATGGGAATGGTGTTCCAGCATTTTAATCTGTTTCCCCATATGACTATTCTGGATAATATGACTTTGGCGCCGATGAAGGTAAAAGGTATCAGCAGGGCGGCTGCAGAGGAAAAGGCCCTGAGCCTTCTGAAGCGCGTGGGCCTAAAGGATCGTGCAGGGGCATATCCCATTCAGCTCTCGGGCGGCCAGAAGCAGCGTGTGGCCATTGTCCGCGCATTGGCTATGGAGCCGGAAGTCATGCTTTTTGATGAGCCTACCTCTGCGCTGGATCCGGAGATGGTCGGCGAAGTTCTGGATGTCATGAAGGAGCTGGCAAAGGAAGGGATGACCATGGTCTGTGTGACCCATGAGATGGGCTTTGCCCGGGAAGTAGGAAACCGCGTGTTATTTATGGATCAGGGGAAGCTTTTGGAGGAGGGAACTCCGGGGGATATCTTTGACCGTCCGGGGAATCCCAGACTGCAGGATTTCCTGGCCAAGGTGCTTTAAGGGGAAGAATATGGATAAAGAAAAACAGGCCGCTCTGGCCGCTATCAGCGTCAGGGAGGATCTTATCAGGGATGTGGCGGATCGCATATGGGAATATGCGGAGCTTTCCCTGCAGGAGAAAAAGTCGGCGGAGCTGTATTGCCGCGTGCTGGCAGGGGAAGGCTTTCAGGTAAAAAAGGGAATCTGTAATATTGAAACGGCCTTTCTGGCATCCTTTGGCAGGGGAAGACCGGTGATCGGTATTCTGGCGGAATATGATGCCCTCTCCGGCCTTTCTCAAAAAGCCGGAAGTATTAAACGTGAGGAAATCCATCCCGGCGGCTGCGGCCATGGCTGTGGGCATAACCTTCTGGGGGCCGGGGCCATGGCTGCGGCTATGGGGGTAAAGGCATATCTGGAAAAGACAGGGCAGGCGGGAACCATAATTCTCTACGGCTGTCCGGGTGAGGAGGGCGGCGCTGCCAAGGCGTTTATGGCCCGGGACGGGGTGTGGAAGGATCTGGACGCCGCACTTACCTGGCATCCGGAGGACGTAAATGAGGTTGGGACGGGCTCTACCAATTCCTGTATTCAGATACAGTATAAATTTACCGGAACTGCCTCCCATGCGGCGGGTGCGCCGGAGATGGGAAGAAGCGCTTTGGATGCGGTAGAGCTTATGAATATCGGTGTTCAGTTCCTGCGGGAGCATATGAGCGATAAGGCGCGCGTACATTATGCCATTACGGATGCTGGCGGTTTAAGCCCAAATGTGGTGCAGTCCAGGGCGTCCGTACTTTATATGATCCGTTCCAATCATGTATCGGAGGCTGTGAGCCTTACGGAGCGTGTGGATAAGATTGCTCAGGGAGCGGCCCTCATGACGGAGACAAGCTTCGAAAAGAAGTTTATTGACGGGCTGGCAGATACGGTTAGTAATTTCGCCATAGAACGGGTGTTGTATGAGAATTTCCGGGAGGTGGGCGTTCCCACCTATACGGATGAGGAGAACGCCTATGCAGATCAACTGATCCATACCTATGGCGGCGAGGAGATCGTCCCTGGCATAGGGGCGGAGTTTGACGGGGAGCTGAAAGAGCAGGTAAAAGCCATGCGCCGCAAAAGCGGCCATGCGATGAATGCGTTTCTGGCGCCCCTATATCAGGGCGAGGCTTTTCAGGCTGGATCCACGGATGTGGGGGATGTGAGCTGGCTCACGCCCACCGGACAGATCCATGTGGCAGCATGGCCGAATGGATGCCCGGGTCACAGCTGGCAGAATGTGGCCTGTGCGGGAACCAGCATCGGGCATAAGGCGGCGATCTGTGCGGGAAAGGTTTTGGCGGGAGCTGCCATTGATCTTATGACAAGGCCGGAGCTGCTCAGAGAGGCGCGCGGGGAATTTGAGAAGCGCACGGCAGAGGGGTACACCTGTCCCATTCCTGCCGATGCGGTACCGGTGATCCCTGATTAACGAGGCGGCGCAGATTCCGGCGTTCAGTGCGGCACATATTTACCGGGGTCGTGCGCAGCAAAACCGCTGGCGGATTATTCATTCCTGCCAGCGGCTTTTTTTAATTCCTTATAGCAATATTTGATAATTTCCTTACGTGTGATAAGTCCGATAAAGTAGCCCTGGTCATCCACTACGGGAACATAATTCTGATTGATGGCCCGGTCTAACAGATCCTCAATATCCGAATTGGCGCGGACCGGTTTATAGGTGGCGCGGCGGGGGATCGCCATAATAGGCACATCCTCCATTTCCTTAATGCTGCTGAAGTTCAGCCGTTTGATCCCCCAGAGAAGATCCCCCTCGGAAATGGTGCCCGTATAACGGCCGTCCATACTGAGAATGGGGATACAGGAGAACTTGCGGTGTTCCATTTTTTCCACGGTCTGGCGTAAGGTTTCGTTCTCATAAATGTATGCTACTTCGCTTTTGGGCGTTAAAAAAAATAAAATGTTCAAAACAGTACCTCGCGTAAATATTACTTATTCCTTTATAATCATATTATGGAGGGAGAGTTATGTCAATAAAGGTAAATATTAAATTTTTGGAAACTGTCAGCCGGACAATCCGGGAATCAGCTTTTGACGGGTAAAT
>CAZGTY010000060.1:0-12085 GCA_964528895.1 uncultured Blautia sp. | reverse complement strand
GTGGAGGTAGAATCCGGCAAGACGGCACGGCTGCTGTTCTCTTTGCAGGAGATGCGGGACGGGGAGACAAAGTTCTGACAGTTTGTGACAGGCTGATGAAAACTGACTGAGAAACCACAGCTTTGATTGACAAAGATTTAGAGCTGTGCTAAACTTTTTTACGGCGATATGAGATAATGGGACGAATTTGTACCCTTGAAAATATTGATTCGGAAAAGGTTAGAAAAAGATGACAGACAAAAGAAACGGTAAAAAAAGGAGAATCCGACTGACTGCCGCCTGCGTATTGATTTGTATGGGGCTGCTTTTGAGCGGATATTTGTATGTAAACAGTCTTGCATATAAAACATGTTATGCGGAAGCTGGAGTGGAGGTATTACCACAGGATTTTTTGAAGAATGAGGATGAGAAGGCTGTTTTTACCGAAAAAAGCCAGCCAATTGACATCCATATTCCGGGAGAATACACGGTATATGTAAAAAGCGGGCTGTTTACCCATAAGTGTAAGCTTGTAATTCAGGATACTGTTGCGCCCAAGGCCGAATCAAATGAGGTTATACTGGAATACGGAGACTGCTGCGAAGCTGCGGAATTTGTAAAGAATATAGAAGATGCTACAAACGTGACGGTTGAATTTATCACAGCGCCTGACTTTGAAAAGGGAGGAGAGCAGACTGTCTCGGTCATTCTGTCCGATATAGCCGGGAACACAACTACGCTGGAATCAAAACTGTTGATAGATCCTGTGTTGAAAGAACTGACATGGGAGGCGGGAAGCGGTTATCCGACTGCGGAGGACTTCACTCTGGCAGGTAGTGTGAAAGAACTTCTTTCGACGGAACTTGACACAACAAAGCCGTCGAAGCAGAATGTTACCTTAAAAGTGGATGGTGAGATTTATAATTCCGTTTTGAATGTAGTGGATACTGTTGCGCCTGTAGTACAGGTGCAGAATGTTTTCGGATTTACGAATCTTCCCGTTCCGGCGGAAAAGTTTGTGGTATCGGTTGAGGATGTAACAGAGGTTACAGTTGACTATGAGCAGGAGCCGGATATTTCTGTCCCGGGCGTTGCAAAGGTGACGATTGTCTTTACCGATGAGGGAAATAACCGGACCATGGCAGAGGCAGAGCTCACTCTGGAGGAAGATACGGAACCGCCGGTAATTGTCGGGGCAAGAGATATTGTTTACACAATGGGAACTACCATTTCCTATCGGAAAAACATTATTTTGAAAGATAACTGTGAAGAGGGATTACAGCTCAACGTAGACAGCAGTCAGGTGAATACAGAGGTTGAAGGTGTATATCCTGTGACTTATACAGCCACCGACTATGCCGGAAACAGCACATCTGTCACTGTGAATGTGACGGTGAAGCCTATGGTTTACGATGTAAATGAGGTGTATGGTTATGCTGATGCGGTACTTGCCGCCATTTTTACGGAAGGAATGTCTGAGTACGATAAATTGTGGGCAATTTACAGTTATGTAAAGGGTAATATTGGCTATATCAATCATTCGGATAAGGGAGACTGGGTGAAGGCTGCCTATGAGGGATTGGTTTTAAAATCGGGTGACTGTTATGTTTACGCCTGCACTACAAAGGTACTTTTGGACAGGGCGGGCATCACTAATATGGATATTGCAAAGATTCCCACAAAGACAAGCCATTATTGGAACCTTGTTGATATCGGAGAAGGATGGTATCATTTGGATACTACACCCAGATACGACCACCCCACCATTTTTTACTGGACGGATGAACAGCTGATGGAATATTCGTCAAAGCATAATAACTCACATAATTATGATCATGATGCCTATCCGAAGGTGAATTAGAGCCTTGAGGGAACAGTAAGGAGCGCAAATGAAGAAACTGGGAATTATCGGCGGACTGGGTCCTATGGCGACTACATATTTTTTATATCTTTTGACACGAATGAGCAGGGCGGAGAGCGATCAGGAGCATATGGAAATCCTGATGCACAGTAAGCCGTCAATTCCTGACCGAACAAGGTATATTCTGGGTTTGAGTCAGGAAAATCCGGTACATGAGATGATTGATATTGGTCTGGAGTTAAAGGAAATGGGTGCTGAGATGATTGCAATTCCCTGTATTACGGCACATTATTTTCACGGGGAATTGGAGAAGGGCATCGGTGTCAAGGTTTTGCATGCGGTGAGGGAGACAGCGGAATATTTGAAGGAGGCGGGTGTGGATAAAGTCGGCATCATGGCTACGGACGGTACCGTACAAAGTGAACTGTTTCCTGATGTATTCAACCGCTATGGGATTGCAACCGTAAATCCGTGTGAGGAGTCCCAGCGGATGATTATGAAACTGATATATTGTCAGATAAAGTCAGGCGAGAAGGGAAACATAGATGAACTCATCCGGGTTGGAGAAGAATTGTTTGCTGAGGGAGCCCAAGTCAATCTGCTGGGCTGTACGGAGCTGTCTCTGCTGAAAAGAGATTTCCGGCTGCCGGCAGGGTATCTGGATGTGATGGAAGTGCTGTCCGGAAGGGCGGTACAGGAGTGCGGCAGATTTGATGAGAGGTTTCGACATCTGATTACACAATAGAAAGGCTTGATAAATATGCAGAATAATGTACTGGACTATTTGGATGAAACGGTTGTAAGAGTACCGGAGAAAGTTGCCTTTTCGAACGGAACCGACGAAATGACCTTCTCGGAGGTGGACAGAGCCGGCAGAGCAATCGGAACATGGCTTCATCAAAAGAGTATATACAAGAAGCCGGTTGTAGTATTTATGAATAAGCATCCAAAAGAGGTGACGGCTTTTTTCGGCGTGGTCAGGGGAGGATGTTTCTATGTGCCGATTGATGAAGAGATGCCCCGTGTTCGTATTGACCTGATTTTGGAAAATCTGAAGCCGGAGATTATTCTCTGTGATGAGCGGACCGCAAAGCTGGCAGAAACGTTTTCATATAAAGCGCAAATTGTTCTGTACGATGAAATCTGCGGAACAAAGATTGATAATGATGCGTTGCGGGAAATTCATGCTAAAGCCATAGATACGGATCCCATCTATGTGGTATTTACCTCCGGGTCAACAGGGATACCCAAAGGAGTAGCTGCCTGTCATCGCTCGGTGCTGGATTACATTGAACATCTGTCCGAGGTTCTTGAGCTTGATGAAAATACTGTGTTCGGCAATCAGACGCCGCTTTATTTTGACGCCTGTCTGAAAGAACTTTATCCCACATTAAAGTATGGTGCCACAACATATCTGATTCCCAGGGAAAAGTTTATGATGCCTGTGAAGCTGGTGGAATTCCTGAACGAGTATCATATTAACACAATATGCTGGGTGGTATCTGCGCTGGCAATGATTTCGGCTTTTAACACTTTTAAAACAGTGGTTCCGCAATACCTTCATACAATTGCTTTCGGGAGCGAGGTCTTTCCCATAAAGCAATTTAACAGATGGCGAGAGGTGCTGCCGGAGGCAAAATTTACCAATCTCTACGGACCTACGGAAGGAACAGGCATGTGTTGCTATTACAAGGTTGAGAGAGAGTTTGAATTGGACGAGGCTATTCCTATCGGAAGACCCTTTGCAAATACGGAAATTTTGCTGCTGAAAGAGGATAATACACTTGCCGGGCAGGGAGAAACAGGTGAAATCTGCATTCGGGGAACGTCATTAACCCTTGGATATTACAATAATTTTGAAAAGACGAGCGAGGTGTTTGTACAGAACCCTTTGAATACAGCCTATCCGGAATTGATATACCGCACAGGTGATCTGGGACGGTACAATGAATATGGGGAACTTATCTTTGTATCCCGTAAGGATTATCAGATTAAGCATATGGGACACCGTATAGAACTGGGCGAGATAGAAGTAAATGTCAATATGCTTGACAATGTGAAAATATCGGGTTGTATCTATGATGGGCAGAATGGTAAAATTGTGCTATACTATGTTGGGGATATAGAGGAGAAGGAACTGATTGCACTGCTGAAGGATAAGCTTCCCAGATATATGATTCCCAACTATGTCAGAAAGTTGGAGCAGATGCCATTTACTGCAAACGGGAAGATTGACAGAGTAACTCTGATGAAGAATCATCAGGAGAGAACAAAATAAGAGAAAGAGGTAAATCATGGAAGAATTATTGGAAATTTTGCAGGAACTTCACCCGGATGTGAACTTTGAGGAGGAGGAACATCTGATTGATGATAAAATTCTGGACTCCTTTGACATTATTTCGATTATCTCGGAAATAGCCGAGCAATTTGATGTGGTGATTTCTGCCGAGCATATATTGCCGGAGAACTTTAACTCTGCGAAGGCATTATACGAGCTGATTAAGCAGCTGGAGGACGAGGACTGAGATGCTGTTTACATCCTATAGGTTTTTGGAGTTTCTGCTGATCCTTTTGCTGCTGTATTACATACTTCCGGCAAAGTGGCAGTGGAAAGTTCTGTTGCTTGCCAGTTTTGTGTTCTATTTCTGGGCAAGTCCGATATACTGTGTTTATATTGCGGTAACTATTTTCACCACATGGTTAGCAGGCAGAAAAATAGAGGCATTGCGGGAAAAGAGTGCCTTTTTTTGCGTGAGCAGAAAGAGAATCTCAGCAAGGAAGAGAAAAAGAGTTATAAAGCGAAAATTAAGCACGGAACATGGATATGGACGCTTTCCTGTCTGTTGCTGAATCTTGGTATTCTGGCGGTGGTGAAGTATACCAATTTTGTAATCTCAAACATTAATTCTGTGATAAAAGCAGTGGGAAGCGTCGGGGAACTGAGCTTTGTGGACATGATTGTACCTCTGGGCATATCCTTTTATACCTTTCAGGCAATGGGATATATTATTGATGTTTACAGGGGAACTGTGGAGGCAGAGAAGAATGTATTCCGTTTTGCACTGTTTGTTTCCTTTTTCCCACAGTTGATTCAGGGCCCAATCAGCAGATTCGGAGATTTAAGGAAGACGCTCTTTCAGGAGCATCCTTTTGACAGAAAGACGTTTTCCTTTGGACTTCAGCGTATTTTGTGGGGATCCTTTAAAAAGCTTGTAATTGCTGATCGTATTCTGACAGGCGTCAACACACTGATTCATGAGGCTGATATTTACAATGGAGCCTATGTATTTGTGGGTATGCTGTTCTATGCGCTGGAGCTTTATGCGGATTTTACCGGCGGCATCGACATAACAATCGGTATCGCTCAAACCATGGGTATCGAGGTGACGGAAAACTTCAGAAGGCCTTATTTTTCCAAGAA
Source organism: uncultured Blautia sp. (assembly GCA_964528895.1). Lineage (GTDB taxonomy): Bacteria > Bacillota > Clostridia > Lachnospirales > Lachnospiraceae > Blautia_A. Next base: position 6,824 of record CAZGTY010000060.1, on the reverse strand, counting down.
TATCAAGGAATACTGGAACAGATGGCATATTACTATGGGTTCCTGGTTTACGGATTACATATTTTATCCCATTTCTGTATGCAAACCCATGTTAAAACTTTCAAAGTTTTCGCGTAATCATTTTGGAGAGGCAATCGGTAAAAGAGTACCGGTGTATCTGTCTTCCTTTGTTGTATGGTTCGCCACCGGCATCTGGCATGGCGCCAGCTGGAATTTTATAGCATGGGGGCTGGGTAACTGGCTGGTGATTATGGTCTCCCAGGAACTTGAACCTCTTTACAAGAAATTCCATGACAGGTTTCATGTGAATGGTAAGTTTGGCTTCAGAATGTTTCAGGTTGTGAGAACTGTTTTGCTGATGAGTTGTCTGCGTCTGTTTGACTGCTACCGGGATGTACCTCTTACTTTTCGTATGTTCGGCAGTATGTTCAGTGCGGGAAACTGGAATATATTATGGGACGGTTCACTGCTAAACATCGGATTGACCGTAACGGATTATTGTATTCTGCTGTGTGGACTGCTTCTTCTGATTGCGGTAAGCCTGCTGCAACGAACCGGAAATGTGAGAGAGAAGATTGCAAGTCTGCCTTACTGGGGCAAATTCATTCTCTGGTATGGCCTGTTTCTGGTGGTGCTGCTGATGGGAGCTTACGGAATCGGTTATGATTCCAGCCAGTTCATTTACAATCAATTCTAGAGAAAAGGTGGTATACGGATGAATGTAAAAAAATATGGCAGAGGAATTGCCGCCTTTCTGATTGTGATTTGCAGTTTATATTTGTTGCAGAGACTGTTGATGCCAAAGTATGTGGATGATGTGATAGAGGGTGCTCTCATTGCCGAATATTATGAGGAGGACAAGGAACACGATGTGATTTTTATCGGGGACTGTGAAGTGTACGAAAACTTTTCGCCTGCGGTTTTGTGGCAGGAGTACGGAATTCACAGTTATATACGGGGAAGCGCACAGCAGCTTATCTGGCAGTCGTATTATCTGCTGGAGGATACCCTCCGATATGAAACACCTGAGGTGGTAGTGTTCAATGTCCTGTCCATGAAGTATAATGAGCCTCAGAAAGAAGCATACAACAGGATGTCTTTGGAGGGAATGAGATGGTCCTCCTCAAAGCTGCGGGCAATTCAGGCATCTATGACAGGCAGAGAAAATCTGGAGGATTATCTGTTCCCCATACTCAGATATCATTCCAGATGGAGCGAATTGCAGGCCGGTGACTTTGAGCATATGTTTCAGGTGCCGAAGGTCTCACATAACGGTTATTATATGAGGGTGGATGTGAAGGCGGCTGAGAACATACCGGAAGCCAAGCCTCTGGCTGACTACCGGTTCGGAGAAAATGCATATTCCTATCTGGATAAAATGGTTCAGTTGTGTGAGGATAAAGGCATTCAACTGATTTTGATAAAAGCGCCAAGCCTATATCCCTACTGGTATGACGAATGGGAAGTCCAGATGGAAGAGTATGCACGTGAACATAACCTGCTTTATGTCAACTTTTTGGAATGTACAGAGGAAATCGGACTGGATTTTCAGACGGATACCTATGATGGGGGATTGCATCTGAATCTTTCCGGGGCAGAAAAACTCAGTTCCTACTTCGGGCAGATTCTCAGAGAACAGACAGCGGTCCGGGACAGACGATCGGATGCAGACCTGAATACAATATGGGAACAAAAACTTGCGGATTATGAACAGGAGAAGCAGGAGCAATTTTTTAGATACGGAATAGAGCAGTGAAGACGGGAGGATGTTTTATGAAAAAATCGGTGTTAGGTTTATTGATGGCATGTATGGTTATGATGGCAGGCTGCGGAAGCAGCGAAAGAGTGATTGAAAGGGAAACAGTGGGAAGTCCTGCGGAAAACTCCGCCCGGGAAAATGCCGGAGGGGGGGAAAATTCTGAAGCACTGACCGAAAATGGAAGTGAAAAGGAAGCGGTTCACAAGGGATTTGTTTTTCAATATAAGGATGTGACCGTTTCTGTCGATGAAAATATGAAGCCGATTCTGGAGAAACTGGGAGATCCGGACTCTTATTTTGAAGCGGCAAGCTGTGCTTTTGAGGGACTGGATAAGATTTATACCTACAGTGATTTTGAAATAGATACCTATCCACAGGGCGAAGAAGACTTTGTATCTGCAATTATCCTGAAGAATGACGTGGTGACTACGGCAGAAGGTATCTATATCGGTTGTATGAAAGAGGATGTGACGGCAGCATACGGAACGGATTACGCGGAAGAAGGAAATATGCTGGTATATGAAAAGGATGGAATGAAGCTTTGCTTCCTCTGCAACAATGGTGAGGTGACCTCCATACAATATTTTTCAACGGTTTTGGATGAATAGAGAACTGAGAAAAGCATTCCTTCGGGAATGCTTTTTGTTTGCAGTATGAGACAGCATGCAAGACACAAGATGTGCAGTATGCAGACACAAGATGTAGCACTTGACAAGACGATGCTGTTGACTGTAAAATAACAAGTGTTATATACGATGCTTTGAATAACAATCCAGTGACGGAACGGCCTGAATCATTAATCTTCGGTCGGATTGTCATTGCCAGAAAATCAGAGGGAGGAACGAAAGAGGTATGGCCCGTAAGGAAACAATCACAATCGACATGATTTTGGATACCGCATTTGCAATGACCAGAGAAGAGGGCTTTGCAAACGTGACGGCAAGAAAAGTTGCAGCGAAGGCAGGGTGTTCTACACAGCCTATTTTCAGAGTATATAAGAATATGGACGAACTGTGGGATGCAGTTTACGAGAAAGCTGCCGGTTTTTTTCAGGATTATTACAGCCTGTATCCCCGCACGGGAAAAGCTCCTTTTTCCAATTTGGGAATGGCTTATATCGCCTTTGCGCGGGAGGAAAAGCATCTGTTTGAACTGCTTTTCGTGAATGGCACGCAGCGTAGGAAGAGCATGTATGAGCTGTTGAACGGGGAAGAGGGAAATGTGGTTTATGAGATTAACCTGGCGAAAGCGGCGGGATGTCCCGACCCGGGCAGCCTTTTTATGAAATTGTGGATTTTTATTCATGGCGCAGCCTGTATGACGCTGACAGGAGACTATGACCTGTCGGATGTTCAGACTTTAGAATTACTGTCCGACTCCTATGAGTCTTTTACAAATCAGCTGAAGAAATAATATATCAATAGGAGTTATTGCGGACGAAGGGAATATATATGGAAAAACAATATGATATTTTGAGCAGAATATCAGAGCGGTATAATAAGATGAGTAAAAGCCATAAGGCCATTGCTTCCTTTATATCGGAGCACTATGACCAGGCTGTTTTTATGACGGCGGCAAAGCTGGGAGAGACTTTGGGAATCAGTGAATCCACGGTGGTGCGTTTTGCATCGGGAATCGGCTATGAGGGGTATCCGGAATTTCAGAAGGCACTGGAAGAGTGTGTAAAGAGTAAGCTGAACAGCGTTCAGAAGATGGATGCAAAATATGGAAGAAGCACACAGTCTGAGGTGTTAACCTCCGTGATAACGGCCGATATTGAAAAACTCAGGCATACCATAGAAAATTTGGACCCGGCAGCTTTTGAGTCGGCAGTCAACACGATTCTCGCGGCGGAGAACATCTACATCATGGGACTGCGCAGTAATGAGCCCCTAGCGGAGTTCCTTCATTTTTATCTGAATATGATTCGTGGCGGAGTAGTGCTTCTGAAGACTACAAGCGTCAGCGAAACCTTTGAGCAGATGATACGAATCGGGGAAAAGGATTGCTTTATCGGCATCAGCTTTCCAAGATATTCCATGCGCACCCTGAAGGCTATGGAATTTGCCAGCGATAGAAACGCAAAAGTAATTGCCATCACGGATTCCGTGAATTCTCCCATGAATCTGTATTCTTCCTGCAACCTTCTGGCCCGGAGCGATATGGTATCCATTGTGGATTCGCTGGTGGCACCATTGAGCGTAATAAATGCTCTTGTGGTGGCACTTTGTTTAAAGTGTCCTCAGGAGGTAAAGAAGAACCTGGAAATGCTGGAGGAAACCTGGAATAACTATCAGGTTTATCTGAATGACGAAATCAATTTTATTGATGATGAACCTATCTTGAATTATTCTCTCCGCAGGGAACAGGATATGGAAGAAAGGTAAAACTGCCGAGGCGGAGGAACGAAAAAATATGAAGCGTGTCATAATAGTGGGCGGCGGCGCGGCGGGAATGATGGCGGCGGTAGCTGCTGCGGGCAGAGGAAGACAGGTTTGCCTGATTGAAAAAAACGAAAAGTTGGGGAAAAAGCTTTTTATCACCGGCAAGGGGCGCTGCAATGTGACAAATGCTGCGGATACGGAGACCCTTTTGGCAAATGTCTGTACCAATCCGAAATTTTTTTACAGCGCCTTTTACAGCTATGATAACAGAGCTGTTATGGACTTCCTGGAACAGGCGGGATGTCCGTTGAAAACGGAGCGTGGAGAGAGAGTCTTTCCGGTGTCGGATCATTCTTCGGATGTCATTGCGGCATTTCGGCGGGAACTGGAAAAAAGAGGAGTGGAAATCAGGCTTCATACTGTGGTAAAAAAGCTCTGTGTGGAAGATGGACGGATAACAGGTGTAATTCTAGAAGACGGTAAAAAATTGTCTGCCGATAACGTTGTTGTCTGCACGGGAGGAATTTCTTATCCCTCCACAGGCTCCACAGGTGACGGCTACCGATTCGCGGAAGAAACGGGGCATAGGGTGACGGAGACAAGACCGGCGCTGGTTCCCTTTAATGTAAAGGAAGGCTGGTGCGGACAGCTGATGGGACTGGCCCTGAAAAATGTGTCTCTGCGTTTATTCTGCGGAAAACGGCAGACTTACCAGGGCTTCGGAGAAATGCTTTTTACCCACTTCGGCATCAGCGGACCGCTGGTACTCTCGGCAAGCAGCTGCTATGTGCCGGAAGGCGAAGCGAGAGTGCTGATTGATTTAAAGCCCGCCATGGATGAGGAACAGCTGGATAAGCGTCTGCTCAGGGACTTTGAGGAAAATAAAAACAAACAGTTCAAAAACGCTCTTGGAGGACTGTTTCCCATAAAGCTGATCCCTGTGATGATAGAGCTTTCCGGTATTCATCCCGATAAAAAGGTGAATGAGATTACCAGAGAGGAACGCAGAAGCTTTGTAAGCCTCATAAAAAACCTTCCTCTTACGGTGACGGGGACCAGGGGATTTGAGGAGGCAATTATCACCAGAGGCGGTGTTTCCGTGAAGGACGTAAATCCCTCGACCATGGAATCGAAAAAGGTAAAGGGGCTTTATTTTGCGGGAGAGGTATTGGACCTGGATGCTCTGACGGGAGGCTTTAATCTGCAGATTGCCTGGTCCACGGGGCGGCTTGCGGGTGAGAGCGCGGGCAGTTGAAGCTTTACACGGAAGGATGCCGGAGACGGACATTCTTTCAAAACAGTATGAGAATAGGACAAGGAGAGAAGGGTATGAGCTATAATATAGCTGTCGATGGACCTGCGGGAGCGGGGAAAAGCACCATTGCAAAGGAAGTGGCCAAGAGACTTGGGATAATTTACGTGGATACGGGAGCCATGTATCGTGCCATGGCGCTGTTTATGCTGCGGGAAAGAGTTGATTTGCAGGACATTGAGGCGATCATAGAAAAGTGCGGAGAAGCGGTTATTACCATCCGGTATAAGAATGGCGTGCAGGCTGTATTTTTAAACGGGGAAAATGTAAACAAGTATCTGCGCACGGAAGAGGTTGGCAATGCAGCGTCTGCAGTCAGTCCCATTCCCGAGGTGAGAAGGAAGCTGGTGGAGCTACAGCAGAAGCTTGCGGCGGGGAGCGACTGTATCATGGACGGCAGGGATATCGGCACCTGCGTGCTGCCCGGCGCACAGGTGAAGATTTATCTCACCGCAGGCAGTGAAGTCCGGGCAAAACGCCGCTATGACGAGCTTGCGGCCAAGGGAGAACAATGCGATTTAAAGAAAATCCGGGCGGATATTGAGGAAAGGGATTATCGCGATATGCACAGGGAAACTTCCCCTCTGAGACAGGCGGAGGATGCAATTTTGGTGGATACCTCCGATATGACGGTGGAGGAAGTGATAGAGAGGATTATGGAGCTTTGCGATTACGAAGCTCTGTCAAAGAGAAAATAGGAAAATCCGGGCAGATGTGAAAAGGAGTGGGATAAGCTTTATGGAAATCAGGCTTGCCGATTACGCGGGCTTCTGTTTTGGTGTAAGGCGCGCGGTAGATACCGTGTATGAACAGCTGGAAAAAGGGGAAACTATATATACCTATGGCCCTGTCGTCCATAACGAAGAGGTGGTACGCGAGCTGACGGAAAGAGGCGTGCGGGTGCTGGAGGACAGACAGGCGCTGGAGAAGCTTCCTGCCGTGAAGGAGGGAGAAGCCCCTCCTGCGGTTATCATCCGTGCCCACGGCGTGCCGGAGGAGATATACCGTATTCTGGACGGGAAGGGCATGGAATGCATCGACGCCACCTGTCCCTTTGTCAAACGGATTCATAAAATCGTCCGGGAGCAGAGCGGAGAGGGAAAGCATATCGTCATTGTAGGGAACGCCGGACATCCTGAGGTGGAAGGAATTGTAGGCTGGTGCCGGGGAGCGGTGACCGTCCTGGAAAAACCGGAGGAAGCGGAAAATTTTATTCTGCCGGAAGGAGAAAAAATATGTATTGTGTCTCAAACGACATTTAACTACAATAAATTTGCCGTAGCTGTTGAAATGTTCATAAATTAGAGGTATACGATTTTATGTTGCGAGAGCGACAGAGCGTAGTTCAAGGAGGTGAAATAAATATGCT
>CAZGTY010000059.1:0-12172 GCA_964528895.1 uncultured Blautia sp. | reverse complement strand
ATCTTATCGTCTACCAGATGATGCAGCTTCAGGTAATGCATGTGTCCGATAGTTACCGGACTGTCAAAGTATTCGCCGGTACGTCCGTCGCGGAGACGAACCTTACCGTCTCTGGAAATAGGTACTCCCTTCCAGAGCTCCCTGTGATCCTTATTCTGATCCAGATAGTCCATAACCTCGGAATCGAGGATATCCCTGTATTTCTCACGGAATTCCTCAAAATCCTCAGTGTTTACGTAGTCATTTGCCATTTCCAGGGTATCCTGGATATCCTGCTCATTAGCGCCGTCAAATACAGGTGTGGCGACGTTGAAGCCCAGCGCTTTTGCGGCAAGGCTTAAATGGATCTCCAAAACCTGTCCGATGTTCATACGGGACGGCACGCCCAGAGGATTCAGCACGATATCCAGCGGACGGCCATTTGGCAGGAAGGGCATATCCTCCACAGGAAGTACGCGGGAAACAACACCCTTGTTGCCATGACGTCCGGCCATTTTATCTCCTACGGAGATCTTACGTTTCTGTGCAATGTAAATGCGCACGGACTGATTTACTCCCGGGGAAAGCTCATCGCCGTTCTCTCTGGTAAATACCTTCGCGTCTACGATAATTCCGTATTCACCGTGAGGAACCTTCAGAGAAGTATCCCGCACCTCGCGGGCCTTTTCCCCAAAAATCGCGCGAAGAAGCCTTTCCTCCGCCGTGAGCTCGGTCTCCCCCTTGGGAGTTACCTTACCCACCAGGATATCGCCGGCGCGGACCTCCGCGCCAATGCGGATGATTCCGCGCTCATCCAGATCCTTCAGCGCGTCGTCGCCCACACCCGGGACGTCTCTGGTGATCTCTTCCGGTCCCAGCTTCGTGTCGCGGGCTTCAGCCTCATATTCTTCTATATGGACAGACGTATAAACGTCGTCCTGTACTAATTTCTCACTTAACAGAACCGCATCCTCGTAGTTATAGCCTTCCCAGGTCATGAAGCCGATGAGCGGGTTTTTCCCCAGCGCCAGCTCGCCGTTGGCAGTGGACGGACCGTCTGCGATGACCTCTCCGGCCTCCACATGCTCGCCCTGGTCAACGATGGGTTTCTGATTGTAGCAGTTGCTCTGGTTGCTGCGCAGGAACTTGGTCAGATGATATTCATCCTTTGTTCCGTCATCGTTTTTGATCGTAATGTCCGTGGAAGTGGAGCGGAGAACGGTTCCCGACTTTTTCGCCACTATGCACACGCCGGAGTCCACCGCCGTCTTTGTCTCCATACCGGTACCTACTACAGGCGCCTCGGTAGTCAGAAGCGGCACGGCCTGACGCTGCATGTTTGATCCCATCAGCGCACGGTTTGCGTCGTCGTTCTGCAGGAACGGGATCAGGGCTGTCGCCACAGAGAACACCATCTTCGGAGATACGTCCATGTAGTCAAACATATTTTTTTCGTACTCCTGCGTCTCTTCACGAAAACGGCCGGATACATTTTTGCGGACAAAATGCCCCTCTGCATCCAGCGGTTCATTCGCCTGAGCCACATGATAATTGTCCTCTTCGTCCGCAGCCATATAAACCACCTGGTCGGTTACACGAGGATTCTTCGGATCGGATTTATCGATTACACGGTATGGCGCCTCTACGAAACCATACTGATTAATACGCGCGTAGCATGCCAGAGAGTTAATCAGACCAATATTCGGTCCCTCAGGCGTCTCAATGGGGCACATACGTCCATAATGGGAGTAGTGTACGTCTCGAACCTCAAACCCGGCCCGGTCTCTGGACAAACCGCCCGGTCCCAGTGCGGACAGACGTCTCTTGTGGGTCAACTCACCCAACGGGTTATTCTGATCCATAAACTGTGACAGCTGGGATGAGCCGAAAAATTCCTTCACTGCCGCAGTCACAGGCTTAATGTTGATCAGGGACTGCGGGGAAATATTCTCCGTATCCTGTGTGGTCATTCTCTCCCTTACCACTCTTTCCAACCTGGAAAGACCGATGCGGTACTGGTTCTGCAGCAGTTCGCCTACGGAACGGATACGGCGGTTGCCCAGATGGTCGATATCGTCATCTGTACCAACGCCATATTCCAGATGAATATTGTAGTTAATCGATGCAAAAATATCATCTCTGGTAATATGCTTGGGAATCAGGTCATGGATATCTCTGCGGATTGCAGACAGAATGTCCTCCTGATTGCTGTTTTCTTCCAGAATTTTTTTCAGTATCGGGTAATATACTAACTCTGTAACACCCAACGCTTTAGGATCACAGTCCACAAAACCGGTGATATCCACCATCATATTGGAAAGCACCTTTATATTGCGCTCGTGCTCTTCACTCTTCAGCCATACGGCCGGCACCGCTGCATTCTGGATGTTGTCCGCCATCTCTCTGGTCACTACGGCGCCCTCCTCGGCCAGGATCTCACCTGTAGTGGGATCGACAACCGTCTCTGCCAGCTTGTGCCCTACAATACGCTTATTAAAATGAAGCTTTTTGTTGAATTTATATCGCCCGACTTTTGCAAGGTCATATCTTCTGGGGTCAAAGAACATGGCCATGATCAGACTTTCCGCACTCTCTACTGCCAGCGGCTCACCCGGACGGATCTTCTTATATAATTCCAGCAGGCCTTCCTGATAGTTTGAGGAAAGATCCTTTTCAAAGCTGGCAAGAATCTTCGGCTCCTCGCCGAACATTTCTACAATTTCCGCATTGGTGCTGACGCCGAGCGCACGGATCAGTACGGTGATGGGAACCTTACGGGTTCTGTCCACACGTACATAAAATACGTCATTGGAATCCGTCTCATACTCCAGCCATGCCCCTCTGTTCGGGATAACCGTACTGGAAAACAGTCTCTTTCCAACCTTGTCATGTGCGATTGCATAATATATTCCGGGGGAACGTACTAACTGGCTGACGATTACTCGTTCAGCTCCGTTGATGACAAAGGTACCTGTCTCTGTCATTAAAGGTAAATCTCCCATGAAAATTTCATGTTCATTGATGTCTTCTGTTTCTTTGTTGATCAGACGCACTTTTACCTTCAAAGGTGCAGCATATGTTACGTCACGTTCTTTACATTGCTCAATTGTATATTTTGCATCTTTTTCGTCAAATGTAAAGTCGATGAGTTCCAGGCTGAGCTTTCCGCCATAATCCGTGATCGGAGAAATGTCTTCAAATACTTCTTTCAGACCCTCGTCAAGAAACCATTGGTAGGAATCTTTCTGGACTTCAATCAGATTCGGCATTTCCAGGACTTCTTTTTGTCGCTGGTAGCTCATACGCATGCTTTTTCCGGTTTTTACAGAACGAATTCTGTTTTTTTCCATTGACGTTTCACCCCTGTTTTTTATATTTTGCATAGTATATCCTGCCGCCATTTTTGGACAAACAGGCATATCTTTCCACAATATAGCATTTTTCACTATAGCACAACAGTTTTTGGATGTCAATGAAGAAATCATTAAAAAAAATAAAAAAAAAGGAGACCGCCGTTTCCGACAGCCCCCTGAAAATCCGTTAAATTATTTAAGTGTAACCTTAGCGCCTTCGCCCTCAAGTTTAGCCTTGATGTCCTCAGCCTCAGCCTTGGATACGCCCTCTTTAACAACCTTCGGAGCGCCATCAACAACTTCCTTTGCTTCTTTCAGACCTAAGCCGGTAACTTCACGAACAACTTTGATAACCTTAACCTTGTTCGGGCCGATCTCTGTCAGCTCTACATCAAACTCGTCCTTCTCCTCTGTTGCTTCTGCAGGACCTGCTGCCGCAACTACAACACCTGCTGCTGCAGATACGCCGAACTCTTCTTCGCAGGCTTTAACCAGGTCGTTTAACTCTAATACGGATAATTCTTTAATAGCTTCAATAAATTCTGCTGTTGTTAATTTTGCCATTTTTGTTTTCCTCCATTATTATTATGAATTTTTTTCGTTTATTTTTCTTTGCCGTTTTAGTCAGGCCGCATTAAGCCTCTGCGCCTTTGGACTCTGCGATCTGATTGATAACGCGGGCAAAGTTTGCGATCGGAGACTGGATGCTTCCGAGAAGTTTTCCAAGAAGCTCTTCTCTGGAAGGAATCTGGGACAGAGCCTGAATTCCGGCCTGGTCATTGTAGTTGCCCTCAACAACACCGGCTACCAGTTCCAGCGCCGGGTACTGCTTCGCATATTTAGCCAGGATTCTTGCCGGTGCAGTTGCATCGGTAGCGGATACTGCAAGTGCGTTTGTGCCTTCCAGATGCCGGGTCAGGGGCTCGCACTCCGTTCCGGCAAAAGCGCGGGTCATCATCGTATTTTTATAAACCTTGTAATGAACACCGGCTTCTCTTAATTCCTTACGAAGAATCGTATCCTGCTCAACAGTCAGGCCACTGTAGTTAACCAGTACTACGGACTGAGCATCTTTAATACAATTAGCGATTTCTTCAACGATTGGCTGTTTCAGTTCTACTTTTGCCATGTTTGGTACACCTCCTTATAGATTTTGATATACCGCCGACGATGTAGGACAGCCGTCCGCAGACGGGGAATCCCAAAACAAAGAGGACTTGTCCTCTTTGCGTGCCAGATGCATGTTGCCGTAGGCAACAATTTTCTTAATGCATCTGGTCACATCCTACGCGGAGCGTTTTTTAATTGTATAGGAAATTACAGAGTGATTTCCTATACAATTAAAAAGGCCGGACTGGAAGACAGTCAGACCTTGTGTAATCTCATAATAGAATACGTAGTCCTCGGCAGGCGTTTTGATCCTTATGCCTTACGGCACCTGCTGTCTTCGGCAGCGTTCCGTATTAAAATAGCATGTTCCGGATATTCTGTCAAGAGTTTTGAAAATTTTGCTTGACAGAGTTTTGAAAATTTTTATTTCTCTATAGTTAAACACAACAGGACATGATAAAATATGAATGTGAATTATATAGAAAGATCAAACATCGACTATGAAACAGAACTCTTTTTATTCTTATAAAAAATATATAACGATCACTGCTATAGCCGCAGTTCTCCTGACTGCGGCATTTGGTTTATGCGGCTGCAAAAACCCTGTTTCCGAAACCGGGTCCGACCCTTTAAGCGCCACAGCATTTAAGCTGAACACCGTCGTGAAGATAACCCTCTACGATTCCCAGGATCAGACGGTCCTGGATCATTGTCTGGAATTATGCGATGAATACGAAAAAATATTCAGCAGAACCAGGACGGACAGTGAGCTTTATAAACTCAACCACAGAGAATTATCTCCCGTACCCGGGACGGAAAATACCTATAAAATTTCCGACGATCTGGCAGAGCTTCTGTCCACAGGTCTCTCCTACTCGGCACAATCCCAGGGCGCTTTCCAGATCGCCATCGCTCCTTTGACCGATCTCTGGGATTTTACGGCTGAGGATCCCGTGGTACCGGAAGAAGCCTCCATCAAAGAGGCAGCCGCTTTATGCAGTTCTGAAAATATCGTACTGGAAGGCCAGGAGATCACCCTTCCGGACCCGAATACGGCCTTTGACCTCGGCGCCGTCGCCAAGGGCTATATCGCAGACAGGCTGAAGGAATATCTGCTCTCACAGAATGTCCAACATGCCATCATTGACCTTGGGGGAAACGTTTTATGTATCGGCGGCAAATCAGAAAGCATCCCCTTTCACATCGGCATTCAAAAACCATTTGCGGACCGCTCCGAGACCATCGCCGTCATGGACATCACGGATCAGTCCGTAGTCTCCTCGGGCGTTTATGAACGATACTTCGAGCAGAACGGAACTCTGTACCATCACATTCTGGACCCCTCCACGGGCTATCCTTATCATAACGGCCTCATCTCCGTAACTGTTATCTCCGACCGGTCCGTAGACGGGGACGCTTTAAGCACGGTCTGCTTTTCCCTGGGATTAGAAAAAGGACTGGCCTACGCCCAGTCCCAAAATGTCCACGCAGTTTTCATCACGGAGGATTACAGCGTCCACTATACGGAAGGCTTTCAGGATGCCATCCCCATACGGGAATCCTGAAAGTTCCTTATACATTCCCTTACCTGCCCGGGACAGTCCTCCCCGGTTTCTGATTTTCAGATAAAATATCTACGCGATCATATCCGGCCAGGAAAGGATTTCTTCGGAGATCTTTTTCTCGTAATCCCCGTCTATGTCCTCGCTGCGCCCTGCGGCAAATACATTCGTCTCCGCGCCCCACTGGCCGTCACAGTATTCCCACACATGAAATTTCAGTCCCCGGAACATGAAATCCAGACTTCCGCAGCCATCCTCCTCCGTATATTTAAAAGAGATTTTTTTCTTATTTAATGTCTCCTGCACCTGTTCCAGCCGCATAACGCACCTCCCCCGCAATATTCACATCAAAATACTCCTGAATCTCCCTGCGATCTCCGGTTTGTCCCAAAACCCACATAAGCTTCGTCACAGCAGCCTCCGCCGTCATGTCATAGGCCTGTATGGCTCCCGCTGTCAGAGCCTTCAGCCCCGTCTCATAGACAGACAGATTACTTCCCTCGTAACGGCACTGGCTGCCTGCGAGCACTACCATGCCTTCGCTGACGGCCTCCTTCACAGCAGAGATAAAATCATGCCGCATAAACGGCATACCCCCAAGCCCGAAGCCCTCGATATAGACGCCGCGGCAGCCCTGTTCCCGCAGATATTTCAGAATATCCGGCCGGATTCCCGGATAGAGCTTCAAGAGAAATACTTTGTCCGAATAGTCGGTCTGTGGACGGAAGATCCCTCTTTTTCTTAAAAGATACTCCTTATGGACCGTCAGGCCAAGAGAACTGATCTCTCCCACACAGGGATAATTTATGCTCTCAAAGGCATCAAAGCTCATGGTCCGCACCTTGGAGGCCCGGGTCCCTAAAATGATTTTCCGGTTAAACGCCACAAAAATACCCGGATATCCGCTGGCAGCCATATGAATGGCCCCACGGCAGTTTTCCAGCGCGTCCGCCACCGGATGGGCGATGGAAAGCTGACTTCCGGTGACTACCACCGGAATGGATATATTCTGCAGCATATAGGACAGCATGGATGAGGTGTAGGCCAGCGTATCCGTACCGTGGATCACCACGATCCCCTGATACTCTCCGCATACCTCGCCGATCCGGGCCGCCAGCGCCGCCCAGTCCTCGGGGAAAATATTGGCGCTGTCCACAGCGAGAAAATCCTCCGTATAAATCTCCAGATTCTTTGACACCATGCGAAGCTCTTCCAGCATATCTCCGCTTCGTATCCCCGGCACCATCCCCTTTTCACTGTTTACGGAGGAAAGGGTACCTCCGGTATTGATAATGAGAATTTTTTTCTTCATTTGCTCTCCTTGCGCCATCCATAAGCTTTACTCTGAAAATGTCTCATCTGAAAACTCCTTACCGGTACAAAGTCTCACAGAAAAGAAACCACACAGTACGCTGCGTATATTCCCAGCAGAAGAATCCCCTGCACACGGGAGGATTTTTTTCTCAAAAGGATCGGCAAGATCAGCACCGCCATTACAAGAACACAAAGGGGCATATCGATCATTACCGTCTGCCGTTCCAGGGGTATCCCCGCAGCTGCTGCCGGTATTCCTATCACAAGAAGCATATTTAAAATATTGGCTCCGATCACATTTCCAAGCCCTATATTTCCGAATCCCTTAACCAATGATATAATAGATGTCACAAGCTCCGGAAGGGATGTCCCCAGCGCGATAAAGGTAACGGCGATCACACGCTCCGGCACCCCCAGTGCCCCCGCGATCAATATTCCGTTGTCCACCAGAAGATTTGCCCCTATATACAGAAGGACTGCACAGACCACCAGAATTCCAAGCTGCTTTGCTATGGAAACTTCCTCCGCGTCCTCTTTGTCCTCCTCTTTGTCCGCTTCTCCCGCGGAAAGTTTTATGTTCAGCACTGCGTAAAGTACAAATCCTGCAAGCAGGATCACTCCCACCGGGCGGTTAAAGCTCCCCGTTACGTACCCCCAGATCAGCATAAAGAGTATTGTGGCAAAAAAGAAGGCGCCTCTCCAGGCCAGAGAGCCCGTCCCAACCTTCTTTGCCGGCCGGATAGTCTGGGTCAATCCTGCAATCAGGGCGGTATTACATATGATCGACCCAAAAGCATTTCCGGCAGCAACAGCAGCAGAGCCGTCAAAGGCCGCCGTTGCCGAAACCAGTATTTCCGGCAGCGTTGTCCCCAGACTGACGATCGTTGCGCCCACCACGATCTGCGGGATCCCCAGTTTTTCTGCGATGGCTACCGCCGCGTCCACCAGGCGGTCCCCGCCAAGACAGATCAAAACCAGACCTGCTGCAAATAACAGTACCGTTGTTGCCATTTTCATTCTCCTCTCGATACATTTTACGGAAAACCTCATGATTTTTTATGACGCTTCCTGATATCTTCTAAATATTATCAAATAGATTCCTGTCCTGCCGCATTGATTCTTTTTATATGATTTCCGCCCCAAATGGCATCAGCGCCAGCTTTGCCAGTTTAAACTGCTGCATTCCGAAGGGTATCCCCACAATGGTGATACAGAGAAGTATTCCCAACGCCGTATGCTCCAACGCCATGGGAATCCCCGTCACCAGCATCCAGACCAGGTTCAGCAGGAAGGAGCCTGCGCCTCCTCCGTACCGGATCTCCTTCCCAAAAGGAAAAAAGCTTAAGGACGCAAACTTAAAGCACTGCATCCCAATGGGTATCCCCACTACCGTAACACACCATATGCATCCCGCCAGACACCAGCACAGGCCGCTGATACAGCCGCCAAAAATAAACCACAGCAAATTCCCCAAACATCCCATACGTATCCTCCTACGCCCGCTGCCAAAGCAGCATATTGTTTTCAAACAAAACGTTTAGCCTGCCGGTATCCTTCAGCCATGCCAGATAAGAACGGACGGTACTTCCTACCAGGACGTACTGCTCAAAATTCATTGTCAGCCCGTAATCGGTAAACAGCTTTTGCAGAATCGCCTCAAAGCAAAGAGGCTCCTGACAGATGCCGATGATCTTGTCTGCGATCTCCATCACTTTGTCGATGTTATACTGTGCAAGATCTGCCACATTCCCGGAAGCCGGTGCATGGGCCGGGACGAACATTTCAGCCTGTAAGGTTTTTACCATCTCCAGCGTTTTCAGATAAGCGCCAACATCATAAATAAAGCCGATCTGGTACTTATCCAGCGTTTCCCGGCTGGATAGACAGTCTGCCAGATACACCACATTATCGCTGGTGCGAAAACCCGCCATATCAAAGAAATGACCCGGTAAAGGAATAATTTCAAAACCTTCCGGCAAGCACTTCTGCGTCAGCTCTTCAGCGTTGCTCTCCTGAGCCATGAGGAATTTGTGACGCAGTTCCTTACACGGATAGCCGCCATACAAAAAGGAGGGCTCCAAAACAGGATGGCGGGTAAAGTCACATTCAATTCCGGGTGTATAGATTTTGCACCCGGTCTGCCCCTGCAAATACCTGTTGCCTCCAATGTGGTCCGCATTGGAGTGGGTATTGTAAATGGCGGTCAGCCGCCAGCCGTTGGCGTCAAGAAGCTGCCGGACCTTTCTTCCTGCGTCCTTGTCGTTGCCGCTGTCGATCAGGCAGACATCCTGCTCATTCAGCCTGACAAGCCCCATTTTAGCAGGGCATTGGATGTAATAACTCTGACTGGTAATCTGGATCAATTCGTACATGATGATACCCTCCTGGTGTTTTATGCATATAAAAAATGAAAGTTCCCCGCGTCAAAAAATTGCCCCGCCGCAAGGGATGTTGAGCGCCAATTCCAGATGTCTCTCACATCCCCCCGGCAGGGCCATAGGATTCTTCACTTGCCCGATTTCAGTTGTTTTCTTGCCTCATCGATTTCTTTCTGGAAGCTGTCCAACGCGGAATCCAGGGCTGCCGCTTCGTATTCCTCAAGAGCCAGCATAGCCATAATATCATGAGCGGCCAGAATCGTTCTTTTCTCAACCTCCGGACCAAAGCCCAGGACCTCTACCGTCCCGTCGCCCTCGCTGTTGAGAAGGACAAGATCCGGGAGCCCATTTCCGTCCGAATCATGGAAGTAGAGATCAAACTCGCCGTCCCCGGTCAGATCAACGGCCAGCGTGTCAATATCGCCATCGCCGGTGGAATCCATCAGGGCAATGTCCGGCTCGCCATCTCCATCCATATCAATCAGGATCTCATCTTTGGCGCTTCGCACCAATGTTTTTCGAAAATCCTTGTCCATTTTCATTTTAAATTTTACTTTACGCAATGTTCCCATAAAAGTATCCTCCTTCGTAGAAATATCCGTTACCATCTGCCTCCGCGTCCGCCAGGGCCTCCGGGCCCTCCATGCCCACCCGGGCCTCCCATTGGGCCTCCCATTGGGCCTCCCATTGGAGGCATAGGCGGTGGACCTCCCATCGGGCCTCCGTACATAGGCCGTCTCCGACGGGAAAGCCTGCGGACAAGGGAGTTTAGTGCAGAAGCCCCAAGAACCGCCCCACCGATCGCAGCAGCCGTCTTCATGGTATTTGAGGACGCTGATCTGCCTGAGACAGTACTTCCGGCTATTTGGGCTGTCCCCACATTGCTAAGGCTCGCTCCGCACTGTGGGCAAAATCTGGAATTGTCCAGTATCTCAGATCCACAATATTGACAATAGTTAGCCATTATATTTCCTCCTATCCAAATATCCGATGGCCTGGCTGTCCTTTGTAAGATACAATTATCTTCGTACGGGAACCAGACCAAACCATTTCCCGCTTTTCTCTATCGCATCAACTCATCCGTACACTGTAACATCCCCTTTCTTACTATAAAGATCCATATGATGATCTTAGGGGCAAAAGGTATTTTGCCCTATTTGATACCAGCCTGGGAAACCATACGCCTCCCCGTCAAAATCCGAACATAGCACATACCTCTGTTCGGAGCGGTATGGAATCTGCCGCTCCCTTCCTGGACACTGCTATGGAGGAGGCCCCTGATGCAAGCCGGAGCCCTTCCTGCACGGGCAGCCCATCTATCATGGACGAAATGAAATATCCGGTAAAGGTATCCCCCGCCGCAGTGGTATCCACCGCTTTCACCGGAAAAACTTCCTGTCCGCACCGTACGTCCTTATCCTGATACACAGAGCCCTTTTTCCCAAGAGTCAGCACTACCCCGGCGTCGGGGTATTCCAGACGAAGCTTTTCCAGAATCTTATCCGCTTCCTTCTCCCCGGTCATCTGCTCTCCCTCAATCTCATTGATCAGAAACAAAGATACCTTTGTAAAATCACATTCCTTCAGGGCATCGTCACAGGGCGACGGATTCAATACCACTGTCATACCCTTTTCCCATGCTTTGCCAATCATATAAGGAAGCAGGTTCACCTCATTCTGAAGAAGAAGGATATCCCCTTTTTCAAAGCGTTCCAGCACTTCATCCACAAATTCCTTTGTAAATTTCCGATTGGCGCCTCCATAAACCAGAATGCAGTTCTGGCCGCTTTTGTCCACCTGAATCACGGTATGGCCGCCTCTTCCCGGAAGTCTGCGGATAAAATCCGTATTTACCCCATTCTCCTTCAACGTATCCAGAAGGAGTTCCCCATCCTCGCCGATTATGCCGGCATGATAAACCGGAACGCCTGCCTTTGCAAGCGCTATGGACTGATTCAGTCCTTTCCCGCCGGCAAATATGTTCATCTCTCCGCTGGATAACGTTTCTCCGGCCATAACCATGTGATCCACCGTATACACATAATCCACATTCAACGACCCAAAATTCAAAACCTTCATGCTTTTCTCCTCTCTGTTACAGCATAAACCGGTTTTACAGCTATAATGCACCCCAGTCGCGGCGAGGAATCAAAAGTTACCTCCAATAGACACATCATCTGTATACTGACATAAGTATATTTCTGCTTATCTTTATGCTAACACATACCATGCTTTCTGTTCAACATTTTTTCATTATTTTTACAAATGTTTACAGCCATATTGCACACTTTGCCGTGAGTATGCGGCCTAAAAGAAAATGCACAGAACACTTTATACCGTGTTCCGTGCATTTTATATACCAATTAATGCTGCATATGAAGGTATTTCTCCCTGGTCGCCAGTCCTCCCCGTATATGCCGTTCAGACTTATTCACATCCAGCACCTCTCTTGCCTGGCTGGCCAGCCCAGGGCTTA
>CAZGTY010000058.1:0-12787 GCA_964528895.1 uncultured Blautia sp. | reverse complement strand
GGGAGGGGCCATCCGCGATCCTCTTTCCGGACGTACCTATGTATATCAGGCAATGCGCGTGACCGGCGCGGCAGATCCCACAGTTTCCGTAAAAGAGACCATGAAGGGCAAGCTGCCTCAGAAAAAACTGGTGCGGGGCGCGGCCGGCGGCTACAGCTCCTACGGCAATCAGATCGGCCTTGCTACCGGCTATGTAAAAGAAATATACCACCCGGATTATGTCGCGAAGCGGATGGAGATCGGCGCTGTCCTTGGCGCGGCTCCAAGACGTGCGGTTATCCGGGAAAATTCCGATCCCGGAGATATCATTATCCTTCTGGGGGGACGCACGGGACGGGACGGCATAGGCGGCGCCACCGGTTCCTCCAAGGTGCATACGGAGGCTTCTATTGAAGTCTGCGGCGCCGAGGTGCAGAAGGGAAATGCCCCCACAGAGCGAAAGATCCAGCGCATGTTCCGCAGGGAAGAGGTCAGCGGGATCATTAAAAAATGTAATGATTTTGGCGCAGGCGGCGTCTCCGTCGCCATCGGAGAGCTGGCAGCGGGCCTTCGTGTGGATCTGGATAAGGTTCCGAAAAAATATGCGGGCCTGGACGGAACGGAGATCGCCATTTCCGAGTCCCAGGAGCGTATGGCTGTTGTGGTTGACCCGAAGGATACAGAGAAATTCCTGGCCTTTGCAAAGGAAGAAAACCTGGAGGCCGTTCCGGTGGCGGTTGTCACGGAGGAGCCCCGTCTGGTGCTGGTATGGAGAGGCAGGGAAATCGTAAATATCTCCCGTGCCTTCCTGGATACAAACGGCGCGCATCAGGAGACCGCCGTGAAAGTGAATATTCCCAATAAAGAGGGCAATCTCTTCCTGAACCGCCCGGATGTGCCGGATGTGAAGGCAAAATGGCTGGAAACCCTTGCTGATCTGAACGTATGCTCTCAAAAGGGCCTGGTGGAAATGTTTGACGGCTCTATCGGAGCGGGGAGCGTGCTGATGCCTTATGGAGGCAAGTATCAGCTTACCGAGACCCAGGCTATGGTTGCCAGGGTTCCTGTTTTAAATGGAAATACAAATACCGTAACGATGATGAGCTTCGGCTTTGATCCTTATCTTTCGTCCTGGAGCCCCTATCATGGAGCGGCCTACGCAGTCACAGAGTCTGTGGCGCGCATTGTGGCGGCAGGCGGCGATCATAAGAAGATCCGGTTTACTTTCCAGGAATACTTCCGCCGTATGACCGGTGATCCGGAAAGATGGAGCCAGCCCTTTGCGGCCCTTCTGGGCGCGTATTCCGCGCAGCTTGGCTTTGGACTTCCGTCTATCGGAGGCAAGGACAGCATGTCCGGTACATTTAATGACATTGACGTGCCGCCGACGCTGGTTTCCTTTGCAGTGGATGTGGCCAGGCTTTCCGATGTGATCACACCGGAGCTTAAGAAGGCGGGCAGCAAGCTGGTATGGCTGCGCGCGCCGAAGGACGAATTTGATCTTCCGGATTATCCGGCGATTATAAATCAGTATGAGAAGCTCCATAAGGACATGCAGGCTGGTAAGGTGCTTTCCGCTTATGCCCTGGACAGACATGGGCTGGCGGCGGCAGTGGCGAAGATGGCCTTCGGCAACGGCATGGGCGTGAAGATCGAGCATAATCTGGATCCGGGAGATTTCTTTGCACCGGGCTTCGGCGATCTGGTTCTGGAGATACCGGAGGGCAAGGTGGGCGAGCTGTCCATCACCTATACGCTGATCGGCGAGGTTACGGAGGATGGAAGACTGTCCTACGGCCATACGGAGATCGGCCTTGGGGAGGCCTGTGAAGCGTGGAAGGGCACTCTGGAAAAGGTATTTAAGACGGTCTCCGGAGAGCAGAATGACGGCCCGACGGCCTGTTATGTAAAGCCGGCGGATCCGGATGCTGCTTTTGAACAGGGGGTTTACCGGACGCCGAATGTATATGTATGCAGGAATAAGGTGGCGAAGCCCCATGTGTTTATTCCCGTATTTCCGGGTACCAACTGCGAGTATGACAGCGCCCGGGCATTTGAACGCGCAGGGGCAGAGGTGGATGTAAAGGTATTTAAAAACCTGACGCCCGGGGATATCCGGGATTCTGTGGATATTTTCCGGAAAGCCATCGACCAGACGCAGATCATCATGTTCCCCGGCGGCTTTTCCGCAGGCGATGAGCCGGACGGCTCCGCGAAATTCTTTGCAACCGCGTTCCAGAACGCGAAGCTCAAAGAGGCGGTTATGAAGCTTCTGGATGAGCGGGACGGACTTGCATTGGGTATCTGCAATGGGTTCCAGGCGCTGATCAAGCTGGGGCTGGTTCCTTATGGAGAGATATGCGGCCAGAAGGAGGATTCCCCCACTCTGACCTACAATACTGTGGGACGCCACATTTCAAAGATGGTTTACACAAAGGTGGTAAGCAATAAATCCCCGTGGCTTCAGCTGGCAGAGGCAGGCGGCGTATACTGCAATCCCGCGTCTCACGGCGAGGGCCGTTTTGTGGCGGGCCGGGAGTGGATACAGAAGCTGGTCGCGAACGGTCAGATCGCGACGCAGTATGTGGATGTGAACGGTGAGCTTTCTCAGGATGAAGAGTGGAATGTGAACGGCTCCTATTACAACATCGAGGGTATCACCAGCCCGGATGGACGCGTGCTGGGCAAGATGGCCCACAGCGAGCGCCGGGATAATGGCGTGGCCATCAATATCTACGGAAATCAGGATATTAAGATTTTTGAATCCGGCGTGGCTTACTTTAAATAGACAGGAGATAATTTCTCCCCGCAAAGACGCGGGGAGTATTAGCTGAAGGCGCCGGTTCAGCCAGGGCTGAACCGGCGCGGCTAAAGTGGAAATCGGCTCATAAAAATTAAAAAAAATATTGACAACAAACTCTTTATTTTATATAATAGCAAAGCAGGTTGGCCGGGGGAGCGGCTGTTCCCGTAATGAATCTGCAAATGATATGGGGTCTTAGCTCAGCTGGGAGAGCATCTGCCTTACAAGCAGAGGGTCATAGGTTCGAGCCCTATAGGCCCCATACCCGAAAAAGAATATGGCGAGATAGCTCAGCTGGCTAGAGCACACGGTTCATACCCGTGGTGTCGAGGGTTCAAGTCCCCCTCTCGCTACTTGAAAAGCGTCGGATTACCGGCGCTTTTTATGATATGGGAAAGTTTTTGCTTTCCCATATCATAAAAAGCGCTCCGCGCAGGATCCTTTTTCATTGGTTTCGTGTTGCACAGACAAAAAAAATATAATATAATTTTACAAATGTTATTATGGCGTTTCCTATTTAGGAGGTATGATTTTGAAAAAGAAAATGCTTTTTGTTTTTAATCCCAAGGCAGGAAAAGGGAAAATAAAAGCGCATCTGGTGGACATTATTGATATTTTTAATAAGGGCGATTATGAAGTGATCATCCATGCCACTCAGAAGCCGCGTGATGCATATGAAAAGGCAAAGGAATACGCGGATCAGGTGAACCTTATCGTTTGCAGCGGCGGGGACGGGACTCTGGATGAAGTGGTTACCGGGATCGCGGAGAAGCACAGCGATATACCCATAGGATATATTCCGGCAGGAAGCACCAACGACTTTGCAAACAGTCTCTTCATGCCGAAAAGTATGACGGAGGCAGCCTCCATGATCATGGAGGAGGAGATTTACCGCTGCGATATCGGCAGGTTCAATGAATGCACATTTGCCTATATTGCCGCATTCGGCCTGTTTACCGATGTATCTTACGAGACGGATCAGGATCTGAAAAATGTCCTGGGCCATGTGGCCTATTTTCTGGAAGGAATGAAGCGCATCTTTGAAATCAAGTCTTATCATATGAAGATCACATCCGGCGAGCTTCAGGTTGAAGATGATTTTATTTACGGTATGATCACCAATTCCAGGTCAGTGGGCGGCTTTAAAAACCTCACAGGGAAAAATGTGGATATGAACGACGGGCTTTTTGAGGTGACGCTGATCACAAGGCCGAAAAATCCCATTGAATTACAGGAGATGCTGACTGCCCTTGTGGCAGCCGAGGATAATTCGGACAGAATTTATTCATTTAAGGCGGGAGAGATCACCATTGAATCTGACGAGCCGGTGGCATGGACACTGGACGGCGAGTACGGAGGCGATCATAGCCTGGTGGAGGTCCGGAACCGCCATGAGGCGCTGAAGCTTTATTTAAAAAGCAATAAGAAAACATAAGATTATAAGATACATTTTCAGAACACATCAGCACATTTTCTGTTGAATGAGAAAGCATAAAGGAGAATAACGATGGGAGAATACATTAATGTGACGGAAATTTTTGGATGTGATGTCTTCAATGATTCTGTTATGCAGGAGCGCCTTCCGAAAAAGGTCTACCGGGAACTGAAAAAAACCATGGAGGAGGGAAAAGAGCTTTCCATGGAGATCGCGGACGTGATCGCCCATGAGATGAAGGAGTGGGCAATCGAAAAGGGCGCGACCCATTTCAGCCACTGGTTCCAGCCGCTGACAGGTGTGACAGCGGAAAAACACGATGCCTTTATCACCGCGCCTATGAGCAACGGAAAGGTATTGATGAGCTTTTCCGGAAAGGAGCTGATCAAGGGCGAGCCGGATGCCTCATCCTTCCCCTCAGGAGGCCTGCGGGCTACCTTTGAGGCCAGAGGCTATACTACCTGGGACTGTACGTCGCCGGCTTTTGTGCGCCATGATGCGGCGGGAGGGACCCTCTGCATTCCCACAGCCTTTTGTTCATATACGGGAGAAGCTCTTGATCAGAAGACTCCGCTGCTCCGTTCCATGGAGGCCGTGAATACGCAGGCGCTGCGCCTGATCCGCCTTTTTGGAAACACCACGTCGAGCAGGGTGATCCCTTCCGTGGGCGCAGAGCAGGAATATTTTCTTATTGATAAGGAAAAATGGCTTCAGAGAAAGGACCTTATCTACACGGGGAGAACCCTGTTTGGCGCGATGCCGCCCAAAGGCCAGGAGATGGATGACCACTATCTGGGGACCATACGTCAGAGAGTTTCCGCATATATGAAGGAGGTCAATGAAGAATGCTGGAAGCTTGGGGTCGCGGCCAAGACCCAGCACAATGAGGTGGCGCCTGCGCAGCATGAGCTGGCGCCGATCTACGCGCCCGTCAATATTGCGGCAGACCATAACCAGATCATGATGCGGATTTTGAAAAAGGTGGCCAGCCGGCACGGAATGCGCTGCCTGTTGCACGAAAAACCCTTTGCCGGTGTCAACGGCTCCGGAAAACACAATAACTGGTCCCTGACTACGGACGATGGCATCAACCTTCTGGATCCCGGGAAAACGCCTCATGAGAACATCCAGTTCCTTTTGATCCTCATCTGTATTTTGAAAGCGGTGGATATCCACGCGGATCTTCTCAGGGAATCAGCGGCGGATGTGGGGAACGATCAGCGTCTGGGAGGAAATGAGGCGCCCCCCGCAGTGATCTCCGTATTTCTGGGAGAACAGCTTGAGGATGTCCTGGAGCAGCTTATCAGTACGGGAACCGCCACCCATAGTATAAAGGGCAGCAGGCTGGAGACGGGTGTAAAAACGCTGCCTGATTTTATGAAGGATGCCACGGACCGCAATCGTACCTCTCCCTTTGCCTTTACCGGAAACAAATTTGAGTTCCGTATGGTTGGCGCAAGAGACTCCATCTCCGCGTGCAACGTGGTGCTGAATACCATAGCCGCAGAGGCGTTTAAAGAGGCCTGCGATCGGCTGGAGGACGCTCCCGATTTTGATATAGCCGTTCACAATCTTATTAAAGAATATGCCACGGAGCATCAGCGCATTGTCTTTAACGGAAACGGCTATGCTCCGGAATGGGAAAAGGAGGCAATGCGGCGGGGACTGCCGAATCTGCCCTCCATGGTGGATGCGATCCCGGCTCTTACTACCGAAAAGGCGCAGAAGCTTTTTGAAGAGTTTGGAGTATTTACAAAGGCGGAACTGGAATCCCGTGCGGAGATCAAGTATGAAATTTATGCAAAGGCCATCAATATTGAGGCAAAAACGATGATCGATATCGCTACGAAGCAGATTATTCCCGCTGTTATAAAGTATACCACGGTCCTGGCTGAATCCATCAATACGGTGCGCGCGGCAGCGGATGTGGATGTGAGCGTGCAGATGGATCTTTTAAAGAGATGCTCCGCGCTTTTAAAGAGCACCAACAGCGCCATGAGCAAGCTGAATAAGCTGGTGGTACAGATCCCCGGAGCGCCGGAGGGGCGTGAACGCGCAGTGTTCTGCCGGGAAAAGGTGGTTGAGGCCATGGAGGCGCTTCGAAAGCCTGTGGATGAGCTGGAGATGCTGGTGGATAAAGAGATGTGGCCGATGCCCTCCTACGGCGATATGATTTTTGAGGTATAAGGATGATAAAAGAACTGACGTTTTTGGAGGAGCAGGGGGTGTCCCCTGCCCTCATAAAGAAGGCGGAGGAATTCCGGGCGGAATATCCGGTGGCGGAGGAAGCGGCAAACAGGATCGTAAAGCCCTCCATACCCTTTTATGGGAAGGAGGTCCTGGAAATGGCCATCGCCGGACTTCTTCAGGGAGAAAACCTTCTCCTGACCGGGGCAAAGGCAACGGGGAAAAATATTCTGGCGGAAAATCTGGCCTATATTTTCAACAGACCTTCCTATAATGTGTCATTTCATGTAAATACCAACAGCGGCGATCTCATCGGGACCGATACCTTCGTCGACAATGAGGTGAAGCTTCGGAAGGGCAGCATTTACCGGTGCGCGGAATACGGCGGATTCGGCATACTGGATGAGATCAATATGGCGAAAAACGACGCGGTTTCCGTCCTTCATGCCACCCTGGACTACCGGCGTTCCATTGATGTGCCGGGCTATGAAAAGATCGATCTGCATCCTGCCGCGCGTTTTATCGGAACGATGAATTACGGTTATGCGGGGACAAAGGAGCTGAATGAGGCTCTTGTTTCCCGGTTTCTGGTGATCGAAATGCCCGCCCAGACAGAGGAAACCCTGGGCTTTATTTTCCATAAAATGTTCCCGAAGGCGAAGGAGGAGGCTGTGGAGCAGTTTATCGGCGTATTTCTGGATCTGCAGAAAAAAGCCCGGAACAGTGAAATTTCCACCAAGGCGCTGGACCTTCGGGGACTTTTGGCAGCGATGAGGATCGTGGATGCCGGTCTGTCTCCCTGGCAGGCGGTGCAGATGGGCGTGGTGAATAAGACCTTTGACATCTTTGAAAAGGAGATCGTGGAGGATGCGGTCCGTACCAGGATCCCGGCGGACTGGACAAGGGAAAACGTATATGAATAAAACGTCTGAAGTGGTGATCGACGATTACCGCCTGGAACTGGAAAACAGAATACGGAATCTTCTCTGGACAGTCAGCGGTGATTATACCCTGGACATGAAGCCGGACGTATCCCTTTTTCTGCGGTCCGGGGCCATCGCCCTTTATGACGGCATTAAGCAGGGAGCCCTGGCCCGTTTTTTTGACAGGGAGGCTTTGGGGCTCTATCTTGTAAAAAAAATCTTCCTCCAGGCGGACGAGCCCAGCCTGACGGCTCTGGCCCAGCTCTGTATAGAGGAGGCCACAGGGGAAAGGATCTGCCGGGAGCGTCCGGGGATCCGGGATATGCAGCGGGAGGCCTTTGAGGATATTCTGGATCAGGAATTCGGGGAAATGCCCTCCAATGAGGACCTGTATGGGCGGCTTAAGATCGCTGTGCTGAAGGACCGTCTGAGCGGAGGCAATCATCCTGTGGAGAATCAGATCGGTGTGTACCGGAATATTGTGTACGAGGCCAGGGACGCGAAGGATACCATGGATCTGATCCGGGTTATTGACAGGCTTTATAATACGCTGGCAGATCCGGATTTTGTGCGTAAGCACGGTCCTTTGGAACGGGTTCTGGCCGTATCGCTTGAAGACCTTACAGAATACAACTGGGAGGATTACCTTTCCGAGGAGATGTATGAGGAGGCTCTGGAAAGCTACGTGGAGCAGCTGGCGAACCGCATGACGGATCTGGAAAATCCCAGGGTCACAGAGGAGATGGAAGAAAAGCGGCAGGGGAAGCATAAGATCACTGTGCTCTCTCCGGAGGAGCTTGAAAAGGCGCATACCTATGTGGAGCTGAATTATGGCAAAACCTACCTTACTCCTGCGGAAGAAAAAAGGATCAATTATCTTATGTGCAGGGAGATCCACAGCGACTGCAGCCTTTATTTCACAGAGGGTATTCTGAAAAATCCGGTGAAGCGGAATTATCAATATGAATATGCCAAACGATTAAGAAATAAAAATGTATGGCTTTATCATGATAAACACAGGATCGTGAAGCGAAATATCGCGGCGTTGACGGAGGCCCTGAAAAAGTCTCTTGTTATGCGTGGCGAAACACAGGAGGTCCTTTCTGATAAAGGCGCGATCATTCCATCCAGAGTATGGCGCGTGGGAAGAAGCAGCGAGGCGAATTTTTTTAAGCGGGAACTGAAAGCGGACTCGTCGGATTTTGTGGTGGACGTGCTCATCGATGCCAGCGGTTCCCAGATGAGCCGTCAGGGCGATGTGGCTCTGCAGGCATACATTATCAGCGAAGCTTTGAGCAATGTGGAGCTTCCCCACCGTGTTATGAGCTTCTGTACCTTTTGGGATTATACCATTATGCATCGTTTTCGGGAGTATGATGATCCCAGAAGCGCCAACGAAAATATTTTTAATTATGTCACCTCCTCCAATAACCGGGATGGACTGGCCATCAAAACGGCGGGGTATGGACTTGTGAGGCGGGAGGAGGAAAAAAAGATCCTGATTGTGCTCAGCGACGGCAGGCCCTACGATGTGGTCGTGAACCGCCCCAACGCCCGGAATCCCAGGCCGTATATGGGGAATTATGCCATTGCGGATACCGCTACGGAGATCCGGCGGCTTCGGAACCTGGGGGTCTGTGTACTGGGAGTTTTTGCGGGGGAGGAGAAGGATCTGGCAACGGAGAAGAAAATTTTCGGCAAGGATTTTGCCTATATTCGTGACATTACTAATTTTTCCAGGATCGTAGGCAGATATCTTTCGAAGCAGCTGGAACAGGATAATTAGCGCTTTAACACGTTAAAAGGATACTAAAGCACCGAATTAATATATAAAATATACAAAAAATACCATAATAATTTCCTCAATGTATAAATATTTCACAAAAACGGCTTGCAATAAACAGGTCGTTTTTGTATAATAACAAGGGTTTATACAAATAGAAAAAAGGGAGAGGAAATCTATGAGTAACAACAAAGAGTTTAAACCGTATATTCCGGCTGAAAAGATCACGCCGGAATTCACAGTGACATCCATTGTCATGGGAATCATTCTCGCGGTTGTATTCGGTGCGGCAAACGCTTATCTGGGACTGCGCGTGGGTATGACTGTATCTGCCTCCATTCCGGCGGCAGTTATCTCCATGGGCGTGATCCGCGTCATCATGAAGAAAAACTCCATATTGGAGAGCAACATTGTTCAGACCATCGGCTCTGCGGGCGAGTCTCTGGCGGCCGGCGCTATTTTTACCATGCCCGCGTTATTCCTGTGGGCCGAGGAAGGACTGTGCGATATGCCGAGCCTTGTGGAGATCACGCTGATCGCCCTTTGCGGCGGTATTTTAGGCGTACTTTTCATGGTGCCCCTTCGCAACGCTCTGATCGTAAAGGAGCATGCAACCCTTCTGTATCCGGAGGGAACCGCCTGCGCGGAGGTTCTTCTGGCAGGTGAGGAGGGCGGCTCCAACGCGGCTACCGTATTTTCCGGCATGGGGCTTGCGGCGATCTTTAAATTCGTTGTGGACGGAATTAAGATCATTCCTGCGGATGTGGCGGCAGCATTTAAATCCTTTAAGGGTGAGATCGGCATGGAAGTATATCCGGCCCTCGTCGGCGTAGGTTATATTGTGGGTCCGAAGATCGCCTCCTATATGTTTGTAGGCTCCCTGGTAGGCTGGATGGTCATCATTCCTCTGATCTGCCTGTTCGGGCCTGATATCTGGCTGTATCCGGCCACCGAGGGCGTAACCATTGCGCAGCTCTATGCGAACGGCGGCGCGGCGGCGATCTGGTCCACGTATGTGAAATATATCGGCGCGGGCGCCATCGCTACGGGAGGTATTATTTCCCTGATTAAGTCTCTGCCCCTGATCATTACCACCTTCCGCGACTCCATGAAGAGTATGAAGGGCGGTAAGAACACAAGCACGGCCAGAACCGCGCAGGATCTTCCCATGAATCTGATCCTGCTGGGGATTGTTGTCATGATCTTTATTATCTGGATCGTTCCGGCTATCCCGGTAAATCTTTTAGGCGCGGTGATCATCGTAATATTCGGATTCTTTTTTGCGACTGTGTCCTCCCGTATGGTGGGCCTTATCGGAAGCTCCAATAACCCGGTTTCCGGTATGGCAATTGCGACGCTTCTGATCGCTACCTTCGCGATCAAGGCTACCGGCGATACGGGGATCTCCGGTATGACAGGAGCCATCGCTATCGGTTCTGTGATCTGTATCATTGCCGCTATTGCGGGCGACACTTCTCAGGACTTAAAGACCGGCTATCTTCTGGGCGCTACGCCGAAGAAACAGCAGGTAGGCGAGCTGATCGGCGTCGTTGCGTCGGGCCTTGCCATCGGCGGTGTGCTGTATCTTCTGAACGCCGCATGGGGCTACGGCGGAGCGGAGGTTCCGGCTCCACAGGCAACCCTGATGAAGATGATCGTTGAGGGTATCATGGGCGGTAAGCTTCCCTGGACACTGGTATTTGTGGGAGTGTTCCTGGCGATCGGCCTGGAAATTTTAAGAGTTCCGGTAATGCCTTTTGCGATCGGCCTGTATCTTCCCATCTATCTGAACGCAAGTATCATGATCGGAGGCGTCGTACGTCTTTGCATGGACAGCAGAAAGAATGTGGATGCGGGGACAAAGGAACGCCAGTCTACGGACGGAACGCTGTACTGCGCGGGTATGATCGCAGGCGAGGGCCTGGTGGGCATCGCTCTGGCGATTCTTGCGGTGGCCGGCCTGAATCTGGATCTGTCCGGCAGCCTTAATCTTGGCAACATCGGCGGTGTGGCGCTTATGGCGCTCATGGTACTGAGCCTGCTGAAATTTTCTTTATGGAAGAAGAATAAAGCCTGATGAGCAAAAAAAACAGGAAAAATGATATCAATTATCTGGATCTGATCCCGGAGAGGGCTTCCGGCCTGAGCTGGCACAGGGACCTTAAGGAACAGATCATTCTGGAGGTGGAGAACCGGGGGATTTTTAACAGGGCAGCCCAGAAGCTTTTCCACAGGCCGGTATATACGAAGGTGCATCTGGACGCCATGGGGACTTTTATCTGGCCGCTTGTGGACGGCGAGAGGACTGTGGCGGATATTGCAGGCCTTGTGAAGGAGCATTTTGGAGAGAAGGCAGAGCCCCTGTATCCAAGGATCATAAAATATTTCCAGATAGTGGAGAGCTATCATTTTATCAGATTTGTAAATAAGCCTGAGAAACAGGCCGGAAACTTTATTTTCAAATGAGGTATTTAATGAAATTAAATGGTAAAAAACCATGGTATGTGGAATATCTGCTGATCATTCTTGGAACGGGCCTCATGGCGGCGGCAATCAATTCCGCTTTTGATCCGGCAGGGCTTGTTACCGGCGGATTTTCCGGTATTGCGATCATTGTGAAGCAGCAGACGGAAGGACTGATCCCGGGAGGGATACCACTGTGGCTGACGAACATTATATTGAATGTTCCGCTGTTTCTGGCGGCAATAAAGCTGGAGGGCTTCGGCTTCATAAAAAAAGCGCTGGCAGGCAATGGGGCGCTGACATTATGGCTGGCCTTCCTCCCCGTGTGGGATCTGTCAGGCGGAGATATCCTGCTGGGCGCTGTGTACGGCGGCGTGATCCAGGGAGTGGGGATCGGTCTGGTCTTCCTGGGAAGAGGGACGACAGGGGGCACGGATATGCTGGCCGCATTGATTCGGAAGTATATGCGGCACTATTCCATTTCCCAGATCATGCAGATCATCGACGGAATAATCGTCCTGGCGGGCATATATGTCTTTGGAATACGGAGGGCGCTTTATGCGGTGATCGCGGTATTTATTGTGACCAAGGTGTCCGACGGCCTGATCGAGGGAATGAAATTTTCAAAAGCAGTGTACATTATTACAGAAAAGCCCCGGGAGATTTCCGCCATGCTGATGGAGGACGTGCAGCGCGGAGTTACGGGAATTTCCGCCAGAGGGATGTACTCTGAAAAAGAAAAGCTGATGCTGTTCTGTGTGGTGAATAAAAAAGAAATCGTCACATTAAAAGAGCGGGTGGCGGAGATGGACCCGAATGCCTTTGTGATCGTTACGGATGCCAGAGAGGTCTATGGAGAGGGCTTTATTGAACCCTCATAGGAAAAATAGACAAAAATTTGCAATTATTTTCTACTTTCCTCTTTCATTTTTGGTGATTTTGTATTAAAATAATGGCATATAACTGTGAAAATGATTGAATTATACGATTCCAGGGTCAAAAGCCTGTCTCCACGGAATGCTTGCATTTCAGTGGAGACAAGGCTTAATGACCCGCCCCGATATGAGCATGAAGTGGCGCGCAAGCGCCACGGGAATGCGAATATTGGGCGAATTGTGGGAGCGCGAAGCGCGGAACAATCCGGGAATCAGTTTTTGATGGGTAAATCATTATACAGAAATAATGCGGAATTTGAAGGAGGAGGGGGCAGATGA
>CAZGTY010000057.1:0-13009 GCA_964528895.1 uncultured Blautia sp. | reverse complement strand
GGGGGTGATCAGATGAAAACTTAGATTAAAGCGCAGAGGCAGGATCAGACAGGAACAGATGAAAACTCAGCGGGGGCTTTTCCGGACGTACAGCCCGGGTATCGTACCAGTGAAATAATAAGAATTTTCATCGGACATGCAGATTGGTCATTGTAAAGAAAATGGCTGGTAAACAAAATTTATAACAAGCGAGAACAGGAGGTCAGTAAGCTATGAAGAAAAAGATATTTGGAATAATTTGTGCCATACTTGTTATGTGTATGCAAACAGCTCCGGTGATGGCGGAGGAAGCTGAAGCGGCGCCGGAGATTGAGGAAGGCTATGTGGAAGAAGGAGATGGCTGCTATTATGTAGTAAGCTGGTGCAGGGACAGAGAAGAAAATGAAAACCGCAATATTTATGGTGAATTCTGCTTCCCGGAGGATTATGAAGAAGGGGAATCCTACCCGGTGATCATTTTCTGCCATCAGAATATGGGCTCCCACAAGAGCTTTAAGAATCCGGGATGGCTGGAATATTTTGCAAAAGAAGGATATATAAGCTATTGTTTTGATTTCTGCGGCGGTACAAAAGCGCCGAATTGCCTGAGCGATCTGGATTATGAGGAGTCCACGGATGAAACCCAGGTAAGCGATATAAATGCGGTGGTTGAGTTTGTGAAGGAACAGGCGTTCTGTGATCAGGAGAATATTTATCTGCTTGGAGGCAGTAGAGGCGGGCGCGACGTGGCGCTGGCAGCGCCGGAGCATAATGAAGATGTGGCCGGGATCGTTTTACTGTATGGAGCAGTGGAGGACGAGGAGAGCATCGAAAAGGCTTCCGGCTATACAGGGGATGCACTTTTGATTCATGGCTTAAATGATAAAACGGTTCCTTATACTGCATCTGTAAATGCATTTACGGAGATATACAGTAATTCAAATTCCGAGCTTTTGTTGCTGGCAGGAGAACATGCGGTACATAGCTTTGACGGCGTGCATGAAGACCTGCGCCAGGTGGCGGAGGCGAAGACGCTGGATTTTTTGAACAGACATACGGCTGCTGAAGGGACAAAGTAAAATTCCATCAGGTCTTCCTCTCTACAGGATGGTCCATACCGTCGGATATTCGTATATATTGACGGCTCGTCTTGCCCTGATGAAAGAAAACAGGTGATCGGGCTGAAGGGGGGGTAATAGCCTGAGTTTGTAGGCTTTTTCTGGAAAAAAAACTTACAAAAGTTACGCGTTTTTGATATAATACATACATAAAATATTTCTGGTAATTTTGTGTCGAATAAGCCATTTCACACCGGGATTCGCCGAATGTGAAGTGGCTTTTATTGTATAGGAAATTACGCAATAATGTTCCTGTACAATAAAAAGCAGGGGCTCTGTGCAGGATGTGACTACAGATTGTTGCCTGGGGCAATATGCGTCCGGCACGCAAAGCGCGGCAGGGCCTTCGCTTTGTCCTTTTACCGGAAAACTATAATAATACAGGAAAAGAGGTAAATATCATGAAACGGGTTAAAGCAGCTTGTATCACGCAGACTCTGCATTTTATGCTGAAAGAAGATTTCGGGCATGATTATGCCGTCAAGGTAGTGGAGGAAGAGGTCAAAAAGTATAAGGCAGGCCTTGAAAGAAACAAAACAAAATATAAAATTCTTTCAGAAGAAAAACAGGAGGATGGCTCTATTGTCATAGAGATCGTCAAGCAGTATAATACGTCTCCTGTGGGTAAGTATCTGGATTAAACAGAACTATGGAAGCGTGAAAAAGGGAAAGCTGCCGGAGGGATCACACCCCTCCGGCAGCTTTCCCTTTTCTTTTACGTCCTCCCTCCGGGAGGTAATGATCGCCCGCAGGATTGGCGCCAGGCCGGGGCAGAGATGATGCTGCAAACAAAAAGAAAATCTATTTTACAGCGAGGGGAAGCCTTATGACAAAGGTGGCGCCTCCGCCCGGCGTATCGGCGACAGTCAAAGAGCCTTTATGCATGACCATGATCTCGTGGGCGATGCACAGGCCCAGGCCAAAGTGACTGCGGTCATGGTGAGAGCTGTCGCTTCGATAAAACCGTTCAAAGATCCTGGCTTTTTCTTCATCCGGGATACCCGGTCCGTGGTCGGTTACATGAATTTCGTGGTATTTGGAGCGAAGGATCAGGGTCAGATCCAAAGTCTCCCCCATTCCGTAGGCAAAGGCATTTTCAATCAGGATACAGAGAACCTGAGAGATCCGTTCCTTATCGCAATTGCAGAGGGGAAGAGGCGCCTCCGTATCCGGCAGCTTCAGGGTGAGCGGCATCTTTTTCTGCGCCGCGATAAGCTGGTATTTATCATAGACCTCCAAAAGAAGAGTGTCCAGCTCGGCCCCATTGGGCTGGATCGTCCAGGAGTGGCTGTCGGAGCCTGCCAGGATCAGCATGTCCTGAATCAGCCTGGCCATGCGGCTTCCCTCGGTTTCCATTATATGAAAAAATCGTTCCTGCTGATCTTTGGGTGCGATGCGGGCGGCAGAGAGACTGGACATCATAACGGTAAGAGGTGAGCGGAGCTCATGAGAGGCAGAAGCGATAAAATAGGTCTGTCGGCGATTATTTTCTCCGACAGGCTTTAACATACGGTCGATAAAACAGCCCGCCAGGATGGAGAGGATCAGCCAGGAGATCAGTGCGCCGGAGCCGAAGAGCAGCCTATGGTAGAGAATCTGATCCCCGGTCAGAAACTGCGGGGAAAGCAGGATTGCATCCAGATAGCCGGAGTTTCGGGGAACCAGCGCTGCGGCAGCGAAATATTCGTCCTTTCCAACACCGGCCATCTGAAAGGTCTCGAAGTTCATGCGGGAGCTGCTTCGATAGAATTCCGGATTTATCCCGTATTGATCCCTGGCAATACTGCGGGCCTTTTGAAGCAGGGATTCATAATCGCCGTTGTGGAAAGTCCCGTAAAAAAGGGGATTTTCGCCGTCCAGGATACTGATAATCATGTGATAATTATATTCCATTTCCGAGAGCCAGGAGTCTGTGACTATGGACTGGCTTTCCAGATATGAGATCAGACTTTCCGCATTTCGCTGAAAGTCCGCGTAGTTTTTGCTCCGTATACTCCGTTCCGATATTAACAGACAAAAGCACGTCATCACAAGAAGAATTACTCCGATGGTGAGTGCGCTGAAAAATATCAGTCTATTTTTTACTTTATTTAGCATTTGTGTCCTCCAGCCGGTAGCCTACGCCCCGGACTGCCCTGATCGACAGTGTGCTCTGCACCGTTTTTAAACGGCGGCGCAGAAAATAAATGTAATTATCCAGATTTCCGTCCTCTACCTCCGCGTCAGGGCCCCAGACTCTGGACAGGATCAAAAGCCTGGGCAGGGTCTGGCCGGGATTGCGAAGAAACAA
Organism: uncultured Blautia sp.; assembly: GCA_964528895.1. Lineage (GTDB taxonomy): Bacteria > Bacillota > Clostridia > Lachnospirales > Lachnospiraceae > Blautia_A. Next base: position 9,622 of record CAZGTY010000057.1, on the reverse strand, counting down.
TTCCATCAGGTCTCCCTCTCTGCGTGAAAGGGTGCAGGAGAGGGCGGCGTTCGTGAGAGTTTTTTGGGCGCTGTCGTAGATGAGGTCCCCGAAAACAGCGAGATTTTCACTGGCGTAGGAGACCGGACGCCTCAAAAGGCAGCGTATCCGCGCCATCAGCTCCTCGAAGGCAAAGGGCTTTACGATATAATCATCTGCTCCCGTATCCAGTCCGGAAACACGGTCTGAGAGATCGCCAAGGGCAGTGACCAGAATAATGGGCGTTCGGATGCTCCGGGATCTGGTCTTTGCCAGTACGGTCAATCCGTCCATGGAGGGAAGCATCCTGTCCAGAAGTATAAGGCTGTGGGCCTGCTCCAGGATAAGCGCCAGCCCCTCCTCGCCGTCATGGCACACATCTACGGAGAAGCCTTCCTTTTCCAGCTGATACTTTACGGATGTGCAGAGGTTTTTATCATCCTCTATCATTAAAATACGCATTTTAAATCCCTTCTGTCTACCATATCATTTATTGCAAAATCTATTATATCATAGTAATCTCTAAAAAAACTCTAAATGTGCCGGATAAGAATTTCTTAAGATTTTTTAAATAATTTTTTCGCGTTTTTAGAGAATTATTAGAGAAAGCTTTGATATGGTTGTATCATCCGAGAATTGATTTTTGACAAAAGCGGGAGGAATGTTTTTTATGAAACGAAGACTGACAGGAAAAATTGCGGCGTTTCTGGCAGCGGCCATGATGTGCGGCTCCTTTGCCGGGTGCGCGGACAAGGGGGAAGATAACAGTATAGCCGTATCAGACGCGGGGGAGGATGCGGGCAAAGAAAACGCGGATACTGTGGATATGGAAGCGGACACAGAAAGCGATTCTGCTATGGGCAGATACATGGAAACGGAGATTCCCCTCCCGGAGGGAACGCAGATGCTTCACGCAGGGAGAAAGCTTTCGGACGGACGTCTGCGTGTGATGGTGGATACTGCGGAGGGCCCGTCGGTTTACGATTCTTCAAATGACGGGGCGGAATGGGAGCTTCTCTGCGAGCTTCCGGAGGAATACAGAGAGAGCTATATAAACGTGGCCGCCATATCGGGAGAAGGGGCTGTTTTCTGTAATCTCAGTGTAGGAGAAACGGATGAAGACGGAGTTTCATCCATGGGCTGCGGAGAAATTTCTCCGGATGGAGAGTTTCATTTAATTACTCCGGATCTGGATATGGGGCTGTTTGACGCGCTGTATATGCAGGATCCTGTCTACGGTGAGGAGGGAAAGATCCTGTTCACTGCAGTGGGAAGCAATCAGATCTTTCTGCTCGATACGGAAACAGGGGAAAAGCTTCGGGTGTACAATGAAGAGGAAAAGCCTGTTGCATCTTTTAAAAAAGCAGGAAACGATATTTATATTTTTGCGGACGACAGCGTGCGGGTCCTGGATTATGAATCAGGAGAGGAAGCAAGCCTGGATGAGGCGCTGAAAAACACTCTGGAATCCAGAGAAGAAAACTTTGTCGAGTACAATTTTTATACGTATCCCATCCTGTTCAGCGAGGGATTTCAGGAAGGAGAGCTTTTTTTCTGCAATACGGAGGGTATTTTCCGCTACATGAAGGGCGGCTCCCTTGTAGAACAGATCGCAGACGGCAATCTGAATTCTCTGGCAAAGCCCAGCATAAGCCTTATGAGTCTGCAGGCGCTGGAGGACGGCTCCTTTCTGGTATTTTGTTATGATGATGAAGGAATGCGGCTGCTTCACTATGTATATGATGCGGACGTACCCACTACGCCGGATACGGAGATCAGGGTGTATTCCCTTCAGGAAAATGAGGATGTGCAGCAGGCGATCTCCATGTTCCAGAACCAGAATCCGGACTATTATGTAAACCTGGAGATTGGCATGACCGGTAGCGATGCGGTGACTGCATCGGATGCCCTGCGAACCCTGAATACAGAGATTATGGCGGGCAGCGGCCCGGACGTCCTTATTCTGGACGGTATGCCGATGGAATCCTATATGGAAAAGGGAATTCTGGAGGATATCAGTTCCCAGGTGGAGGCTGTGGAATCGGAAAATGAAATGTTTGAAAATATTACCGGTATCTATAAGCGGGACGGGGCGGTGTATGCTGTTCCGAGCCGTTTCAAGGTTCCCGTCATTCAGGGTCCCAAAGAGTATATGGACTCCATTAACGACCTGGCCTCCCTGGCTGAGACAGCGGCCGCGCTGAGGGAAGAAAACGGCGATATTGAGATGATCTTAAGTACAACCAATATCTACTGGATGATAAAGGAATTCTACGGAGCAGATTCCGCCGCGCTTATGGGGACGGACGGCAGCCTCAGGGAGGAGGCGTTAACAGAGCTGCTGACCGTTATGAAGGAGGTCTTTGACTTAAATGAGTTTCCGGACAATGAGATCACTTATCGTTCCGTTATGACAGCAGGAGATTCTGGAGGGTATGATTATACGTCTCTGACAGAAACCTATGGCTTTCTTACCCACTCTGCAATGCTGGATTTCTGCAATCTGGGGGACGGAATGGCTCTGGCAGAGATTCTGGCCATAAATAAAACCGAAAATATGGATTATAAGCTGTCGCCCTTCTCCGGCAAGAATGTATTTATACCGTCTACGATCGCCGGGATCTCCAGCAGATGCAGGGAGAAGGAAGGAGCGGGGGAATTCTTAAAATTCCTTCTTTCCCAGGATGCTCAGGACACCAGCATGGGAGGCGGCTTTCCAGTAAATAAAGAGTCTTTCAGGAAGGGCCTGACCAGCAATGATGAGCTGGGCTTCGGAACTCTCGGATGGTCGGTTACAGATGAAGACGGTACAATAGAAGATGTCTCTTTTGATGTTGTAAACCCCTCGGGGGAGGAGCAGGAGGATTTTCTTTCCCTGGTGGAGAGTCTGGATACACCCTCGCTTACGGATGCGGTGATCGAGGACCTGATACAGGATATAGCGGGGCGCTGCGTGAGCGGGGAGATTTCCGTGGAGGACGCCGTGAGTGAAATCCAGCAGAAGATGAGCCTGTATCTGGCGGAATAATATGGCGGGAAGGCATAAACGGGGAAAGGTAAAAAAACAGGCAAAGAAACGCCGCTGGCAGTGGGAAGGGCTTTTTTTCCTCCTTCCCAGCTTTACCGGCGTAAGTATTTTTATTCTGATCCCCTTTCTGGATGTGGTGAAGAGATCCTTCACGGACGCCATGGGGACAAGGTTTGTGGGGCTTCGGAATTTCCGGACGGTTTTTGCCAATGAGGCCTTTCGTATCGCAGCGTGGAATACGGTCCGCTTTACGGCGGTGTGTATGCCGCTTCTGATCATCTGCTCCCTGGCTGTGGCGGTTCTGCTGCAGCGGCAGAAAAAAATCGGGAGCATGCTAAAAAGTATGTATTTGATGCCAATGGCGATCCCGGCAGCCTCAGCAGCGCTTCTTTGGAAGCTTTTGTTTGCAAAGAGCGGGATATTAAACGGAGTTCTGGCGCTTGCCGGTGTGGAGGCTGTGGACTGGATGAATTCGGAGTATGCCTTCGGCGTGCTGGTGTTCAGCTATCTGTGGAAGAATCTGGGCTATGACGTGATCCTCTGGCTGGCTGGCCTGGCAGGTATTTCCAATGATATCTACGAGGCGGCGCAGATGGACGGGGCCGGGGAATGGCGGTGCTTTCTCAGTATTACGCTGCCGAATCTGCTTCCGTCTCTGTACATGATTGCAGTACTGTCCTTTTTGAATTCCTTTAAGGTATTCCGCGAGGCCTACCTGGTGGCGGGGGATTATCCTCATCAGAGCATTTATCTGATGCAGCATTTGTTTAATAACTGGTTTCGGGAGCTGTCCCTGGATAAAATGGCGGCGGGCGCCGTGATTAATGCGGGGGTGATACTGATACTGGTGCTTCTTCTGGCAAAGGCATGGGAAAAGGAGGAGGGGTAAGCCATGAGCAAAAAATGGACGCTTATTCCTTTGGGGCTGGCCGCTCTGGTGTGCTGTTATCCGGTGCTCTTTCTTCTTACGGGAGCCTTTATGGACAGCGGCGAGCTGAAGGACTGTCTGGGCCCGGTGATGTCAGGGGCGGATGGCTTTGTGGTCTGGCGGCTCATTCCGGAATATCCCACCCTGCAGAATTATCTGGAGCTTTTGTTGGATTCGCCAGGTTTTTTTGTAATGTTCTGGAACTCGGTAAAGCTGGTGACGGCCATACTTCTGGGACAGCTGGCGGTGGGGGTTCCGGCGGCGTGGGGCCTTTCCAGATTCCGTTTTCCTTTTAAGAGATTTTTTTATCTGGTTTATATTATCCTGATGATGATGCCCTTTCAGGTGCGTATGCTGTCAGATTATCTGGTTCTTGACAGGTTTCATTTGCTGGACAGTCATCCGGGGGTGATCCTGCCGGCGGTGTTTTCTACCTTTCCGGTGTTCATTATGTACCGTTTTTTCCGGTCTGTTCCCGAGGCGGTTCTGGAGTCGGCGAAGCTGGACGGGGCAAATTCGCTCCAGATCTTTTTGCGGATCGGTCTTCCTCTGGGCTCAGGGGGAATCGTATCCGCCCTGGTTCTGGATTTTCTGGAGTACTGGAATCTTATTGAGCAGCCTCTTACCTTTTTAAAAAATAAGGCGCTCTGGCCCCTGTCTCTTTTTCTGCCGAATATCGGGCTTGATATGGCGGGGATCGCTTTTACTTCTTCTGTGGTGACTCTGGTCCCGGCAGTGCTTGTGTTCCTGCTGGGGCAGGGGTATCTGGAGCAGGGGATCGCAGCGGCGGCGGTGAAAGAGTAGGAGGAGATGGCGAAGATGGTGAAATAAGGAGGTATCATGAAGCGGAGATTATCAGGGATGTTTGCAGCCTTTCTGGTGGTGATGCTGCTGTTTACGGTGGTGTCCAGAGCAGCGGATGGCATAAGCATCGCAAAGGTCACTACCACAAGGCCGCAGCAGAGTAAAATTGCGCATAAGGTCACAGGCGCCGGAAAGGTTACCCAGAACCGCGAATTGGCTGTTTCTACCCTGCCGGACCAGATCGTAAAGACTATTTACGCTGAGGCAGGACAGAAGGTGACGGCGGGGGAGCTCCTTTTTGAGATCGACCTGGACGAGCTGAAGGAGCAGATCCTGGAGCAGGAACAGGAAATGAAAAAAGAAGAGCTTCTTTCGCAGGATAAAGCCAGCAGCAGGGATGTGAATGCCCAGAAGGAAGCGCTGGATAAAAGCCGGGCGGTGCAGGACTATAATGCGGCGGTCGGTCAGGCGGACGCGGCAGTGAACAGGGCATGGCAGGAGTGGAAGGACGCCGAGGAGGAACTGAATTCCCTCTCTATTGCGGATATTCAGGCAGAACAGTCCACAAATGAAAATCAGGATTTTGGGGCTGCGGATTCCCTGAATGAAGCAGTCACGGACACGGATAAGAATTCTCCTGAAGGAGAAACGGGCGAAACCGGAGAGGACGCGGGGGATGTGGTTCAGATCCCGGATGAAGCCTCATCCGGCGGCGTTGATATTTTTGGGGCGGAACCGGACGCATCGGCCATTGCGGCTCAGGAAGAGCTGGAAGAAAAAAGAGAGCAGCTTCAGGAAGAGGTGCAGACAAAAAGGCAGGCCTATGAGGATGCTGTGGCTGCCGCGGAGCAGAGCGTGCGGACCGCGGAAAGATCCGTGGAGGACGCATCTCTTCCAGACGCTGCGGACAGCACGGCCGAGATCGACGCCATTTCCGAAGAACAGGCTCAGATGAAGCTGGACAAGCTGAATAAGCTTTTGGAGGCGGAAGGTAAGATCACGGCGCCTGTTGACGGAATGATCACAAAGGTCAATATTCTGACCGGAGAAAAAACACCGGACGGAACAGCGATCCTCATGTCCGATATTTCCTCCGGAAACAAGCTGGTGGTTCAGGTGTCGGCTGATCAGGAAAAATACGTGGCCATAGGTGATTCCGCCACAGTGAGCCAGGACGGAAAGGAAAAGAAATGGAAAGATCTGACTGTGGATTCCGTTCAGGTAAATGAAGAAAATAAGGAGCTTCTGGATGTGACCGTACAGCTTCCGGAAGATTCCCTGGAGGCGGGGATGGCCGCTGTGCTGGAGGTAACCCGAAGCTCAGAGCTCTTTGACTGCTGCATCCCCATTCAGGCGCTTTATGAAGAAAACGGGAAAAATTTTGTATATGTTCTGGAGGAAACGGAATCCGTTCTGGGAAAGGAGCTGACCGTAAGGCGTGTGGACGTGACTGTGCTGGATAAAAATGAAACGCTGGCTGCGCTGGAAACAGGCGCGGTATCGTCGGATCAAAGGATAATTGAAAGCTCGGACAAGGCTTTATCATCGGGGAGCCGGGTGCGCCTGGCGGAGGAATAAAATGAAGAAATATCTGAGATGGGCGGCGGCTGTGGCCGGACTGGGCGTGGCCCTGTTTTTTTATATGCTGGCTGTAAATAAGGCCGCCTTGCTGCGAAAATGCGAAGACTCTGCAATTATCATTCTGGGATCTCCGCTTACCGCGCGGCAGGTGTCCGATATGGAGAAGCAGGAGGCGGCGCAGGACAGCCCCTGCGACTTTGCGGCATGGTATCAGGAAAACAATGTGTCCGCGGTAAATGAAAGGCTGGGGCGGCAGCACAGTGTATCCGTGGTGACTGTGCGGGGACGGACGGATCTGCTGCTCCGGGGAAGCGCGTGGCTGGATGAAGAGCAGGCTGGAAGCTGTCTTGTGGATGAGAATACGGCCATGGCGCTTTTTGGCAGCGACCGGATAGAAGGACTATCATTGGAAGTGGATGGAAAGGAATGGATCATTCGTGGAATTCTGTATGATGTGGACGATACGGTGATCTGTGAAGGGCGGTCCGACAGCGAAAAGTCCTTTTCCCTGCTGACTGTGGATATGAAAGGAAATGATTCCTATGAAAGCGTACAGCAGGATTTTATGACCCGGAATGGGCTGAGCGGGCAATTTGTCCCTATGAATATGCTGGCTGCTCTTTCCCGCTTCTGTTGTCTTTTGATCCCGCTTATAGCGGGACTGAGAATTTTGGCGCACTGTGCGGGCGGCGCTTATGTTTGCAGAAACAATACATTTGGTATTATTGCGGGAGTAGGCGTGGTGATATGCGGCAGCCTGTTTCTTTTATGGCTTCTCTCACGAATACAGCTTCCGGCGGATCTGTCACCGACCAAATGGTCGGATCTGGCATATTGGGCGGACTGGTGGCAGAGGCAAAAAGAGGCGCTGCTCCTTCTCCTGGTTACGGAAAAGCAGCGCCCCTTACAGCCCTGTCTGATAGAATTTTATCAGGCGCTTGGCTGTTGCCTGGCGGGGACGGCCGCAGCTTTAAAAACCCCTTTTCCAGACTGAAATTTTGGTGATGAAAAGTACCGATTAAATCCTGCCAGGCAAAAAGCGCCCATTAAGCCCTTGCGTCTGCGTAAAAAAATGATATAATATCGACAGATATCATTACGTATATATTTCTTTTGTTTCTGCATAGATATGTCTTAAAGCCTCCGGAGACGGATCTCTCCGGGACGCGGTGTACTTTCAGGGAGGGAAAATACGGGAGATAAGGAGCACAGAAATGAGTCGGGTAAAACAGGTGAAGGATATTCTTTTCTTTAACATAGGAGTATTGGCGGGCTTTGAGATTATTTTCAAGCTGCTGACGCTCCTTATATTTGCGCCCTTGTTTCTCAGCGCGTTTGATCTGATCATGAAAATATCGGGCTACTCCTATCTCACACTGGAAAATGTATGGTCTTTTGCGGTTCATCCGGTGACGCTGACTGCGATTTTGGCGCTTCTTTTATTGATGACGGCCTATGAAATGGTAGATGTGACAACGATTATTGTTATTCTGGATTATTCCTACCATAAGAAAAAAATAAGGTTGGTCGATTCGGTCAGGATGTCGCTGGAAAAATGCGCTTCTGTCTTTCATGTCCGCAACGCTGCACTGGCATTTATGCTGCTGTTTTTGATCCCTTTTCTCAACGTGGGTATGGCGTCCAGCCTTGTTACGACGATCAAAATCCCATCCTTTATTATTAGCTTCATCAGAAAAAACCGGCCGCTTCTGGTTCTTTTTGGCATTTTGGTCATATTTCTGGGCGCTTTGCTGTTGAGATGGATCTATTCTCTGCACTACTTTGTTTTGGAGGGCGTTTCCTTTAAAGATGCCAGAAGGAGAAGCCGTGAGCTGGGGAAGGGAGAGCATATAAAGGATATGGCCGTGTTGGCATTGGTGCAGGTGGTCATCTGTTTTTTATATGTGCTGAGTATGGTAGCTGGATTGTTTTTGGCGGTAGTAATAGACCGGGTCCTGGAAAAGATGATGTCTGTAAACAGCATATTATACTCCATCGTATGGCTGGTCACAGTGTCTATGTCCCTGATTTTTATGGCTCTGTCCACACCTGCCTGTTATGCGGGTATCAGCGTTCTGTTTTATACGCACAGACAGAAACGGAATGAGGCGGATTTGCCTTTCCGGGAGGAACGAATCGGCCTGGAGGCGAAGGAAAATATCTGCCTTCGAAAGGTTTTTCTTGCAGTAGTTTTTATCGCTATGATTTCCGGCGCGGTTTTTATTTATGGAATTTACAGGGGAAGATATAATCCCAATATTGAGTATACCAAGACTACGGAAGTAACTGCGCACAGAGGCGCGTCGGCAGCATATCCGGAAAATACCATGAGCGCGTTTGCGGCGGCAGCGGAGCTGGGCGCGGACTGGATCGAGCTGGATGTGCAGCAGATAAAGGACGGGACGATCATTGTGATTCATGATCGGAATTTTAAGCGCACCACCGGAGTAAATAAAAACACCTGGGAGGTCACATACGACGAAGTGCAGGAGATGGATGCGGGGGTGATGTTCGGGGAGGAGTTTCGCGGAGAAAGGATTCCCACGCTTTCTGAGGTGGTAGAATTCGCAAAGCAGAATAATGTGCGGCTGAATATTGAGCTGAAGCCTACGGGATATGAGACAGATTTCGAAAAAGGCGTTGTGGATATCATCACGGAGGCGGGATTTGAAAGGGACTGTGTTATTACGTCACAGATGTACTCTGTTCTGGAACACGTGAAGGAGTACCGGGAGGATATAAAGACCGTTTATGTGATGGGGCTTGCCTATGGAAATATCGCGGCATTGTCAGCAGCGGATCACTTCAGCATTGAATCCTCAAGCATCACCAAGAATCTGGTGCGGCGTGTCCATGAGGAAGGTAAGGAACTGTATGCCTGGACGGTGAATACAGAAAAGAATGTTCAGAGGATGATGGAGCTGAGTGTGGATAATATTATCACGGATAACATCCCTCTGGCAAAGGAGACGATCTATTCCGGAAAGACCACCGGCATTATCAATGAGTATGTGGAACAGCTGCAGGCTTATTTCAAAGCTGTTTTTCGATGAAGGCTATTATTGTCTTGACATTTCCTTTTTTCATGGTAAACTAAAGAAAGCAAGAAAAACAGGGGTGCTGGGGAAGCCCGGCTGAGATTGATACCGTATTCGTATCGGACCCTCTAACCTGATCTGGGTAATGCCAGCGTAGGAAACATAGGATTATTATTATTCAGCTCCTGTGAGTTCCTCGCAGGAGCTTTTTTCAGGCCCGCGCCT
>CAZGTY010000056.1:11740-13086 GCA_964528895.1 uncultured Blautia sp. | reverse complement strand
ATATGCCGGAAAATCTGGAGAGCACACTGCTCCCAATCGGCGCCCGTGTCCGGCACGAATATCTTGGCGAGGGCAGTATTTTGGACATTGACAGGGAGAAAGGTGCGTATATCGTACAATTTGATTCGATCCCAACACCGAGGACAATTTCTTTCCGAGCAAAGCTCTCACAGGTATAAATGAGGCGATATTGTGGATATGTTCGAGTATATGGAAGAAAAGAATAAGGAGCGTGAGGCTCCTCTTGCCTTTTCTTGCAACTGTTTTTTACGGATACGGATACAAAAGATTTGTCAATGAGAGAATGGATGTGCCCTGTATGTGAAACGAAGCACGACAGGGATATTAATGCGGCAAAGAATATTTTAGCGGAAGGTTTACGGCAGACAGCATAAAAAAAGCATATATAGGGCAGGGATTGCCCGAATTAACGCCTGTGGAGATAGTGGGTTACGAGGCCTATGAAACAGGAAGCCCATTGGCTTTAGACAATGGTTAGTTCGACGGAGCAGGAGGAGAAATGCCGTTATGAGATATGAGAGATTGTTGAAAAATATTGAGGATCAAATTGTGGAACTGCAGATTAAGCTGGGCTATGTCCAGGAAGTGGTGCGCCTGTATTATCCGGTGTCTTCTTTAAATGAAATCCTGGGAATTGAAGAAGATACCGCAGAAGAGATGCGCGATAAGCTGGCGGGCTGCAGGGAGCTTTCGGAAAGTCCCCTTGGGAAGCTGAATTTTTCCATTCATGAGGAACGTCTGGAGGTGGGAGTGCCCTCGCAAGGCGTGGAGTATGTGCATGAGCACGTGGAGGCCCCCGCTTTTCTTAAGGAACTGATCGGTTATTTTCAGAGCCATCATATGGGAAGCCTGGAGGAGGTGCGTGAGATCTTTGGAAAGTACAGCCCGGATTATGTGTGTGAAAAGATGCCGGAGGGTACGGATTTTGATTATGCGCTCTATTTTCCGAAGGGAGATGTGGATGAGTATTATTATTGTATGAAAGCGGAGATGGGGAGCCTGATCTATCATCGTTTTATGAAAGAGGATTATCTGCTTTTGATGGAGGAATAATTATAAGTTTTTTATGAATTTTATAATTTTATTAGAATTTGGACAAAATTCCCTCACATTTATGTTGTATGATAAATTCATCTTAAAAATAAATCCAGTTTTTAAGATACGTAATTGTACATTGCCGAGACAATTACGGTAACTCTTTCCTTTCCCTAAAAAATAAAAAGAGACAACATGACCGCTGTTCACCTGGCAAGATCGCCGGGAAGCAGCGGTTTTGTCGTGCCAAAAGCTTTTCATAATAACCTCCCCGTCCCGCCGCCCCGCCC
>CAZGTY010000056.1:0-11640 GCA_964528895.1 uncultured Blautia sp. | reverse complement strand
GTTTTGTCGTGCCAAAAGCTTTTCATAATAACCTCCCCGTCCCGCCGCCCCGCCCAGGCAGCGATCACTATGCTCGCAAAGCTTACGAAAATCTGCCGACGTCTTGTTTATGAAAAAGCTGGGCCCTCTTTGTTTATAGCTTTCATTCTCTTGTGGAGCGGCCCGGGCGGGGCGGCGGGATTTGGGAGCTTTATTTTGGAAAAGCGCCCATCAGGGTCTTCGGTAACGGTTAAAGCAGGAATAGATTTCCTGTATACGCGGCAGGGCATAGCCACAGGGGATATAAGAACCATCTGCGAAAAAGGCCAGCCCCTTTTGGCGAAGCTGTGCGTCCAGCCAGGTAACGATATCGGAAACGGTTCGTTTTCCATCGATCAAATGCTCCACAGCATATTTCAGAAGAAGTCCCAGAGCGGCCGTCTGCTCCGCATCCACCAGCTGATCAATATACCGCAGATCTACATCCTGTTTTCCAATGAGAAAGCCATCTCTGCTGTGGACCTTCACCTTCACCCTCTCAGGCCCGTCATGACCGCCTCTGCCCTTTGGATCTGCCGCCTTTGTCATGGGACGATGACTGGAGGGAAGCTGAAAAGCAGGAGGCTGAAAATCGGAGAGAGGATACTCGCGGCATAATCCCTTCGTATACCCGGTAATGTCCACAGGGCGGTAATTATCCATCTGAATGATGGTATCGGCGATATGGAAAAAAGCGCCGGAGCTTCCGGCAACAAGGATGGTGGAGATCCCGGCGTGTTCGTACAGGTCCCTGGCCCTCTCCAAAAATGGCGTAATGGGCTCCTTTTCCCGGCAGATGACCTTCTGCATAAAAGCGTCCCGCACCATAAAATTCGTAGCAGAGGTGTCCTCATCTAAAAGAAGAGCCTTCGTGCGGGCTTCCATGCCCTCGATGATCCCTGCAGCCTGAGAAGTGCTGCCGCTGGCGTCCTCCGTGGAAAAACAGCGGGTGTCCTTTTTATTAGGAAGATCATTGATGAAGAGAGAAATATCCACGTCCTTCACAAAGCGCCCGTCTTCAGAGCGGAGCTTCAGAGCTGAATCGTCGGTGATCACATATTCCCGTCCGTCTCCCGCGATATGATTATACACGCCCAGTTCAAGGGCATTCAACAGGGTGGATTTCCCGTGATAGCCGCCGCCTGCGATAAGAGTGATGCCGCAGGGGATCCCCATGCCCGTGATCGTTCCGCCGTGGGGAAGTTCCATGGGAACCCTAAGGGTCTCCGGCGAAGAAAAGGGGATGGAGTTCTTCATGGGTTTAGAGGAAACACCGCTTTCCCTGGGGAGAATCGCCCCATCCGCCACAAAAGCCGCCAGAGAACGGACTTTCAGCTGTTGTCGGATATAGGACTGATCCTCGGCCAGAAAGATGGTCTGGCGCAGAGCCCCGGCATTTTGATTGCGGAAAAAGAAGGCCTTCTGCACACAGAGGGGCAGGAATTCAAACAATATTTTTTCCAGTTCTACAGAATTAATGGTTCTCCCGTTGGCGGGAAAACCGATGAAAAACCGGGCGGTAATGCCCTTTTCCGTGATCTCACATGCGGTGCGCTCAAAAACCTCCTGACCGCAGCGGGTGACGGAGATGAGGCCGCTTTTGCCGGAGCCCTTTGCCCGGAAGGTATAGCGGTTTATCTGCTGTTCAAACTGGCGGGTCAGATAATCGCTCAGCGTGACACGGGTGATCTTGTCCTTATAATATTCCGGCGGAAAACCAGCGTCCCTGTGTGCGACCCTGACACTGATGTGGGAGGGGGAAGCAAAGGGATCTCCCTGGACATGATCAATGGAAAGCTGATAATGCTCAAACTGATAAATGCCCTTTAAAGCCTTATAGGCTGGATAGCTTTTCCGGTTAATAGAATGAAGCAGCTCTTTAAGCTGTGTCGCCTGCTGCATAAATGAAAACCTCCTTTAATGAAGTGATAAAAAATGTTTTAAACCATTATATTATCACATATTTTAAAGAAAAAGAGAAGAGCTGCCCCTTTCTTAAATTTTTCTTTATTTTTTTTAAAAATTTGCAGAATTCGTCTGTTATTATAAAGGTGATTGCGCTATAATATCTCTCGGATGTGATGATACCAGGGCCCAAAAGCCGAAAATCCGATGCAAGCTTGCTCGCAGGAGGATTTTTGAATCCGGTATTAAAGGGGCTGTCTTTTGAGCTCAACATCACATAATATATTTATTTATAAAAAAAGATACCGGTACGACGAAGATATAGCCGGAAAATTTTTTTCGTCGTACTGGAAAATGGCAGCCGGGAAACGTCTGCCGCAGAAAGGAAGAAAAAATCATGGAAAGAAGAAATGCCTGGCTTTCTTATACAGAAGCAGAAGAAAAGGAGCTGGAACGGGCGGCCGCAGGGTACCGCCGTTTCCTGGATGTGGGAAAGACAGAAAGAGAGTGTGTGACAGAGATCATCAGGGAGGCAGAAGCTGCCGGATATGTTTCTCTGGATGAAAAGCTCGCCCGGGGGGAAGCCGTGAAGCCGGGAGACAAGGTATATGCGGCAGGTATGAAGAAGATCGTTGCCCTTTACCACATCGGCACGGAGGAGATTCAGAAAGGGATGAGCATTCTGTGCGCTCACATTGATTCTCCCAGGCTCGATATCAAGCAGAACCCTCTTTATGAGGATACGGACCTGGTTTATCTGGACACCCATTATTACGGCGGCGTAAAAAAATACCAGTGGCTTACCATGCCGCTGGCCATCCACGGAGTGATCGCGAAAAAGGACGGCAGCATAGTGGATGTGATCATCGGAGAGGATGAAAATGACCCTGTGGTATATATTACAGATCTTCTCATTCACCTCTCAGGCAAGCAGCTGCAGGCAAAGGCGTCGGAGTTTATTGAAGGTGAAAAGCTGGATATTCTCATCGGCAGCAGACCCCTGGCGGAATCCGGCGACGAAAAGAAAAAAGAGGCGGTGAAGGAGAACATTCTCCGGATATTGAATGAAAAATACAACGTGGAAGAGGAGGATTTCCTCTCTGCGGAGCTGGAAGTGGTTCCCGCCGGGAGGGCGCGGGAATGCGGTCTGGACCGAAGTATGATCGTGGGATACGGACAGGATGACCGGGTTTGCGCGTATACTTCCCTTGTGGCAATGCTTGAGCTGGAATCCGCAGAGCGGACAGCCTGCTGTCTGCTGGTGGATAAAGAGGAGATCGGCAGTGTGGGCGCTACGGGAATGCAGTCCAGATTTTTTGAAAACAGTGTCGCGGAGCTTTTGGAGGCTATGGGCTGCTATTCCGAGCTGGCCCTTAAGCGTACCCTGCGGGGCTCCAGCATGCTCTCCTCGGATGTGAGCGCGGGCTTTGACCCGGCGTTCGGGGAATATTTTGAGAAAAAGAATTCCGCGTATCTGGGGCGGGGCATAGTTTTGAATAAATTTACGGGCGCCAGAGGAAAATCCGGCTCCAATGATGCCAATGCGGAGTATGTGGCCCGGATCCGGGCGATGTTTGACAAACATAACGTGGCTTTTCAGACTGCGGAGCTTGGCAGGGTAGATGTGGGAGGCGGCGGAACGATCGCTTATATTGCGGCTTTGTATGGCATGGAGGTCATTGACAGCGGCGTGGCCGTGCTCAGTATGCACGCACCCTGGGAGGTGACCAGCAAGGCCGATATTTACGAGGCAAAAAAAGCTTACACAGCGTTTTTGCTGGAGGCATGAGACTTTTTCCCGTGCAAAAACTTTAAAATTCTCTGTCAAGCAAAAACTAAAAATTCCCTTGACAAACATGTTTATATGAGTTAAAATACACATTGTTGCGAAGGTGATTCGCAAAGGATGTGTGTTTAGCTCAGCTGGATAGAGCGTTTGGCTACGGACCAAAAGGTCGGGGGTTCGAATCCTCTAACACACGTTTGAAATGGACAGGAAAGGCATTCCACGAAGGGATGCCTTTCCTGGTTTTGGTGTGAGGACAGATGTAATATCCGCTGCGCCGGGGCCGGCCGGAAAAGCGAGAAATCGACTTGACAGGGAGATTTTCTGATAGTATCATTTATATTAAGATCAGATTGTATTTGACCGGATGATGCAGCAGGAAAGTTTGGACAGGAAAATGTCTTGAACATTTTGTTTGGGACATTTTATTTTGATATGGGAAATTTGTCTGATTTCCTGCAATCTCTGAAAGTGAGGAACTGATAATGGCAAATGAAAATGGAGAACAGATCAGAATCGTACAGGAAACAGTGGCCGGTAAAGAGATCACGTTTGCACATGTGATGGGCGGCCCGGCCCCTATCGTATATCAGAAGCTCGGGTTGAATCCGCAGTTGGATTACGGTTCCTCCGCCATTGGAATTATGAATATGACGCCGCCGGAATCCGCAGTGATTGCCTCCGATATTGCGGTTAAGAGCGGGAACGTTTATCTGGGCTTTGCGGATCGTTTTACGGGGACGCTGATCATCACAGGAGAGATCGCAGATGTCGTTTCAGCTATGACTGAGATCGTGGATTATTTCCGGGATTCACTGGGATATGTAGTCTGCAGGATCACAAAGAGATAGGAAGTGCGGTTATGCAGCGGATAACGAAGGAGGAACTGTTGGAGAAACTGTTCCATGAGGATTATGAGCATCTGAAAGGGAAGAAGCTTCGCATGACCCGCGTGAGAGTCCCGGGCAAGGAAGTCTGTCTGGCGCATGTCATAAGTCCGTCCCAGGCATGTATCTATGATAATCTGGGCCTGCATATCGGCGTTCACGAGGGAGAAGATCACATAGGCGAATCCATCGGCCTGATCCGTTTTACCCCCTGGGAGTCGGTGGTGGTGGCCGCAGATGTGGCAATGAAAAGCGCGGACGTGCAGATCGGCTTTATGGATCGTTTCTGCGGGTCCCTGATCATCACCGGAGGCCTGGCGCAGGTACAGACTGCGGTTGAGGAGGTCGTGAGATTTTTCCGCGAGGAATTGAATTTTAATACCTGTGAGATTTATAAAAGCTGAAAAAACAGGGTGGATTGACAGATGAAGAAGCTTTTTTTGATGGGTAGAAGCGAAGCCGGAAAAACGTCTCTCACCCAGGCGCTGAAGGGTGAGAAGCTTCATTATGTGAAAACGCAATATACGAATACGGAGGATGACACCATCGATACGCCGGGAGAGTATGCGGAGTCGAAGCGCTTCAGCGTGGGACTTGCGTGTTTTTCCTTTGAGGCGGACGTGGTGGCGATCGTCCAGGCGGCGGATGAGCCTTTTAATCTGTTCAGCCCGTGTCTGCGCACCTTTATTCTCCGGCCTCTCATCGGCATCATCACGAAGACCGATTCGCTCTATGCGAATGTCCCCATGGTCAGGCAGTGGATGATCGACGCCGGCTGCGAGCGGATTTTTCTGGTCAACAATGTGAACCGTGAGGGCGTCAGGGAACTGATGGAGTATCTGGAGGAGGATCTGCCCCGGCTTACCCTGGCGCAGGCAAAATTTAAACAGGATCTCGGGTTAAACGAATGGGACCCCCTTCCGGAGGGAATGGAATTTCCCGAGGGAATATAGACCGGGAATAATGAACAGAACCGCCGTAACTTTGGCGGTTTTTTTCTGTATATATCTTGCTAATCGGAGGGAAAGCTCGTATAATTGACAATATGGGAAGTAATTCGACACAGGTACAGGGGGATTACATGAAAAAGACACAGACGATATGTTTCACGAATAACAAGGGCGGCAGCGGCAAGTCCACCACCTGTTCTAATGTGGGAGCGGCTATGGCGCGGGCGGGGAAAAAAGTCCTGCTCATTGACGGAGATATGCAGCTGAATCTGTCCCTCTCCTTCTTCTCTGAGGATTGGGTGCTTGAAAAGGCGGCCGGCGAGGAAAATCTTTACTATGCCATCGGCAGTCAGAAGGATCTTACGGATTACATTGTGCATACGCCCTATGAAAATCTGGATCTGATCCCGTCCACCACGCTGATGAGTTCCATAGAGTATGAGCTTTTCACCAAATGGCAGAGGGAGTTTATTCTGAAAAAGTGCATGGAGAAGATTAAAGCCTCCGGTGTTTATGATTATATCCTCATTGATGCGCCGCCTACATTGGGAGGCTGGGTGATGAACATCCTCTGTGCGTCGGATCATGTTCTGGTGCCGGTGGAGGCGAGCCCGTGGGGAATGTTCGGTCTGGCGAATATGTTTGAATTTATCGGCGAGGTAAAACAGATCACACCGGAGCTTAAGATCCTGGGTATTGTGGTTACCAAGGTGGATACCCGTAAGAACTATTTTAAGCAGACACTGGAAACCTTGAAGGAGATGGAGGATATATATCTTTTCCGGTCGTACATCCGGGTGGACAGCTCTATTGAGTGGGCGCAGGATAACAGTATGCCGGTGGTAGAGTATAAAAAGAGCAGCAGAAGCGCAAAAGAATATATAGAATTAACTAAGGAGGTAATGGAACGTGTCGGTAGGTAAGGAAAGCATAAGGCGTGCGGCAAGCACGGAAACCAAAAAGGAAGCCGTTAACACGGAGGCAGCTCCGAAGAAGGAGACAGCAAAGATGGAAGCAGTAAAAAAAGAGACAGTAAAAAAAGAGACAGTAAAAAAAGAAGCGGCGAAGAAAGGAACAACAAAGAAAACAGCGCCGAAGAAGGCGGCGGCAGCGGTGAAGAAAGTGAACGCATCTGTGGTTACCCCCGCAAATTCCCAGGAGATTCAGAAAAAGTTTATTTCTGAGAAATCACTGGGGAAGCCTGGCGCGAACCGTCCGATCCGCATTACGGAGGAGCTGCCGGTCTATTTACTGTAAAATATATGAAAAAAGAAGCGCCCGGGATGAGAGAAGATTCTCATATACCGGGCGTTTTATATTCGGGGGAATGCGCTTTTTTGGAATTCTTTTTTCGTGGCTGACCATGAAAGGACGCCTGCCATTTTTGAGGTTATGCTTTGGGTATATCCCGCTTTTTTTTCCTGCCGAGGTATAGTACATAGGCCAGCGTATAAGCCGCCATGATCCCTGAGACGACAGGCGCGATCATGCCCAGGCGGCCGAGATCCGTGGAAAAATATTTTCCAAAGAGATAAACCATGGGAATACGCAGCAGGAGCGCTCCCGCACAACTGCTGAACATGGTCCACACCGTTTTTTGCAGGCCGTTCAGATAACCGTTCAGAATAAACACAATGGTCACCAGAAAATAGTCATAGCTGCAGGAGCGGAAAAAGGGCATTCCGGCCGCGATGACATTGGCGTCGGTTGTAAAAACGCCGATCATGGATTCCGGACTGATCTGCGCCCAGATCCAGAAGCAAAAGGAAACGCAGAGCGCGAAGCCCAGGCCGTACCACAGAGATCTTCTTGCCCGGCGGAGGGTGCCCGCGCCCAGATTCTGCGCGGTGATAGCGGCCAGAGCACTGGCTACTGAGGTCCCGGTCAGCATGGCAAATACATCGTATTTGCTGCTGATACCCACCACGGAGGCCGCATAGACGCCGCACCGGTTCATCACGGTCATGAGATACAAAAAAGAGATGCGGATCATCAGTTCCTGAAAGGAGATGGGGATTCCAACGGCAGCCAGCTTGCGGGCAATGCCTCCGGCAGGCTTGAAGCTTGCGGGCTTAAAATCAAATATAAAATTATTCTTCTTAAGATACACGATGGCGATGATCATGCTCACTGCCTGCGACAGAACAGTGGCCAGCGCCGTCCCGTCCACATTCATCCCCAGGCCCTTTACAAAGGCAAAGTCCAGAATGATATTCAGCACGCAGGAGATGGCCACAAAGATCATGGGACGTGTGGAATCGCCGTATCCACGGAGGATAGCGCTGATGGCATTGTATCCACAGATAAAAATATTTCCCATTGCGCAGATGGAAACATACTGCATAGTAAGGGCAAAGGATTCCTCCGGCGTACCGAGGACCGTCAAAAGCGGCCGTTCAAAAGCCAGCATCAGGATGGTCAGGAGAATGGCCACAATGGCAAAAATGGTCAGTGTGGTGCCGATGGTCCTTTTGACGTGATCATATTTTTTAGCCCCCATGTATTCGCCGATGATGATGGTACTGCCCAGGGTGAGCCCGGTGATCAGACTGGTAACGATCTGTGTTACCTGTGTGCCTGTGGAAACGGCGGCTACGCTTTCGGCAATGCAGTATTTTCCGATTACAAACAGATCCACTGCTCCGTACAGAGACTGCAGGATATTGGCTATCAGAAAAGGAACGGCAAAGACAAGGAGCGTTTTCAGAATGCTTCCCTGTGTAAGATCATTTTTTTTCATATGTATCGTCTCCTGATTGATCATTTTTGTACTTTATAAAAAGAGAATAAGACCCGGAGAATGAGCGAAGGACGGCTCTGTTTCCTCAAAAAGGACGAGAAGAGAAATCCTCTACTCGTCCCAGCCTTCATATAAGCGGATATTTACGGAGATATTGCGGACAATATCACCCTTTTCAAGATGCATATCATCCTCATCGGAAATGGAGGGGAGCTCACCGTCCTCGGAAAGCTCCAGTGAAATCCAGTTATAGGCTGCATCGTTGGCGTTTTCAATGGCTTCGTCCAGTGTATCACCTTCTGCATGGCAACATTCCAGATCAGGGAAAACGCCCTTATATTTTCCGTCTTCCGTTCTGCGGAAAACAGCGGGATATATAAATTTCATAAAAACTCCTTTATTTCGTGTATGAACACTGAGGTTTCTGGGAGAAAACCCAGATAACATTATAATTAGTTTTCCGGCAGAATACAAGAGGGAGTTTCTCGGCTTTTATGCGAAAAAATGTTTTTCGTTGTATCATATTTCCGGGTGTGTTAAAATAATGCCGATAAAAAACGAAGCATGTATCCTGTTAAAATAAGAAAACAGGATACGCATTTACGGAGGCCGTATATGAGATTAATCTTCGTCCGTCATGGAGATCCGGACTATGAACATGATACCCTGACAGAAAAGGGGCGCAGGGAGGCTGCGCTTCTGGGAGAACTGGCTCCCCGCCTGAACATGGGGGAGTGCTTTGTGTCGCCTTTGGGACGCGCCCGGCACACGGCGGAATACTGCCTGAAAAAAACAGGCAGGCAGGCGCAGGTGCGGGAATGGCTGAAGGAGTTTCCTGGGACTGTGGATATCAATGATTCCCCCGAGCTTCAGGAGGCATTCCCGGACTGCAGAAGGGAAGGGGACAGATATGCCCTTCGTATTCCCTGGGATATGGTACCCTCCTATTTTACCTCCCATCCGGAATACTTTTCCAGAGACGGCTGGAGGGATTCGGAGGTGGCGCGCCGCAGTGATACGGCGGCCATATATGATGATCTCGCGAAAAATCTGGACGAGCTTCTGGCCGGGTATGGTTATGTCCGGGAGGGGGATCACTATCGCGTAAAAAAAGAAAGCCAGGTGACCCTGACCTTCTTTTGCCATTTTGGTGTGACCTGCGCCATGCTGTCACATTTGTGGAATGTATCGCCCTTTATTCTGTGGCATTCTCTGGCGCTGCTGCCGACCTCTTTTACAGAGCTGGTTACAGAGGAACGGCAGAAGGGGATCGCTCATTTCCGGGGACTCCATGTGGGAGATATATCGCATCTTCGCATGGGAGGGGAGGAGCCGTCCTTTGCCTGCCGGTTCTGTGAAGTGTTCAGTGATAAAGAAAATCGTCATTGATATGACGGGTATGTCTGTCAGATTTCACGGGTGGCTGTCCGCAGCCACCTTTTTTCGTCCTCTGTTAAGAAAGGAGCCAGAGTATTAAAGACCTTTTTATGGTACTCATTCAGAAGGAAACGTTCTCTTTCGGACATCTCTTCCGGAAGCACGGCATCCAGATCAAAGGGCGCCAGGGTGACGGTCTCAAATTCCATAAACTGGCCTGCGGAGGTTTTTTCCGCATTCCTGCAGAGCATAAGGTTTTCATGGCGGATACCGAATTCTCCCTTTGCATAATAGCCCGGCTCGTCGGAGGTGAGCATTCCCTCCTGAAAGGGGGTGGCGCTTCCTCCCTGGCGGGGGCGGAAAAATATGGAGTTTGGACCCTCATGGACGCTGAGAAGATATCCCACTCCGTGACCGGTGCCGTGTTTATAATCCTCGCCGATATCCCAGAGGGGCTTTCGGGCAAGATAGTCTAAAGAAGCGCCGCAGGTGCCCTTAAGAAATTTAGCCGCGGCCAGATTCAGGTTCCCGCGCAGTACTCTGGTGAAGAATTCCTTTTCTTTTCTGGTGGTTTTTCCCAGAGCGATGGTGCGGGTGATATCCGTGGAGCCTTCCAGATAGTGCCCGCCTGTGTCCGCCAGAAGCAGGCCCCGGGGTTTAAGAGGAATATTGGTTTTCTCCGTGGCGGAGTAATGAACGATGGCGCCGTGGGCCGCGTAGGCAATGATCGGGTCAAAGCTGGGGCCCAGATAGTTTTCCTGCCGCCTGCGGAATTCCTCCAGCTTCTCTGCTGCCGAAAGCTCGGTGATATTCTCCGTCCTGACGGCATCCTTTATCCATCGGATGAAGCGAATTACGGCGATTCCGTCTTTGATATGTGCCAGACGGATGTTTTCCTGTTCCGTGGGGCTTTTGCAGGCTTTGGGGAGCAGGGTGGGATTTGTCTCTTTTATCAGCGTTACATGCCCGGGGACAGAGCATCCGAGAGTACAGTTTACACGGGAGGGGTCCAGCAGGAGCTTTTTGCCCTCCGGCAGTGTGCCGATATGGCGGTAGATATCTTCATATGGCTTGAGAAGTACGCCGTCCTGCCGAAGGGCCTGCGCAAGCTCCAGGGAAAAGGCCGTTTCCCGGGCAAAAAGCAGAGTTTCCGATCCTGTCATAAGAAGATAGGCCAGCGCCACCGGGACGCAGGAAATATCGCTTCCGCGGATATTTAAAAGCCAGGCGATGTCCTCCAGAGAGGTAAGGAGAAAGTAATCCGCCTCCTTTTCCTTAAGGACTTTTCGTAGGTCCGCCAGCTTTTCTTTGCGGGACTTTCCGGCGTATGCCTCCGAAAGCTCCCAGGCGGCGCCGCAGGAAAGGGCGGGGCGATCTGCCCAGATCCTGGCTATGAGATCCTGATTCCAGGAAAGCCGGATGCCCTTTTCCCCAAGACGCTTTTTCAGCTCTTCGGCTTTTTTCATGGATATGG
This sequence comes from uncultured Blautia sp., assembly GCA_964528895.1. Taxonomy (GTDB): domain Bacteria; phylum Bacillota; class Clostridia; order Lachnospirales; family Lachnospiraceae; genus Blautia_A. The sequence continues at coordinate 503 of CAZGTY010000056.1, read as the reverse complement.
TACGGCCGTCGAAGCCCACGCTGCCGCCCTTTTGCAGGGCGTTTTTTAAATATTCCTCTATGGTGGGGACGCCTTCTTCACCATCCCGGAAAAGTGTGATGCCGCTGCCGGAGAGCTGCTCCTCCGCCTGGAGGAAATAGCGGCCGTCGGTCCAGAGCCCGGCTTCCTTCAGGGTGATCACCGCCGTACCTGCGGAGCCTGTAAAACCGGTGATAAACCTCCGGCAGCGGAAAAATTCTCCCACATACTCCGAACCGTGGAAATCATCGGAAAAAACGATGTAGGCGTCCAGCCCGGTTTCTTTCATAAGAGTACGCAATAAATCGATTCTGTTTCTGATCATGTTTTCATCCCTTTTCGTTTGAACTGTCTAAAGGATAGCGCAAATTTTCCTTTTTGAAAAGGGGAAAATGCTGTTCTGGCTGATGAGGCCGGTTAAAACAGGCCGGTGATCTTTCCGTCGTCATCCACGTCGATCTTCTCTGCGGCCGGTACCTTCGGCA
>CAZGTY010000055.1:0-13230 GCA_964528895.1 uncultured Blautia sp. | reverse complement strand
TTTTCAAGAGAGATAATGGCAGTTGAAAAACGCTTTCGTTCCTCATCGTTGTTAACCCTGGGCTGTACAAAACTTTCGTATTGGGGGGATATGCTAAATCATCTTGAAATGCTCCAGCGCCGCCCGGATCGCTGCTTCTTTCTCAGGCGGACACTTCGGCTGTCTGGCATTCTCTGTCTTCGGTTTGTTGTAGTTCTCACGCTCGATAATCCCGCACTTCCGTTTCACCTGTGCAATATAGAGATGGCTGACTTTCAAGCCGTACTTTTCCAGCACATACGCCTTGATTTCCTCATAGCTGGCTTTCTTCTCCGCCGCCGTCAAATCCAACTCATCCATCGTGAGTTCGACTTCGATATGTTGCTTGACATTGAGTTTGGACAATAAACACACCGTCTCAACATGCACCGTCTCGGGAAACATATCCACCGGGCAAACCCGTTTCATCTCATACCCCCGCTCGCACAGATACCTCAGATCCCTCGCAAGGGTGGCGCTGTCGCAGCTCACATAAACTACACGCTGCGGCTGCATTTTCACAATGGTCCAAAGCAGTGCCTCATCGCAGCCTTTTCTGGGAGGGTCCACCACGATCACGTCTGCATAGACGCCGTTTTTTTCATATTCTGCGGGCAGGACCTCCTCTGCCCTGCCCACAAAAAATTCCACATTTCCGATGCCGTTGATACGGGCGTTTTCGCGGGCATTTTCAATGGCGGCAGGCACGATCTCCACACCCCGGACAAAGCCTGCCTGCTTCGCCAGAAACAGTGAAATAGTTCCTATACCACAGTATAAGTCCCAGACATTCTCCTTTCCGGTAAGCCCTGCATATTCCAGAACTTTCCCATAAAGCTTCCGGGTCTGCACCGGATTCACCTGATAAAAAGACAGGGGCGAAATCTGATAAGAGATGTCGCCCAGTCTGTCCGTAATATAGGGCTTTCCCCACAAAGTCCTGATTTCATCGCCCAGGATCACGTTACTGCGTTTTTTATTTATGTTCAGAATGATGCTGGCAAGTTCCGGAAGCTCCAGAAGCTTTTCCACCAAAGCAGCTTCCTCCGGCAATTTTTCTCCATTTGCTACAACACAAACCATCAGCTCTCCGGTGAAAAAGCCATACCGGATCAGCACATGGCGTACCAGCCCCGTACCTGTAGTCTCATCGTAGGGTTCCACATTGTGCTCCTCCATATAGCTGATCAAACGGTCAAGCACCTCTTTATTCTGAGGAACGCCCAAAGCACAATTCCGGTTCTCAATAATCGTGTGGGTTCTGCCTGCATAAAAACCGGTAACGATTTTGCCGTGCCGGTTTTTCCCCACCGGAAACTGAGCCTTATTTCGGTAATGGAAGCGCTTCTCCATACCGATAACAGGTTCTATAGAAAGATCTCTGAAGCCACCGATTCTCTCCAGATGATTCTTCACCTTTTTTGCCTTGAACTCCAGCTGTTTTTCATAACTCAGCGTCTGCAGCTGACAGCCGCCGCACTGTCTGGCACATTGACACACAGGCTCCACCCTGTCAGGGGATGGCTCCAGAATCTCCATTAGCCGGCCATAGCCGTAATTCTTCTTTGCTTTAATGATTTTTGCCGCTATGACGTCCCCAATCACTGCATCCTTTACAAAAACGGTGAAGCCATCCGCTCTGCCAATGCCTTCACCGCCAATACCACAGTCTTCAATCTTCAGGGTCACCACATCGTTTTTACGATATTCCATAAAGATTATAAATCTCCTGTTCTTCTTAAATTTGATTCAAACAGCCGATTGTAGCCCAGCCATTCTTTTTTTCCCTTATCTGCGGCAAACACTTCCGTCAAAGTCTCCATACGCGCATCTGTATTATCCGCCAGGTTCAAAGCCACAGCCTCCGCAAGAGCCGGCTTTTTGGGGGAACCGTATTCCAGCTCTCCGTGGTGTGCCAGAATACAATGCTCCAGCTCCAGCTTTAAGGTTTCCGGAAAATCCGGAATCTGGCCTGCCAGATCGTGTACCATCTGCGCACCGATTACAATATGGCCGAGCAATTGTCCCGCATCTGTATAATCGTTCAATGGGAATGCCGAAAGCTCCCGGGTCTTCCCCACATCGTGAAGCAGCGCGGCCGTGATCAGCAGATCTCTTTTTAAAAGCGGATAAGCCCCCGACATATAATCACAAAGTCTGGTAACACTTAAGGTATGCTCCAGCAAACCTCCGATGAAGCCATGATGTACAGTCTTGGCTGCAGAATGTCCCTGAAAGCTTTTTGAAAATTCACTGTCCTCCACAAACAGCTTTTTCAGGAGGCTGTAAAGATAGGGATTTTTCACGCTGTTCACGAAATTCAGAAGCTGCTCATACATATCGTCCGGGCTATTTTCACTCACCGGAAGATAATCCGCAGGATTATACTCGCCCTCTGCGGCCCGCCGTGCACGCTTAATATTCAGCTGCATCGCACCTGCAAAGCTGGTGACGTCTCCCATAACCTCAATATAATCAAGCGCATCGAATTCATCAATCCCCAAAGAATTCGGATCCCATATTTTACCGTCCAGCATTCCGGTTTTATCCTGCAGGATAATGCTGTCATAGGGCTTTCCGTTTTTCGTCACCGCGGACTGTCGCTGCTTGCACAGATAAATCCCGCTGATTCTGTCCCCTTCGTGCAACTCATTTATATAACGCATATTTCTACCTTTCTTTCCTTGAATTTCTCTTCGGAGCCTGCCATTCCCTATTTCTCTTCCACAGTCATGATCAGGTTCATTTCCTCATATTCACCTTCGCCGTTTCGCCGGGAAAGCGCCGCACGAACGATATCGTTTTTTTCCAGGCTTTGGAGCTCTTCCATATATTCCTCCATATCCTCCAGCTCGGTTCCGTTCATCATCTGCAGGATATCGCCGCTCTGAAGGCCTGCCAGCATGGCAGGCGACTGATTATCCACACGATCTACATAGACGCCCTGAGGAAGCCCGCTCTCTTTTGCCCGGGCATCCGATATATCCGTTCCAAAAATGCCCAGATATCGGAACTTTGCCTTATGGGACAAAGCCTCTGCAAGCTCAGGCGCCATGGTTTCCGATGGTATCCGGATCACACGCCGGCCGGTCTCTTCGTCCACTCCCTCCGTCTGCCCGTCTAAAACAGGGCCATCCGCCATCGTTACACTGACCTTCATTCCCGTGGGCAAATCCTTCTTCGTGGTAAGTATATATAAATCCGCGTCATTATTCAAGAAAATAATCGCATTTTCATCCCAGAATTCTCTTATAGCTCCGCCCGAGATATCCTTCTGCCGTTCACTGTCCGGAATTTTCACCAGGACCTCCCTGACAGTCCGTCCTTCCGTCTCATCGGTTTCGGCTTCCGCAGAACGATTCTCCAAGGCGTCTTCCACCACCTGTTTCTTCGCCCGCAGCTTTTCCGTCCACTTATCCCCCGTCGCCACAGCTGCGCCGGCACACAACGCCAGCACACAGCCTGCGGCAGCAAAAAAAGCCCTCCTTGTCCGCCGCGTACCAAAAGGTCTTTTTTTAATGGTCTCATTTATAAAATGATAATCGTCGGGGTGGGGCTTTTGATCCTTCTCGTATTCCATACAAAAAATCTCCTGATAAAACCAATTGGTAGATTTCAGTTTAGCAAAGACTTATGAACTTTTTATGAATAAAAAAGTACATTTTACTTTTCAACCATATACAAATCATGTAAAATAAAGAAAGAAACAGCAGCGTGCCTCTGCGCCGCTGCAATGGATTATTTTTGGGGGCTTATATGAATCAGAAAGCATTATACACATTGGAATATCATAAAATCATAGAACAATTGACAGAAAAGGCCTCCTCCTCCATGGGACGGGAGCTTTGCCGACATTTAAAACCCGGTACGAATCTGGATGAGATACGCCTCGCACAGACTCAGACCAGGGACGCCCTCAGCCGTCTTTTTCAAAAGGGCTCCGTTTCGTTTGGCGGGGCGAAGGACGTGCGCGGTTCCCTGAAGCGGCTGGAAGTAGGAAGTTCTCTGAACATCACGGAAATTCTCGCCATCGCCGGCCTTCTGGAAAACGTCAGCCGGGTAAAAGCTTATTCGCGCAGTGAAAGAAGCGATGCTGCCGCGGATTCTCTGGATGGAATGTTTTCCTCCCTGTCCCCGCTCACGCCCCTGACATCTGAAATACGGCGCTGTATTCTTTCCGGTGACGAGATCAGCGATGATACCAGTCCCGCACTGCGCCAGATCCGACGGAGCATGAAGCTTGCCAACGACCGTATCCACATGCAGCTGAATTCTCTCGTAAACGGCAGCGCACGGAATTATCTGCAGGATTCGGTGATCACCATGCGGGACGGCCGCTACTGCATTCCGGTAAAGGCGGAATACAAGGGTCAGGTTCCCGGCATGATCCATGACCAGTCCTCCACGGGCTCCACACTGTTCATCGAACCTATGGCTATCGTAAAGCTTAATAATGATATCCGGGAGCTGGAATTAAAAGAAGAAAAAGAAATTGAGGCGATCCTCGCAGCTCTGAGCGAACAGATCGCTCTGGAACGGGAGGCGATCCACACAGACCTTACTATTATGGTCCAGCTGGATTTTATCTTTGCCCGGGCTTCCCTCGCCATGGAAATGAATGCAAGCGAACCCATATTTAATGAGGAAGGCCGTATTCTTCTGAAAAAAGCCCGCCATCCCCTCATCGATAAAAAGAAGGTGGTCCCCATTGACATCCATCTGGGGGATGATTTCGACCTCCTGATCGTCACAGGACCAAACACCGGCGGAAAAACCGTTTCTCTGAAAACCGTAGGGCTTCTCACACTGATGGGACAGGCCGGTCTTCATATTCCGGCCCTGGACCGTTCTGAGCTTGCGCTGTTCCATCAGGTTTACGCGGACATCGGGGACGAGCAGAGCATTGAACAGTCCCTGAGCACATTTTCCTCGCACATGACCAATGTGGTGTCCTTTCTGCAAAGGGCAGACCACCGCTCTCTGGTCCTTTTCGATGAGCTGGGCGCCGGAACGGACCCTACGGAGGGAGCTGCCCTGGCTATTTCCATCCTCTCCTATCTGCATGAGAGGGGGATCCGTACCATGGCTACCACGCATTATAGTGAACTGAAGGTTTTCGCCCTGTCCACCCCCGGGGTGGAGAACGCCTGCTGTGAATTCGATGTGGAGACTCTCCGGCCCACCTATCGGCTGCTTATCGGCGTTCCGGGCAAAAGCAATGCCTTTGCCATCTCTTCCAGGCTGGGACTGCCGGATCATATCATCCAGCGGGCAAAGGAACAGATCAGCGAGCAGGATGAATCCTTTGAGGATGTGCTTACCTCTCTGGAAAACAGCCGCGTCACCGTAGAAAATGAGCGGATGGAGGTTGAACGCTATAAGCAGGAGGTCCTGGAGCTGAAGCAGCAGCTGGAGAACCGGCAGGAAAAGCTGGATGAACGAAAGGATCGCATTATCCGGGAAGCCAACGAGCAGGCCCGCGCTATTCTGCGTGAGGCCAAGGGATACGCAGATCAGACCATGAAAACGTTCTACAAATTCCAGAAAGACCATGTGGACGCTGCCGCCATGGAACGGGAACGACAGAATCTCCGTCAGCGTATGAACAAGGCGGAAAGCGGACTTTCCCTGAAAGTAGCTGCAAAAAAGCCTCAAAAAGAACTGACTGCAAAGGATCTCAGGCTTGGAGAAGCCGTCCGGGTACTGAGTATGAATTTAAAGGGAACCGTCAGCAGTCATCCGGACTCCAGGGGCTTCCTTTTTGTCCAGATGGGAATCATCCGTTCCAAGGTCCACATCTCCGACCTGGAGCTGGACGATGAGCCGGTGATCACCACGGCTGACATGCAGCGCACCGGAGCCGGCAAAATCCGTATGTCCAAATCTGCCGGGGTCTCCACAGAGATCAATCTGCTTGGAAAAACAGTGGATGAAGCCATCTCAATTCTTGATAAATATTTAGACGATGCCTGCATTGCCCACCTGAAAACAGTCCGTATAGTACACGGCAAAGGAACCGGAGCCTTAAGGAAGGGCGTTCACGATTATCTCCGCCGCCAGAAGCACGTAGATTCTTTCCGTCTGGGCGAATTCGGCGAAGGCGATGCTGGGGTCACTATTGTAAACTTTAAATAATTGTAGCCAGACTTTACTGACAAAAGCAGGGCTATAAAACAGGACAATAAAAAACAGGAGAAGGAAAATGGGAACAAAACAGAAAATTTTAATTGTAGATGATGATAATAACATCGCAGAGCTGATTTCCCTGTACCTGACCAAGGAATGCTTCGAGACAAAAATCGTCGATGACGGAGAACAGGCTCTGTATGCCTTTCAGAGTTTTCAGCCGAATCTGATCCTGCTGGACCTGATGCTTCCCGGCATTGACGGATATCAGGTATGCCGGGAAATCCGCCACACCTCCGATGTTCCCATCATTATGCTCTCGGCCAAAGCAGAAACCTTTGATAAGGTTCTGGGACTGGAGCTGGGCGCTGACGACTATATCATCAAGCCCTTTGATTCCAAGGAGCTGGTGGCCAGAGTGCGCGCGGTGCTTCGGCGATTCCAGGTAAAACCGGTTCCTGCCCCTTCCGGCGAAAAGTGCGTCAGCTACCCGGATCTCACTATTAATCTTACCAATTATTCCGTAACGTATATGGGAAAGCAGGTGGATATGCCGCCTAAGGAGCTGGAGCTCCTATACTTTCTGGCCGCTTCTCCCAATCAGGTATTTACCAGAGAACAGCTTCTGGATCATATCTGGGGCTATGAGTATATCGGCGACACCCGCACTGTAGACGTACATATTAAACGGCTCAGGGAAAAGATCAAGGATCAGCCCGGCTGGTCCCTCTCTACAGTCTGGGGTATCGGATATAAATTTGAGGTGAAAAAATAATGAAAAAAAAGCTGTTCAGGAGATTCCTCTATGGGTATCTCCTGCTTGGCATTATGGCCCTCGTACTTGCAGCAGGTCCGGGTTCTTATCTTATAGAACAGGGTCTTGAGCGCTCGGTCAGCGAAGATCTCTACCGGGAGGCAAATGCCATCTCCTCCAACGGTACCATAAGATATGACATCTCCGGCCAGAACCTGTCGGTCATCCGTTCAAATCTTTCTTCAGTCGCCGCTTTTCAGGATTCCGTCATCTGGATCTTAAACAGCCAGGGAGAAATAATACTGAATACCGGAACAGATATCCCGGCGGATTCTCCCATCGATATTAAAAATTTCGACCCTGTCACCTGGGGCAGCAATTATTATCAGGTCGGAGATTTTTACGGATATTTTCCCGATGAACGGATCAGTGTTATCGCTCCTCTTACGGACAATATGAGCATCAAAGGGTATATCTGCATCCACTATCCTATGAGCGCTCTCTATGAACGTCGAAGCAATATACTGGAAATTATCCTGATACTGTTTGCGATCTTTTATGTACTGACCTGTTTTCTGTTCCTGATCTATATACACCATGTGGATTCCCCTCTGCGGGAGATCGCAAAGGGTGCCGGGGAATTTGCTCATGGAAATTTCGCTTACCGGATTCCGGTAAATTCCCAGGATGAAATGGGCTATCTGGCTAATACCCTGAACTTCATGGCAGAGCGAATCAATACAAACGGCAAATATCAGCAGAATATCATCTCCAATGTCTCCCATGATTTCCGGTCGCCCCTTACGTCTATAAAAGGATATGTGGAGGCCATGCTGGACGGTACCATACCGCCGGAAATGCAGGAACGCTATCTGAAGATCATCGCCTACGAGGCAGGCCGCCTGGAAAAGCTCACCCGAAGCCTTCTGACTCTGAACGAGCTGGATATCCAGAAACGCAGCCTGCATATGCAGCGGTTCGATATCAACGATATGATCAAAACCACCGCCATCACCTTTGAGGGGATCTGTACGGGGAGAAAGATCCGGATGGAGCTCATGCTGTCCGGTAAAGAACTGTTTGCGAGAGCTGATGTGGAACAAATCGAACAGGTGCTGCATAATCTTCTCGACAACGCGGTAAAATTCAGCCCTGATAATTCCACCATTACAATCGATACCACAGAGAAAAATGATAAGATTTTTGTTTCTGTGAAGGACCGGGGACCGGGTATCCCCAGGGAAAGCCTGCCAAAGATCTGGAATCGTTTTTATAAAGCCGATGCTTCCAGGGGCAGGGACCAGCAGGGCACCGGACTGGGACTGTCCATCGTAAAAGAGATCATTCACGCTCACGGACAAAATATCGATGTGATCAGCACGGAGGACGTGGGAACAGAATTCATTTTCGCACTGGAAAAGGCCAGATAAAAGGTGTCTCCCGATAATACCGGAAACACCTGTTCTTCTGCTATTTCCATTCATATTCAGTCAGATGGCCTTCGGTTCTCATATGATCGAATCCATGCTGCCGCAGGGCCTCGTAAAGCACGATCGCCACAGAATTGCTCAAATTCAGAGAACGGATGTCACCGATCATGGGGATACGGATGCAGGTATCCTGATTTTCCAGAAGAATTTTTTCCGGAATTCCTGCACTTTCCTTGCCAAACATGATATAACAGTCACTCTCAAAGGACACATCCGTGTATGTGCGCGGGGCCTTTGTAGTGGCATAATAGATCCTTGCACCCGGATTTTTCTTCAGGAAATCCTCGTAATCCAGATATGTAGTCACATCCAGTTCCTTCCAGTAATCCATCCCCGCCCGTCTGATCGCCTTTTCATTCAGCTTAAATCCCAAAGGCTCTATGAGATGGAGACGGGTCCCCGAGGCGACGCAGGTGCGGCCGATATTACCGGTATTGGCCGGGATTTCCGGCTCAAGGAGTACAATATTTAATTTCGCCATGCAGTGTCTTCCTTTATTACAATACATCATGCAGGCATTCTATCACCAATCCGAAGCAAAACGTGCTTCGAACACCTGCGCGATTCCATAACTCTATTACAAAAGCAGCTTCCTGAGCTCATCTTCGCCCGGACGTTCCAGATAACGGCATTTTTCTCTGCTGTATAACAGACGGTCATTTCCTTCGTTCGTCTCTCCGATCACAGCTGCCGGAAGTCCCATCTGCTTCATCTGGCGCACAAGCGCTTCTCCCCCTGAAATTCCCACAAGAAGAGCCCCGCCGGATTTCAGCTTATAGGGATTCAGATCATAGCGCTCACAGATTTCGATAGTTTCCTGACGGATCGGGATTTTCCGAAGGTCTGCCGTAAGGCCCACCTGTGAGGCCTCCGCTGTTTTCCACAGAGCGCTCAATACACCGCCCTCGCCCATGGCATATACCGCGCCCGCTCCTTCTGTCAGGGCAATCTTCCACGCTTCGCTTTTCCGGGGTTCTTCCCCCACGCCGTACGTCTGCTCCAAGCGGCAGGCATCCTGCAGAAATCCTGCGGAAAAAAACGCGCTGAGCTCCCGGTACTTTTTTCGGGCGATCTCGGCTGTGCCGGACAGGGCAGCCGCGCCTATGACTACCAGCTCTTCGCCCGGGCGCAGCATCCCCGCAACCTCCCGGCGCAGCGCCGCCATTGCACTTGGTCCCAGTTTCATCTGTACATACCTTATGTCATAATAGAAAGAATCGTCGGTATTACCATGGCCAATGCCAGAATAATAGCCAGAACTGCTGTGATAATTTTACGTTTTTTCGGATCAAACATTCCCATTTCTTTCACCTCGTTTAAAGTACGATCTCACAAGTTTTCGCGTTATTTGTCAGCGGATCACGCTGTGTATAATCAAAGAGTACGGCGCGTCCCTGAGAAAAGACCTCAATATGCGCTGTCTTTGGAATATTCTCCCTGCGGCGGTACTCATGGATGGCTTTTGCGAAGGCCCTCCGGTCAGGTGCGAAGGAAGGCCGGCTTTTCAGGTTTTCCCGAAGGTACAGATCATAAAGCATGCTTTCCCGCACCTTTTCCTCGGGAATCCGGGGAAAACGCCGGATAAATTCCAGAAGAAGCTCATATCTGCGCAGCCTGGAATGTGAAATTTCGCTGTATCCACGCTCCTCATAAAAAGAACCCAGCTCCTGATAAAACAAAAAGGCATCCGGAAAATATTCCTCCAGAGTTTTCAGGGTTTCTCTGAACTGACCACTATTATAATACACTTCCACCATACTTTCCACCATTTTTAACTGTAAAATTTCCCGGTAGGAAAGCCACTTTGTACAAAGCACCTCATAGGGCTCCGCAGACTGCCACAGGAGCCCGTACTCACCGGCAGCCTCCATCATATGGGCGCCCTTCAGAACCTTCAGAAAGCCCAGCTGAAGCTGCTCGGGACAAAGAGCATAAACATCATTAAAGGAACGGTGAAAGCTCTCATAGTTCTCATAGGGCAGCCCTGCGATAAGATCCAGATGCTGATGAATATTCCCAAAGCTGTGAATGCGTTTCACCGCTTCCGACAGCCTGTCCAGATCCATGGTCCGGCGTATGGCCCGGATAGTCCGTGGATTCGTGGACTGAACGCCGATTTCCAGCTGAATCAGCCCCGGACGCATGGTTTGCATCAGTTCCAGTTCATCCTCCCGCAGCAGGTCCGCAGAAATCTCAAAATGGAAGTTTGTAACGCCGTTGTCATGCTCCGCAATATATTTCCAGATCTCCATAGCATGCTCATGCCTGCAGTTAAATGTACGGTCCACAAATTTTACCTGCGGCACATTCCGGTCAATAAAAAACTGAAGCTCGGCTTTTACCAGCTCCAGAGAGCGGAAACGCAGTCTCTTATCCACGGATGAGAGGCAGTAGCTGCAGGAAAAGGGACAACCCCGGCTGCTCTCATAATAAATGATCCGATGGGTAAAATCCTCCAGATCCTCGTACGCAAAGGGCACACGGTCCAGATCCAGTATCTCCCGCCATCCGTTATAATGAATGCCCGTATCATCCCGGTAAGCGATCCCCGCGATATCCCGCAGCTCCCATCGGTGAACGCTCCGGCAGCTTTCCGCCGGATCCGTGCTCTCTCCGCCAGCTTTCTCCAGGTAATACTCTGCCAGCTCCAGAAAGGTCTCCTCTCCCTCTCCCACCATCACTCCGGCAGCATCAGGATTCTCCCTCAGAAAATCCTCCGCGTCAAAGGAGACCTCCGGTCCCCCAAACCAGAAGGCCGTACCCGGAAGTATCCTGGCGAGATCCGGCAGCAGCCCTTTTATAAAGGAAATATTCCAGATATAGCAGGAAAAGCATACCACTTCCGGACTGTTTATATAGATGTCCTTCAGAACCTCGTCCCGCCGCTCATTGATGGTATATTCCCTTAAAAGGATCTGCTGCCTGTATTTTTTTGCATATGCCCGCAGATTGTAAACTGCGAGATTTGAATGAATGTATTTGGCATTACATGCCGCAAGAAGAATTTTCATCAAATACTCCGTTTTCTGAATATCAGACGTCATTTATCGAACAGCGCTTTGATTTTATCCTTCCCACAGAGGCCGATGAGACGGTCTGCCTCCCGGCCGTCCTTAAAAAGGATCATCGTAGGAACATTTACAACGCGGAACTGCTGCGCCAGCGCCATATCCTGATCCACATCCACCTTACCGACCGCATAGCCCTCCTGGGAAAGCTCGTCGATAATGGGGGCCAGCATCCTGCAGGGGCCGCACCACGCTGCGCCGAAATCCACCAGAAACGGTTTTTCTGATTTTAAAACTTCCTCCTGGAAATTCTGTGCTGTAATTATTTTTGCCATAGCTTTTCTCCTTTATATTGAATTTTATTAATGGTTATCGAATCATGACTATCATAGCATAATTATTCCTCATTGTCTTTGCTTTATCACAGACATTCCATATTTTTTTCAGGAGCCGTTCCGGCTTTTCCTGACAAATTTTATAGCGCTCATAGCCGCCTGCGCTCCCTCGTACACAGCCTTTGACACCTGCAGAAGTCCTCCGGTGCAGTCCCCCGCCGCAAAGAGGCCGTCAATGCTGGCCGCCATGGTTTCGTCCACCTGGATCTGCCCCTTTTCATTAAGCATTGCCCCCATCTGGCGGGCAATCTCCGTGCTTCCTGCCACTCCCATGGCCACAAATACGCCATCCGCGGGAAGAAAATCCTTCGACTCCGCCTCCTGTGACCTGATTTCCCCCGTTTCGCTATCCGCGTCCATTCGGATACCGGATATCATATCCTCGCCCTCGATGGACTGGATCTTCATGGTGTTTACGGGTATTTCATGCTCTCTGGAAAACGCAGGCTCCACTCCATCTGTGCAGATGGTCACCGAGGCCGCCACACCGTGAAGGGCTTCTGCCTCGTGGAGTGCGAAATCGCTGTTTCCAAGCACCGCCACATGTTTTCCTCTGTAAAAGAAAGCGTCGCACACAGCACAGTAGCTGATTCCTCTGCCTTCAAATTCCTCCACCCCGGGTATGTCCGGCGTGTTTCTCCTGCTTCCTGTGGCGAGGATCACGCTCCGGGCCTTAAACGCCCCGGCAGTTGTCTCCGCATGGAAGCTTCCGGTATACTGCATGCCTAATACCTGCGCCTCCAGCAAACGGACCCCCAACGCCTTTGCCTGTTCTATGCCTCTTTCATAAAGCTCCCTGCCTGTAAGAGACCTTTCCAGGCCATAATAGTTCTCTATTTTCTCCGCTTTTTCCAAAGCGCCCTTTCCATGATAGATCACCAGCGGATCGAGATTTGCGCGGGCTGCATAAAGAGCTGCGGAAATTCCCGCCGGGCCGGCGCCTATGATAATTATATTTTCCATACAAGATCACCCGCTTTCTATTCTGATGCTGTTCACACTATATTATACTAAAAGAACCTGTAAATTTCTATAACAACTGCAAACCCCCGAAAAAGTTAAGGGAAGTCACTGCACCTGCCGCCCCGCCGGGCGGGGAAGCCGGAGGGGCGGCAGGCGCAGTGACAGGGCTCCCCTAAAGAAAAACAGCCCCGCTATCGGGACTGTTTTTCTTATATGATCTCATCCAGAGAACAGATCGCGATTCCTTCTTCCGTAAGGGATTTGCGGATCTTCTCCACAAAAGCCAAAGCCTTTGCACCGTCGCCATGGACGCAGACGGAATCTGCCTGAATAGGAATATCCTTCCCGGTAATGGCTGTGACCTTCTGCTCCTTGACCATGCGCACTACACGGGAAATAGCCGTCTCTTCATCCGTTATCATGGCGCCCTCCTTCCGTCGGTCCACAAGGGTACCGTCCTCCTCATAGGCCCGGTC
>CAZGTY010000054.1:0-13899 GCA_964528895.1 uncultured Blautia sp. | reverse complement strand
CGCAGGGGCATGATATTGTCTTTGAGCATGTGGGCTTTTCTTATGATGAAAAAGAGGTTCTGCATGATGTGAGCTTTACCGCGAAAGAGGGCGAAGTCACGGCGTTGGTAGGCCCTTCCGGTTCCGGTAAAAGCACCTGCGCCCGGCTTGCCGCAAGGCTGTGGGACATTTCCAAAGGAGTGATCCGTGTAGGCGGCGTGGATATTTCTACCGTAGACCCAGAGGTACTGCTGCGGGATTATTCCATGGTGTTTCAGGATGTGGTGCTGTTCGATGATACCGTGATGGAAAATATCCGTCTTGGCAGGCATGGCGCAACGGATGACGAAGTGCGGGCGGCGGCCAAAGCGGCAAACTGCGATGAGTTTGTTCATCGGCTTCCCCAGGGCTATAACACCCCTATCGGAGAGAACGGGGCGAAGCTTTCCGGCGGTGAACGGCAGCGCATCTCTATTGCAAGAGCCTTGCTGAAAGACGCGCCCATCGTCCTCCTTGACGAGGCAACTGCCAGTCTGGATGTGGAAAATGAAACGAAGGTTCAGGGCGCGCTGTCACGCCTGCTGGCCGGAAAGACCGTATTGGTGATCGCTCACCGGATGCGTACTGTGGAGGCTGCAGATAAAATCGTTGTTCTGGCAGATGGCCGGGTCGCGGAGGAAGGAACGCCGGCAGATCTGATGGATAAAAACGGGCTTTACCGCCGCATGGTGGAGCTGCAGCGGCAAAGCGCCGGATGGCGATTAAATTAGGCGATTCAGCCCGGAGGTTCTTCGCGGGTGTGCTTTTGCCGCCTTTCCAGGGCCGGCGGGGGAAAAAGCCTTCAAACCGTCTGGTCGCTTTCTCTGGCGGTCAGACGGTTGATATCCTCGATGATGGTGGTGTTGACATCGTTCTCGTAGAGACGCATCTGCACCTGCATGGGAGTAGGATCGGATGAGATCTTTATTCTTCCGAAATGGTTGAAGAAGAATAAAACTCCCAGTCCGATACCGATGGAGTAAGATATTTCCAGAATGGTAAAACCGTTGGATGCCTGTCCGGTGACCTGGGTGTAGATCTGGCTGAACAGGCTGCCGGTGTCCACATCGTTATTAAAGGTCATGATGGAAAAGGCGGCGCCGAAAAAAGTACAGAAGCATACGAACAGGATTTTCACCCATCGCCAGAAAAAATCCGGCGCGTTTTCTTTGGCGTAGGTCAGAATGAAATCCGGCTCGCCGATGTGGGTGATATCCAGATCTGGTTCCTTTTTCCGGATCTGTTCCACCAGATCCAGAGCGGACATTACATACCGGCCCGGCTTTTCGGGATCCAGATTTGCGACAGGCAGGACCCGCAGACGGTTCAGGATCCTCGCGTTGGTGCAGGACAGCTTTGCGATGTCCTGCAGATATACATGGGGATGATGAATCTCGATATTCTGATCCAGCTGTAAATACAGTGTGTCACTCATGATGGGGCTCCTATTCTTTCATTTTTGGCTTGAAGATCCAGCTTGCGAGATATGAGAAGATCAGGGCGGCGGATACGCCTGCCGCGCAGGAGGTGAAGCCTCCCATAAAAAGACCAAGAAAGCCGTCGCTGTCGATGGCCTTTTTTACGCCCTTCCACAGCAGATTTCCGAAGCCGAGGAGGGGGACGCTGGCCCCGGCTCCCGCAAAATCGGTAAATGGCTGGTAGATCCCCGCAGCGCTTAAAAGCGCGCCGCTGCAGACCAGTATGACCATGACGCGGCCGGGCATGAGCCTGGTTTTATCCAGGAGTATCTGCGTCAGGGCACAGATTAGTCCTCCGATCCAGAATGCATTAATATAGTCCATAATTTCCTCCAGTGCGATAGTTATAAACAGGCCGGTTTCCTCACGGCTGCTGCAGGGGCATGTGCTCGATCACCACTGCCTGAGCGATCCCCGGGACGGAATCTCCCTCATTGAAGCTGACCTTGGAGAGCATGGCGCCTGTGGGTATGAACAGGATGCGCTTCCACTCCCCGGAGGCTACGCGGGGGAGAATATATGCGGAAAGAACTACGGCCGCACAGCCGCAGCCGCTGCCTCCCGAATGGGTATCCTGGGTCTTTGCGTCGTAAATAAGAATACCGCAGTCGTGATGCTGTTTCATGATATCAATGTTCTCTTCCTGGAGAAGATCAAATAAAATCTGCTGTCCCACAGTTCCGAGATCTCCGGTGATAATGGCGTCGTAATCCTGCGGCTTTCGTTCAAGATCCGACAGGTGCTGACGGATGGTATCGGCTGCTGCCGGAGCCATGCAGCCGCCCATGTTTTGGGAATCCCTGAAGCCGTAATCCACGATCTTCCCGGTGGTAATGGCGGTGACAGCGGCGAAGCCCGCGGCTGTGAGAAGGGGTGCGGAGCCGGGAACCCGTCCTTTTTCAGGGGGCCTGGTTCCCAGGACACATGCGCCGCTCCCGGTCACTGTCCAGGTGGCGGAAAGGGGACGCTGATTTCCGTAGCCCAGAGGAAATCGGAATTCTTTTTCCGCGCTGGCAAAATGGCTGGAGGTGGCGCATAAAATATGCTCGCCGTAGCCAGCTGCCACTGCCATGGCGCCAAGGGAAAGGGATTCGCCCATGGTAGAACAGGCGCCGTAAAGTCCGTAAAAAGGGATCTCCAGGGTGCCGATGCCAAAAGAGGTCGCGATGGTCTGAGCCAGAAGATCTCCGGCAAACATCATGCGGATATCCGAAGGGTTAAGCCCGGCCTTTTCGATGGCCCGGGCGGCGGCCTTTTTCTGGAACATGCTTTCCGCAGCCTCCCATGTATCCGCGCCGTACATGGCATCCTCGCATACGGTGTCGAAATACGGTCCCAGAGGGCCGTCCCCTTCCTTCTGACTTACCGCGGACGCAGCGCTGATGATAAAAACAGGTTGTTCAAACTGGATGCTCGCGGCGCCCTTTGTAAGAGATGTTTTCATCCTGCCACCCCCAATAATTTTAAAATATAATAGATGATCCCCAGGATCCAGGAGCTCATAATGCCGTAGAGAATAACCGGCCCGGCGATGGTAAATATCTTGCAGCCGATACCGAAGACCTGTCCCTCCGGTTTAAATTCGATGGCGGAGGCCGCCACGGAATTGGCGAAGCCCGTGATGGGGACAAGGGCGCCCGCCCCTCCGAATTTCCCGATCTTCGGATAAATGTTCAGCCCTGTAAGAATGACGCTGGAGAGGATCAGTATGAGGGAACACCAGCTCCCGGCAGTTTCTTTGTCCAGTCCCTGGTTCCCGGCATAATTAAGTATGAACTGGCCGATGGCGCAGATGATCCCGCCTGTAAGAAAAGCCTTCGCCATGTTTAAGGGAAGAGAGTGGGTGGGAGTCACCTGCTGTACATATTTTTCATATTCCTTTTGCTGTTTTTTTTCAGTTAAAGCTGACATGAAATCTTCCTTTCCTGTAAAATATTCAGAACCAGTACAGAGAATAATAAGTTTCTGGCTATATGGCGCAGAATGATTCTTGCATATGGCCGGTTACTTATTATTCGCTGTACTATCCCTTCCAGTAAAAATAAAGAGAGCCGAGAGCTTTGCCAAGGGCTACCGAGAGGATGATGAGGGACAGGCCTTCCCGGAGCCTGATGCGCCGGAGCAAAATGGGAAATACATCCGCCATTTCCGCCAGCGCCAGGATCCAGCCTCCCAGAAATATGCCGAAAAACAGACCGCATATAATGAGAAATGGGCGGCCAAAAGGCAGGGGGAGGGAAAATAGAAAAGAAACGTTTCCCAGTACCGTACCCAGCAATGTCACATCCTCATAGAGTGTGATGTGATCAGAGGTGTGGGTGATCCCCGCATACCTGGGGACAATGGAAAGTCCGATGAGAAGCCCCACGATACCTGCTGCAATCACTGCGCCGGAGCACAGCCCCAGCAGACACAAAAAAATCTGTTGCCACATATGAAACCTCCTTGTGGGAAACAGGTATATCTCCTGTCTGCAGATAGTGTGTGATGATTTGAAAAAAATATACGGCAAATCTAAAAAAACTATGAAGAACTGTACATTTGTCCGGGGTAATAGTATAATTATATAGAAAATCTACAGAATAACGGCTTTGGGAGGTATGTCATGCTGAATGCGTTTTCACGTATGGAATCTCTGATAGGGAAGGAAGGGGTAGACAGACTTGGCTCTGCGAGGATCGCGGTTTTTGGTCTGGGAGGCGTCGGTTCCTATGTGGTGGAGGCGCTGGCCCGCTGCGGCGTGGGCAGCCTGACTCTGGTGGATCATGATAAAATATCCGAGACCAATATTAACCGCCAGCTGCTTGCCCTTGGTTCCACTGTGGGGAAAAGCAAGGTTCAGGTGGCGAAGGAGCGGATCAATGATATCGATCAGGATATTCTGGTGCATACGTATGAGACCTTTTATAATATCGATACGGCGGATATGTTTGATTTCCGATCCTTTGATTATGTGGTGGATGCCATTGACACTGTTTCCTCCAAGCTTCTTCTTATAGAAAAATCCAGGGCGTGCAATACGCCGGTTCTGTCCTGCATGGGTACCGGAAATAAACTGGATCCCTCCAGGTTTAAGATCGCGGACATTTCGAAGACGTCCGTATGCCCTCTGGCCAAGGTCGTGCGGTCAGAGCTTCGGAAAAGAGGGATCCGGAAGGTGAAGGTGCTCTATTCCAGGGAAAAGCCCACGGAGCCCGCTTTTTCGGGGGAGGCAGGGGAAAATACGGAGCATCCGGTACCCGGGAGTATTTCCTTTGTGCCAGGTGTGGCGGGACTGATGATCGCAGGGGAGGTAGTCCGGGATCTTTTGGCTTTTCAGCCGAAGGGCAGGACGCCAGGATTAAAATGACAGAGGGGTAAATTTTTGTGAATAATGAAATCAGACGGAGTTTTATAAAGATCGTGGGAGAGGATAATGTGCTGGCGGATGAGCCTATGAGCCGGCATACGACCTTTCATATCGGGGGACCCGCAGACTATTTTCTCATTCCGGAATCGTATGAGCAGATCCGGGATATATTAAAGCTTTGCCGGGAGGCGGCGCTTCCATGTTTTATTCTGGGAAATGGGAGCAATCTTCTGGTAAGCGATGCAGGCTACCGGGGCGTGATCATTCAGCTTTTCCGGAACATGGGACGGATCACGGCGGAAGGAACGGAGATCAAAGCCCAGGCCGGGGCGTTGCTGTCCGGCATTGCGGCTGCTGCGAAGAATGCGTCTCTTACCGGATTTGAATTTGCGGGCGGGATCCCGGGAACCCTGGGCGGGGCGGTTGTCATGAACGCCGGCGCCTACGGCGGAGAGATGAAGGATGTCCTTAAGAATGTCACTGTTCTGACAAAGGAAGGGGAGATCGTTACCATACCCGCGTCGGAGCTTGCCATGGGATACCGTACCAGCATTGTAAAGACGTCGGGATATCTGGTTCTTGAGGCGGTCCTGTCTCTTGAGAAGGGCGATCCGGATGCCATTAAAGAGCGTATGCGGGAGCTTACGCAGATGCGCACCAGCAAGCAGCCGCTGGAATATCCCAGCGCAGGCAGCGCCTTTAAACGTCCGGAGGGATATTTTGCCGGAAAGCTGATCATGGACAGCGGCCTTCGCGGATATCAGGTGGGCGGCGCGCAGGTTTCGGAGAAGCACTGTGGATTTGTGATCAATACCGGAAATGCCACTGCGGCGGATGTCCGCCGTCTGATGGCAGATGTGACAAGGATCGTCCAGGAGAAATATCATGTGAGCCTGGAGCCGGAAGTGAAATTTCTGGGAGAGTTCTGAGCTGTAGGGGGATGGGAGAGCATATGCGTTTGGTAATTGTAACCGGCGTATCCATTGTATTATAGAATTTTTTATGTAAGCGAGGTCAGGAAATGTCTTTTTCGGGGATGGTGAAAGAAGAACTTTCCCGGCAGATCAGTACTGCCCGGCATTGCCGGATCGCCGAGACAGCCGCTTTATTGAGCGCCTGCGGGAAAATGGAGGACGGGCGGAGACTGCGTTTTCAGACAGAAAATTTATCTGTTGTAAGAAAGTACTTTACTTTATTGCGAAAAACCTTTAATATAGAAGCTGAACTATCTATCCGGGAAAACCGTCATACGAAGCGCGGAAGGACTTATTATGTGGAGCTGGACTCTGAAGAACAGATTCAGAGCGTGCTTCAGGGGACGAAGCTGTCGCCTGGAGAGGATGGGATGCTTGGCTTTCGCAGCAGCCTGATCACACAGCAGAGCTGCTGTAAAAGAGCTTTCATCCGCGGGACTTTTCTTGCGTCCGGCTCTATCAGCGATCCTGAAAAGGGGTACCATTTCGAGATTGTCTGTGCGGATGAAAACAGAGCCCGGCAGCTACAGGATATTATACGCAGTTTTCAGATCGACGCTAAAACTGTTTTGCGTAAAAAATCACATGTGGTCTATGTGAAGGAAGGTTCTCAGATCGTGGATATGCTGGCGATCATGGAGGCAAACGTGGCATTGATGAATCTGGAGAACATTCGAATTGTGAAAGAAATGCGCAATTCCGTAAACAGGAAGGTGAACTGTGAAACTGCCAATATCAATAAGACGGTGAACGCAGCGGTTAAGCAGATTGAAGATATCAGGCTGATAGAGCGTCAGATGGGATTCGGGAAGCTGAATGACAGTCTGGCTGAAATGGCAGAACTTCGGCTGCAGTATCCGGAGGCTACATTAAAGGAATTAGGTATGATGTTAACCCCGCAGGTGGGAAAATCCGGAGTAAATCACAGGTTACGGAAGCTTGGTGAGATCGCGGACAGTCTGCGGGAAAACAAGGAGGAGCTATTATGATTAAAAAACCAATCACCATTCGTTTGACTACGGGTCTTGAAGCACGTCCTGTGGCGCAAATGGTGCAGGTCGCCAGCCAGTTTAACAGTGAAATTTATGTGGAAATTGGTAAGAAGCGGGTAAATGCAAAGAGCATCATGGGTATGATGACACTGGGATTGGACGCGGGAGAGGAGATCACTCTGACAGCCAGCGGTGAGGACGAGGAAGCTGCCATGTCCAGTATTGAGAAATACCTCAGCAACCAGTAAATGATTTAATAATAGTGAAACTGAAAACCATACAGCAGGGATAAAAGCTTCCCTGCTGTTTTAACGTGACGGATCTTAATATATAAGAAGCTTTCAGGGCCGGGGAGGCCGGTTTTCGGAATATTTTGTGAACAGAAAAGGATAAAGGACGGTGATCCATGCCACTGCCAGAAAGTAGCGGACAAAGCCGGAGAGCAGAGAGCCGCCCAATATGGGCTTCAATCCCTGCTGGATGGCCAGAGTCACTGCCAGGCCCAGGAGGAGACGGATAATTTTGCTCCTGAAAGAGGCCGGCGGAGCAAAATTGATCCGCGTTCTTTCTATATAAAAGCCCAATGCAAAGGCCATGCCCGCACCCGCCGCTTTGATGCAGTCTGCGGTATAGTCTGCCGCAATAGCGCCGCTTTGGTTTAAAAAAACTGCGTAGACGCACAGGAGGATACAGATAATCCCCATGAGTACCGCGAGGATCTCTTCGCGGCCTGAAACGAGATCTTTTTTGTAAATACAAAGGTGGCAGAGAACCGTACATACAATGGACAGGCAGAAGGAAACGCCCACATCCATGGGAGTATGAACGCCCAGATACATGCGGGAGAGCATGATCAGCGCAATGATCAGAAGGCATATGATTTTATAAATGACCTTTCGGGCCCGGAGGAAAAGGGTTCCGAAGAGAGCTGTGCTGCTTTGGGTGTGGCCGCTTGGAAAGGAATAGCCTGTGGCTCCGGGGACGGCGGAGGCCACGGGCTGGAAATCAGGATCCAGCGCCCATGGGCGCGGAATGCGGAAGGTGATCTTCAATCCCTGTACCAGCAAGCCGGATGTGAAGTAGCTGAAGCCCAGGGCGTAAGCCAGACGTTTGTCAGAGCACCAGAACAGCCAGGAGATGATCACAATGACAAAAATATCCTGTGCGAGATAAGTGATATTTTGAAAAAGCATGTTCAGCAGCGGCGACCGGAACTGCGCCAAAAAGTATAAAAATTCCATAAAATGGCTCCTTTACCGTAAATATATGAAACATTATAAGTTGACCATGACGAAAAAACAAGGTATAATGAATACATGTTTATAAAAGTGAGGAGTAAAAGATGTCTAAATTTCTGAAATTTATTGTACATTTTATTGTGATAGCAACGATTATATGTATTCTTGGACTGGCATTGCCGCAGTTTTTCGGGATTACTACGGTTGTTATGGATGACTCGGATAAGATGACGAACCTGCCTATGGGTTCTGTTACATACGCTATCCCGGTCAGGACAGAGGAGATCGGAGCAGGTACGCCGATCCTCGTACAGGAGGACGGCAAGACTTACCGCTATAACGTTGCTACGCTGGATCTGGAAAATCACACAGGTACGGTTGTGGATCCCACCGTATCCGGGTCGGAGACGATCACGGTAGCCGTGAAAAACCGGGTGCCGAAGGTAGTGATCACCATCGGCCTGATCGGGTACCTTCTGGCTGCGACTAAGAGCATAGAGGGAATGATCATTCTGGGGCTGGCGGTTCTGTTCCTGATCATTCTTTATGTGATCGCGGAGCTTTGGAGAAAAGACAGGGATGACGGGGATGAGCTGGATTCAGAAGTGAGCATTAAGAGCGAGCGGGAACTGAAGCGCGAGGAAAAGCTCCGGGAGCAGAGGATGCGCGAGGAGGATAAAGAGCTTCTCAACGCATCGAAGGCCCGGAAAAAAGAAGAAAAGAAAAAGAAGAAGATCATTCATACCGGCGGTTTCGTGGACGAGATCGATGATGAGGATGAGGACCCCGGCGCGGAGGAATCCACGGACGACAGGCAGCCGGAAAATATGCAGGCTGCGGCGACGGAAGCCCATGAGCTCCTGAAGAAGGAGATCGCGGCTGCTACGGAGGAAAACGTGCAGGAGGCGGCCCCTGCCGCCCGGGAGAAAAAGGAGGCGGTCAGAGAGCCGGAGCCTGAGAAGGTCCAGCCTGAGAAGGCCAGGAAGATGGCAGTCCCCATTTATACGGCCGCACAGCTTGCGGACAAGGCCAGGAGAGAGGGCGACGCTCCGGATATTGTCCGGGATCCCATCACAAAAGTGACGCTTTTTGATTATTCCGATATCGTCGGCGGCCAGTCGGACGAAGAAGAGTAAAGAAACGCATATTTGTTGTAATAATTATTGTAACAGGAAAGAATTCGGCCAGGGCGGCGGGATGAGTTTCATTCCGCCGCCCGCTTTTCGGCTGAGACGGTCGTTTCTCGCGGCTCGCACTTCCCAGGGGGCCATCGGGAGGATTGTATTAAAAAAAATACAATATTTTTCAAAAACCCCTTGCATATGGAAATTTCTTTGTGTATACTAAAGAAGCTGTGACATGATAGCTGTGAAGCGTGAGGTTGCTGCCCGCCATGGCAGGTTTTCCGTGGAGCGAATGTCAAGTTAGGAAACTGACGACAAGTCACTGTACAGGTTTAATAAACCATCGACGGGATGGGCGTGTGGAGTTTCAAAGAGGACACACACGGAGATGTGTACAGTCACCGCTTGTCGTACTGAATAAGAGTACGAATAGGAGGAGACTTTTTTTATGGCAAATCAGGTAATGAGAATCACATTGAAGGCTTATGATCATCAGTTAGTGGATGCGTCTGCAGCAAAGATCATCGATACCGTTAAGAAGACAGGCGCGATGGTCAGCGGTCCGGTTCCGCTTCCTACAAAAAAGGAAGTAGTGACAATCTTGAGAGCTGTTCACAAATACAAGGATTCCAGGGAACAGTTTGAGCAGAGAACCCACAAGAGACTCATTGATATCCTGACACCGACCCAGAAGACAGTCGATGCACTGTCCAGACTGGAAATGCCGGCCGGCGTCCATATCGATATCAAGATGAAAACTAAATAAGGTAGTAAGTATCCGCGAGGATATTTCAATAACTATATGATTGCCGTAACCGGTAATCCGCTATAAGGAGGAAGAAAGAATGAAGAAAGCTATTTTAGCTACAAAAGTCGGAATGACTCAGATCTTCAATGAAGAAGGCCTGTTGATTCCGGTAACCGTTTTGCAGGCTGGTCCATGCGTGGTAACTCAGATTAAGACTGAGGAGAACGACGGATATGCGGCTGTTCAGGTGGGCTTTGGTGAGATCAGGGAAAGACTGGTCAACAAACCGGAAAAAGGCCACTTTGATAAAGCGGGCGTTGAAGTAAAAAGATATGTAAAAGAATTCAGATTTGAGAACGCTGCGGAATATGCAGTGGGGCAGGAAATTAAGGCGGATATCTTTGCAGAGGGCGATCACATCGATGCCACCGCAATCTCCAAAGGTAAAGGCTATCAGGGCGCCATCAAGAGGCATGGACAGTCCAGAGGACCTATGGCTCACGGCTCCAAATACCATCGTCATGCGGGCTCCAACGGCGCCGCGTCTGATCCGAGCAGGGTGTTCAAGGGCAAAAAGATGCCCGGCCAGATGGGTCATGTACAGGTGACCGTTCAGAATCTTGAGATCGTACGTGTAGATTCAGAAAACAATTTACTGTTGGTTAAGGGCGCTGTTCCGGGGCCCAGGAAATCTTTGGTTACGATCAAAGAGACAGTAAAGTCCTTATAATGAGAAAGGAGGAGTACGCAAATGGCAAACGTAACAGTTTATAATATGGAAGGCAATGAAGTTGGGACAATGGAACTGAACGATGCGGTGTTCGGTGTGGAGATCAACGAGCATCTGGTTCATCTTGCAGTTGTTCGCCAGCTTGCAAATAAACGCCAGGGTACTCAGAAGGCGAAAACCCGTTCTGAGGTAAGCGGCGGCGGAAGAAAACCGTGGAGACAGAAGGGAACAGGTCATGCAAGACAGGGTTCCATCCGCGCGCCACAGTGGACCGGGGGCGGTGTTGTATTCGCTCCGGTACCAAGAGATTACGAAGTAAAAATGAACAAGAAGGAAAGAAGAGCCGCTCTGAAGTCCGCTCTGACCTCCAAGGTTCAGGATAATAAATTTATCGTTGTTGACGATCTGGCGCTGTCAGACATCAGGACAAAGGAAATGCAGAGAGTCCTGAATAACCTGAAAGCAAAAAAGGCTCTGGTGATTACCGGGACAGACAATAAGAACGTGTTTCTTTCCGCGAGGAATATTGCGGACGTACAGACCGCAACTGTGAATACGATCAACGTTTATGATGTTATGAAGCATGCGACGGTTGTTGCTACCAAAGACGCGGTTGCATCTATCGAGGAGGTGTACGCATAATGGCAGACATTAAGTATTATGATGTGATCCTGAGACCTGTGATCACAGAGAAATCCATGAATGCTATGGGTGAGAAAAAATACACTTTCCTGGTACATCCGGAGGCAAACAAGACCCAGATCAAGGAAGCTGTGGAGAAGATGTTCGAGGGAACAAAGGTTAAGAGCGTGAATACCATGAATCTGGATGGGAAGAAAAAACGCCGCGGTATGGTTTTTGGAAAGACAGCAAAGACCAAGAAAGCTATCGTGGCCCTCACTGAGGACAGCAAGGATATTGAGATCTTCGAGGGCTTGTAATTAAGATAGCGTCTATGTGCACGAAAGCACGATAACAAATTCGAAAGGAGAAAGACAATGGGAATTAAAACCTATAACCCATATACACCTTCCAGAAGGCATATGACCGGTTCTGATTTCTCCGAAATCACAACCAGCACACCGGAGAAATCCCTGGTGGTGTCTCTGAAGAAAAATGCAGGACGTAACAATCAGGGCAAGATTACCGTAAGACATCATGGAGGCGGAAGCAGAAGAAAATACAGGATCATCGACTTCAAGAGAAGAAAAGATGGAATCCCGGCAACCGTTAAGACCATCGAGTACGATCCGAACAGAACGGCGAACATCGCACTGGTCTGCTATGCGGACGGCGAGAAAGCATATATCCTTGCCCCGGAAGGCCTCAAGGTAGGTCAGAAGATCATGAACGGGCCGGAAGCAGAGGTTCGTGTGGGCAACTGCCTGCCCCTAGAGCTGATCCCGGTTGGTACCATGATCCACAATATCGAGCTGCATCCCGGAAAAGGCGGACAGATGGTCCGTTCCGCAGGAAACGGCGCACAGCTCATGGCAAAAGAAGGCAAATACGCGACGCTCAGATTACCGTCCGGTGAGATGAGAATGGTTCCTATCGTTTGCCGCGCTTCCATAGGTATCGTTGGCAACGGCGATCACAACCTTATCAATATCGGTAAAGCTGGACGTAAACGTCATATGGGTATCAGACCTACAGTCCGCGGTTCTGTTATGAATCCCAATGACCATCCGCATGGCGGCGGCGAGGGACGTTCACCCATCGGCCGTCCGGGTCCGTGTACACCGTGGGGCAAGCCTGCTCTCGGCCTGAAGACCAGAAAGAAAAACAAACAGTCCAACAAGCTCATCGTAAGAAGACGCGATGGAAGAGCTTTATCGAAATAATAAGGAGGTTTAAGAATGTCTCGTTCACTGAAAAAAGGACCTTTTGCAGATGCAAGCCTGCTTAAGAAAGTAGATGCATTAAATGCAGCAAACGATAAATCCGTTATCAAAACATGGTCACGCCGTTCTACGATCTTCCCGTCCTTTGTAGGGCATACGATCGCTGTCCATGACGGAAGAAAGCATGTGCCGGTATATGTTACAGAGGATATGGTTGGTCACAAGCTCGGCGAGTTCGTAGCGACCAGAACATACAGAGGACATGGCAAAGACGAAAAGAAATCCGGCGTTCGCTAAGGACCAGGCCGATATTGATTATGAGGAAAGGAGGCACTTTAAAATGGCAAAGGGACATAGAAGCCAGATTAAGAGAGCCAGAAATGAGAATAATAGAGAGACAAGGCCGTCTGCAAAATTATCTTATGCAAGAATTTCCGTTCAGAAAGCATGCTATGTATTGGATGCGATCCGCGGCAAAGACGTGCAGACAGCGCTTGGTATTCTGACATACAACCCAAGATACGCTTCCAGCGTACTGAAGAAGCTGCTGGAATCCGCAGTGGCAAACGCTGAGAATAACAATGCAATGAGCGCAGACAATCTCTACGTTGCAGAGTGCTATGCAAACAAAGGACCTACAATGAAGAGAATTCAGCCAAGGGCACAGGGCAGGGCTTACAGGATCGAAAAGAGAACAAGCCACATCACCATCGTGCTGGATGAAAGATAAGGAGGAAAAGCATGGGACAGAAAGTTAACCCACATGGCCTTAGAGTTGGTGTTATCAAGGATTGGGATTCCAGATGGTATGCGGAAGCGGAGTTTGCCGACTATCTGGTAGAGGATTATAATATCAGGACATTTCTGAAAAAGAAATTATACAGCGCAGGTGTTTCCCAGATCGAGATCGAGCGGGCATCTGACAGAGTAAAGATCATCATCCACACTGCAAAGCCGGGCATCGTTATCGGTAAGGGCGGCGCAGAGATTGAAAAAGTAAAGGCTGAACTGCAGAAGCTTACAGATAAGAAGCTGATCGTAGACATCAAAGAAGTAAAAAGACCGGACAGAGACGCGCAGCTTGTCGCTGAGAATATCGCTCTGCAGCTTGAAAACCGTATCTCCTTCCGCCGTGCTATGAAGTCTACGATGCAGAGAACCATGAAATCCGGCGCCAAGGGAATCAAAACCTCCGTATCCGGACGTCTTGGCGGCGCTGATATGGCTCGTACAGAGTTTTACAGCGAGGGTACGATCCCGCTTCAGACACTTCGCGCGGATATCGACTATGGATTCGCCGAGGCGGACACCACATACGGCAAGGTTGGCGTAAAAGCGTGGGTCTATAACGGTGAAGTACTTCCAACAAAAGGAACTAAGGAAGGGAGCGATAAATAATGTTAA
>CAZGTY010000053.1:0-13901 GCA_964528895.1 uncultured Blautia sp. | reverse complement strand
AGATTACCATATCTTCCTTTATCTGTCAACATCTTTTTTCAAACTTTTTCAAATTCTTATTTTCCATAAAAAATGCTCATGAAAATCTTCACAAAAATATCCTGCCCATACAGTGTATTCAGAAAATAGTCCTGCTGTATCATGCGAAGACCCGCCTTTCCGATCTCCGTATTGCACAGCGCCGTGAGAATCAAAAAAGCGATCCAGATGAAGATCACCCCTTTTGCAGCTCCCACCAATGCACCGGTGATTTTATTTACTCCCCGGATAACAGGAAGATGCGCAATAATATTCAATGCATATGTCACCATCCGTATCAGCAGCGTACTCAGCAAAAAAGACAAAATAAAGGACAATCCGTTCACAACAGCCGTGGCAATATACCCTGTCACATAATCCGTAAAGCTGTCCACTGATAGATATTGATATACCTCTGCCCTGTTGTTTTCCAGGAGGCTGCTCTTCAGAAGATCCGGGATTTCCAACCCCTCGATCAGGCTGCTCTGCTCAGACTGCCCCATGCTTCCGACGCCGTTCTCCTGTTCCTGTACCAGCTTACCGCAGCTCTCCTGTACTTTTTCGTAAAGCGGAGTGTTTTCCCGCAAAAACTCATTGACATAAGGGTTGATCACCCAAACAAGGAGAATGGAGAGCGCCACAAAAAACATGGATACAATCTCCTTGATAAATCCCCGCCGATAACCGTTGCAGCAGGAAAACACCAGAAATGCCGCCGCCGCAATTCCAAGCCAAGTCCAGGTCATACACTCCTCCTAACTGAGTTTTATCACATTCACACCGCTGTCCAAAACCAGCAGATAACGGTTCCAGCCAATCTTAAAGAAATCATTGACTGTCCCATCCACCGTGCCGCTGTACTTTTCTACACCCCGGCTGTTCAGGACGCACAGCTGCGAGCTATTATACATCAGGATCTGGCCGGCGCTCATTTTAATGGTGGTATAAGGAATATTAAAATCCTTTTTGAATTTCAGATTCCCTGAGGCAGAATACACCTCCATTGTATATAACTTATCCTGGTCATTGTTTTTAAATACCAGGCCGATACTGTCATCATCACAGAAGGTGCTGACGATTTCCTTATCCACCTTCACCGTAGTACTTTCCTTGGGGATCTGACGTCCCTTATAAAGCGTGAAGCCGTCATCCCGGAGAGCCACACTTGTACTTTTACCCAAATACTGAACCTGCGGGATCACAACGCCGTCATATGTATAACCGCTGACAATTCTGTCATCTTCATTCTGTCCCACATCCCCAAAGTTGTAGAAAGCCACATAACTGGTAGTCTCGCTGCCATCCACAAACTGATATGTCACCATCATAATAACGCCGTCATCGGAGACAGTCACATCCAACGGGTATCCCGGATCATCCACCTTCGTCTGATTTTCCGCGATCAGGCTTCCGTCCGAAGCATAGAAATTGATCCAGGTATCATCGCCCCCGTCCAGAATAGCTGCCACCAGACCATTTGCGGATATGCGCGCTTTTACAATAGAGTAGGAGGTGGTCACGCTTCCAAGCTCACCCTGATTTCCGAAAATTTTCAGGCTCGTACCGTCCCGGTCCGCAATTACCGCCTTATCATCGCAGACATCCGCGACCGGATTCTGCATATCATACAGACTGCTCCAGAGAGTTTCCATTTTTTTATTCACCAGCGATGCTCCATCCGGGCTGTAACGCAGGATCCTTCCATCCATCTCCACATATTCCGTGGAAACAATGTCCTCCTGTTCGCTGGTCTGTAAAATACGGTAGTTATGATAGCTTCGCTTTTCAATAAATAAAAGCGCCAAAAGTACAACCGCCACAACTGCGGCAGCCATTATGACCATCCGACGGATCGCCGCCCTTCTGTGGCGCGCCAGTCTGACCTCATAGCTTTCCACCCGGTCGGCAGCCCCGGCTGAAGCCGCAGCGCCATTTTTCAGATCTGCAGAACTCCGGCCCTCGCCGGCGGACGCCCGCTGTGTTTTTTGCTGCGTCTTTTTTACGGTTGTTTTTCTTTTTTTATTCTTTTTCAGTAAATTTTTCGTCATTTTTGCCATTTAGATATCCCTCTTATGTTCGCCTCAAAAAATAAGAAAGCATTTTAACACGCAGGTCAATATGCTTCCTTATTATAACACAGATATGTGCGGTAATACAATTTTTATTTATGTTTCCATTTTCGTCAAAAATCAGCTCCTCACGGTAACTTAATGATCTGACCGGGATAGATGATCTCATCCTCGGTAAATCCATTCAGCTCGCATATTTCCTTTACAGTCTCCACATCCCCATACTTTTCCAA
Organism: uncultured Blautia sp.; assembly: GCA_964528895.1. Taxonomy (GTDB): domain Bacteria; phylum Bacillota; class Clostridia; order Lachnospirales; family Lachnospiraceae; genus Blautia_A. The sequence goes on along the minus strand of CAZGTY010000053.1, from coordinate 11,581 downwards.
ACTGATCTGATACAGTGTGTCTCCCGGACGAATCACGTAGGAGGTCCGTACCTTTGTCTGAGAGGATGTCTGTTCTGTCTTCGCTTTTCGAAGATCCGACTCTTCATTTGCGGTTTCCGTCCATTCATTCCCTGTTTTCAAAGCAGGGGAAGGAGTCACAGCAGCATCCACGGAATTTTCATCAGATGGCCCTGAGGTGATTTTCGGATAAGGAGTTTCCGTAGGTACCCGTTCGCCGATGATACCTTCTGTCTCCTGAGCCAGCGTATCCTCCGTATCCCCCGAAGTCCCTGCTTCAGATATTTCTCCGCTTTTCCCGGATGTTTCTTCTCCCGAAACCGCAGTCTTTTCCCCGGTTGCCTCTTTCACCAACTGATCTACAGCGGCGGATGTTTCCACAGATATCTCTGCGCCATCCTCATCTGCTGTTTTCACCTCGAATACATCCTCCGGCTCTGTATCCTGCAGAGCCTGCTTTTCCCGGTCACTCTCATCCGCTGCATCCGTCTGATCCAGTATCGCCGCCGCTTCGCCGGCCTCTTTATTTATTGATCGCGCCGTCCGGTAATTCCGATAGAAGCTGCCGCCCACTGCCAGCGCTGCAATTATCAGACATGCAGCCGCCCCATAGGAAAAGACCGGCATTCGCTCTCCTGACTGTTTTTCTCCACTTTTTTTCTTTCCGTTTATGATCTTCCGGAACGTCCGGACAGCCTCGTCCTGTACCTCCTCTGTTTTTTCCGGCTGTATCTGATTATTTTTTTCCAGCATGTACGCCTGCATCAGAGGATTTCTTTCATAGTATACGTAATAACCGTTCTGCTTCACCATGAAGCCGTTTTCATAACAAAAAAAAGCATCCTCACGCTCTGCGGGATCCATCAGCATCATTACCTTTTCTCCGCCGCCAAAGTGCTTTAGATGTGCTTTTTTTATTGCTTCTGTCATTTCCGGAGGAATGCCCGGCTGCGACAAAAACCACCCCACCGTCTCCTGATCCGGAAAGTACTTCTTTCCTTCTTCATTCAGTTTTTTCCAGATCTCTTCGGTAAAACCGATGTGCTCAGCCGAAGCCTCCATCCCCTCTGCAAGGAGCGCTCCTTTTATAAAAACATAGGTAATTCCCTCTGCGCGCTTGATACTGCCTGTGAGAACAGCCACACAGCCCGCCCCGTCTCCCGCGGCCTGCCTTACCTGGGAAATTCTTCCAAGAAAAGTATATACATAGTCCTCCACATAAATCCGGCAGTCTCTGTCGATCAAACCTATCTGACGTATGTTTCTGGGTACGGAAAAAATCTTCTCGTTTCCCCGTCCCTCCTGACTTTCATCCTTGTAGATAACCTCTATCATTTATATCACCCCTTCAGGCACTAGAATAGCATATCCCAAACGCAGATTTTAGCGGATTCTAATACTGTTTCCGGAAAATTTAACGACAGATTCCGCCAGGATGCATAATCCCCGTCCTTTTCGGATACAATGAAACAAGTCAAAACATACGGGATTATAAGGAGCATCTATGATGTTTTATATTGATACCAAAAAGGAAAGCTCTGTCCGGGACATCTCCTATTTATTAAAAAAATGTATTCTACATCACGAAGGGACCTGGTCTGAGATCGTATTTCTATGCATCGGCAGCGATCGTGTCACAGGAGATTGCCTGGGGCCCTATATCGGCCATAAGCTAAGTCATTACCAGATGCAGGGGATTTTTGTGTATGGCACTTTAGCGCACCCTGTCCATGCACTGAACCTGGAAAAGATCGCACGGCAGATCAGGAAGCAGCATCCGCATGCCCTGGTAATCGCTATAGACGCCTCTCTGGGCGAAAAAAAACACCTGGGGTACGTGACCATCGGAAATGGCGCACTTCACCCAGGTGCTGCAGTTCAAAAGCAATTGCCTCCTGTGGGAGACATTCATATTACCGGCATCGTCAATATCGCAGGCGTTCTGGAACAGCTCGCCCTTCAGACTACCCGGTTATCCTCGGTCATCTTTCTGGCGGACGCCATCACCCAGGGTATCCTGGATCTTATACCCGCAGCTGATCCTGTAAAAACTCTTTGATCTGCCTGCAGACTCCCTTGCCGTCCAGCTCATGCTTCTCCAAAAGCGCCGCTGCTGTTCCGGACTCGCCAAATACATCACGGACGCCGATACGCTTCACCGGGACAGGCGCTTTTTCAGAAAGGCACTCGCACACGGCGCTGCCCAAACCGCCGATAATGGAATGCTCTTCCACCGTGACCACCTTGCCGGTTTCCTTAGCTGCCGCAACAATGAGCTCTTCATCCAGCGGTTTAATGGTATGAATATCGATCACCTTCGCCTGAATGCCTTCCTCCGCCAGCTTTTCAGCTGCTTCCAGAGCCGCGCCCACGCAAAGGCCGTTGGCGATGACTGCCAGGTCTTTCCCCTCGCGCATCACAATACCCTTGCCGAATTCGAATTTATAAGCCGCTTCATCATGAACCACCGGAACCGCCCAGCGGCTGAAGCGCATATATACCGGTCCCTCATATTCATAGGCAGCCTTTACCATAGCCCTTGCCTCAACATCATCCGCAGGGCAGGCCACTACCATTCCCGGGATCGATCTCATAAGTGCAAAATCCTCACAGCACTGATGGGTCGCGCCATCCTCACCTACGGAGATACCTCCATGGGTGGCGCCGATCTTCACATTCAGTCTGGGATAAGCCACGGAATTGCGCACCTGCTCAAATGCACGGCCGGATGCAAACATGGCGAAGGAGCTCACAAACGGCACCTTCCCCACTGCCGCGAGGCCAGCGCCGATCCCTACCATATTGCACTCCGCGATACCGCAGTCAATATGACGCTCCGGAAATTCTTTTTTAAACATACCCGTCTGAGTGGCCGCAGCAAGGTCCGCATCCAGAACCAGAACATCCTCATGCTCTTTTCCCAGTTCTACCAGGGCTGCTCCATAGCTGGCTCTTGTAGCAACTTTTTTTACATCTGACATAATGCTTCACCTGCTTTCTTTAAATCGTTCATAGCCTGCTCGTACTGTTCGTCATTCGGAGCCTTTCCATGCCAGCCCACCTGGCCTTCCATATAGGATACGCCCTTGCCCTTCAATGTCTTCATGATGATCGCGGAGGGCATTCCCTTCACACCTCTTGCCTCATCAAAAGCAGCCCTGAGCTGATCCATATCATTTCCGTCAGCCACATTGATTACATGAAAATTAAAGGCTTCAAATTTCTTATCAATGGGATAAGGAGAGCAAATTTCGTCGATCCTTCCATCGATCTGTAATCCATTGTTATCCACTATCACAACAAGGTTGTCCAGCTTACGGTGTCCGGCAAACATTGCCGCCTCCCAGACCTGACCCTCCTGGATCTCGCCGTCCCCTAAAAGCGTATATACCCGGTAATCCTTACCGTCCATTTTCCCGGCCAGAGCCATTCCCACTGCCGCAGAGATGCCCTGACCCAAAGAGCCGCTTGACATATCCACGCCCGGAATGTGCTTCATATCCGGATGCCCCTGCAGATAGGAGCCCAGATGGCGAAGCGTTTTTAAATCCTCCACAGGGAAATAGCCTCTGTTGGCCAGAGTGGAGTAAAGTCCCGGCGCGGTATGTCCCTTGGAAAGGACAAAGCGATCCCGGCCCGGGTTTTTGGGATCCTTCGGATCAATATTCATTTCCTCAAAATAAAGATAGGTAAATAAATCAGCCGCTGACAAAGAACCGCCCGGATGTCCTGCCTTTGCAGAATGAACCGCAGTCACAATACCCTTGCGGACTTCAACGGCAATTTTCTGAAGTTCTAATTTCTCCATGTCTCTTCTCCTCTTTTTATTCTCCAAATACGGCTCTGTAATCTTCCTGGAATTTTTCAATTCCGGCATCTGTCAGAGGATGATGCAGCATCTGCTCAAGAACCTTATAGGGTACGGTAGCAATATCCGCGCCTGCCAGCGCACATTCTGTCACATGTACAGGATGACGTACGCTTGCAGCAATAATTTCGGTAGGGATATCTGCGATTGCAAACATCTCTGCGATCTGACGGATCAGAGGCAATCCGTCCGTGGAAATATCATCCAGTCTTCCCAAAAACGGAGAAACATATGCGGCTCCCGCTCTGGCTGCCAGAAGAGCCTGGTTTGCCGTGAAGATCAGAGTTACATTTGTCTTGATTCCCTCTTTTGCCAGAACCTTGACTGCCTTTAAGCCTTCTCCGGTCATAGGAATCTTAACTACCATGTTCGGATGGATCTTCGCGATTTCACGTCCCTCTGCGATCATTCCCTCCGCATCCGTCGTAGTCGCCTTTACCTCTCCGCTGATCGGTCCGTCCACGATCGTGGTGATCTCACGGATAACTTCGTTAAAATCTCTTCCCTCTTTTGCGATCAGAGAAGGATTGGTGGTAACACCGCAGATAATACCCATGTCATTTGCTTTGCGAATATCCTCTACTTTCGCTGTGTCAATAAAAAACTTCATGATTTTTCCTCCTGTAATATTTACTGCAGTTCTCACTGTCTTCTTATGTTTTTTATTATAACAGAAACAAAACGCAGGTCAAGAAGGCCCTTCATTTTAATAAATCTTATTTACAGGAAACTTCGTTTTTTCCTTTATGACGTTTCCTGCCGCTCTTTTCATTCTCCGGACCGTAATTACAATTCTACTCTTCCTTCCAGTGCGCGAAGCAGCGTCACTTCATCAATGTATTCCAAATCTCCGCCCACCGGCACTCCGCTGGCTATTCGGCTCACCCGGATCCCCGTAGGCTTGATCAGCCTGCTGATATACATGGCAGTCGTCTCCCCCTCCAGACTGGAGTTGGTGGCAATGATCACTTCCTTCACATCCTTCTGAAGACGCTGCATCAGCTCTTTCAGCTTAATGTCGTCCGGTCCGATCCCCAGCATGGGAGAAATCGCTCCATGAAGCACATGGTAAACCCCCTCAAATTTGCCGGTCTTCTCATAAGCAGCCAGATCCCTGGTGTTCTCCACTACCATGATCGTGCCCGCATCACGTTTGGGATTGCTGCAGATGGGACAAAGCTCTCTGTCCGTAAGAGTAAAGCAGTTTTTGCAGTACCGGACATTCTCCCTTGCGCCTGTGATGGATGCCGTGAGCTGTTCCACCTGGTCGCGGGGCATACTCATAATATGAAACGCCAGACGCTGCGCAGACTTTGCCCCGATCCCCGGGAGATGCGAGAGCTGTTCGATCAGTTTATTGATATACGTACTGTAATATTCCATCAGAACGGAAAACCTCCACTCAGGCCGCTCATGCCTCCCGTAACCCTGGACATCACTGCGCCGGACTCCTCATCCACTTTTCGAAGAGCCTCATTTACAGCTGCCATGATCAGATCTTCAAGCATCTCAATATCATCCGGATCCACAACTTCCTCCGCCAGCTTCACCTTTGTCACCTCACGTTTGCCGGAAATGGTGACCTCCACTGCGCCGCCGCCCGCTGCAGCCGTAAACTCCTTTTCCTCCAGGGCCTTCTGATTCTCTTCCATCTGGCGCTGCATCTTCTGCGCCTGTTTCATCAGATTATTCATATTCCCCGGCATACCCATACCCGGGAATCCGCCACGTTTCGCCATGGTCATATCCTCCTTTTTGCCGTTTCTATTTTATATTATGATTATGGCTGCGGTTCTTCCTCAATCACCACATCCATATGAATATTCTCCTTTATCGCCTCGTCCACGGTGATCTTTGACAGATTGGCAAAAGAATGATCCTCCGCCACCAGCATATGAATCTCCACACTTTTTCCGATCTGATTGGCAATGATCTTCTCCAACTCCTGCTTTGCGCGGGAATCATCCGGATAGTTCCTGCCAAGAGGCGTCTGAAACTCCACGTACAGGACAGGCTCTCCGGTATCGCCGTTATATTTGGGAACGGATTTTAAAAGCGCCTGTTTAAACGCGGCGGTGGTCTGACCTACGATCATCTTCCAGCTTTCCATAACCTTTCTCAGATCCTCCGGCGCCGCCTTCAGGGGCTTCTTTTCCGCCAAAGCCGTCTCCTGCATTTCCCTGCCGGATACGCCTCCGATCCTCTCCACAACCGCCTGCGGCCGCTCCTGCATCTCCTGCTCCAGTCTCCGGATTCGGTCCAGAACAGAGTCAAGATTTGTCTCCATAGCCGGTCGGCAAAGCTTGATCAGCGCAATCTCCACCAGAACTCTCTTCTGCGCCGCATAGCGGATCTGGTTGGACAGCTCCGAAAAGATGCGGATGTACCGCATCAATGTATCCACATCCGTCATCTGGCTTTCTTCTTTCAGAAGCTTCAGGTTTTCTGAAGATACATCAATGGCCTCCTCCGGATTTTCCGAGGTCTTCACCAGAAGCAGATTGCGCATATACCATGTAAAATCTCCTACAAACTGGCCCAGCTCACGTCCTCCCGCGATCAGCTCCTCCAGAATATGGATGCAGCCTGTCACATCCCCCTGAAGCGCCTTGCGGAGAAGACGGCTGAATACCTCCGTATCCACTGCCCCCAAAACCTTCAGCACCTTGTCATAGGTAAGGGTTTCCCCGAGATAAAAGGCAATGCACTGGTCCAGAAGGCTCAACGCATCACGCATGGATCCGTCGCCCGCCTTTGCCACATAGCGGACGGCCCTATCTTCCGCCTCCACGCCCTCAGCCTCCAGAATCTCCCGGAGCCTGGCCGCTATGGTATCGATGGATATCCTGTGAAAGTCATATCGCTGGCATCTGGACAGAATCGTTATGGGAATCCTGTGAGCCTCTGTGGTCGCCAGAATAAAGATCACATAGGACGGCGGTTCCTCCAGCGTTTTTAAAAGAGCGTTGAAGGCCCCTGTGGAAAGCATGTGGACCTCATCAATAATATAAACCTTATAGTTGCCCTCCGCAGGACGGTACGCAACCTCTTCCCGGATCTCGCGAATATTGTCCACTCCGTTGTTAGATGCCGCGTCAATCTCGATCACATTCATAGCAGTTCCGGCCTGAATAGCTCTGCACATCTCACATTCGTTGCACGGATTGCCGTCAACAGGATGCTGACAATTTACTGCCCTGGCAAGTATTTTCGCCACAGTAGTCTTTCCCGTTCCCCGCGTACCGCAGAACAGGTACGCATGCCCGATCCGGTTTGCCCTGATCTGATTCTTCAAAGTTGTCACAATATGATCCTGGCCCTTCACATCTTCGAAATTGTCCGGCCGGAATTTCCGGTATAAGGCAGTATAACTCATGAACCGATTCCTCTCTGCAGTATTGCTTTTTCACTCCATTAAGCCGCCGCAGGAAAAATCCCGCGGCGGTTATGTGGTTTACTATGTATGATATACAGTTCCGCGATTCTTATCAATCTCCGAAACTGATACCGATCTGTTTTGCCGCTTTTACGGTCTGATCCTTTGCGGATACCATTTTCAGCTTGCCCGCGCACTCTTCCAGAGGCACGCGTTTGATCTTGCCGTCAACGATACCGATCATGATGCCATACTGCTCGTCCAGGATCGCCTCCGCTGCACCTGCACCGATCCTCGTGGAGAGTACGCGGTCATAAGCGCATGGCTCACCGCCCCGCTGTGTATGTCCGGGAACGGTTACGCGCACCTCGCTGCCGGTCTCTTTGAAGATCTGGTCTGCCAATTCATAGGATACAGATGGATATTTTTTTGCTCTTGCCTCCAGCTTCTCTTTATATTTTTTCTTGGAAAGCTTTGCATCCTCTTTGGAGATGGCGCCCTCTGCCACGGCAAGAATAGTGAATCTCTTGCCCGCCTTGTTTCGTCTGTTGATTGCTTCCACAACCTTTTTAATATCGTAGGCGATCTCCGGGATCAGTATAATATCCGCGCCGCCCGCGATACCTGCGTGGAGCGTCAGGCTTCCAACCTTATGTCCCATAACCTCTACGATAAATACACGTCCGTGGGAAGCTGCGGTAGTATGGATGCAGTCGATGGCGTTTGTAGCGATATTTACTGCGCTCTGGAATCCGAAGGTCATATCTGTTCCAAAGATGTCGTTGTCGATTGTCTTGGGAAGATGGATGATATTCAGTCCCTCTTCTCTCAGAAGATTGGCAGTCTTCTGTGTTCCGTTTCCGCCCAGAATCACCAGGCAGTCCAGGCAGAGCTTGTAGTATGTCTGTTTCATGGCAGCCACCTTATCAAGTCCCTTTTCATCCGGAACGCGCATCAGCTTAAACGGCTGTCTGGATGTCCCCAGAATGGTGCCGCCCTGTGTCAGAATACCGGAGAAATCCTTAGATGTCAGCATACGGTATTTACCGTAAATCAGTCCCTTATATCCATCATCAAAACCATAGACCTCCAGTTCATTCACCGCATTGAAAAGGGCTTTTACCACACCTCTCATAGTGGCATTCAATGCCTGGCAGTCACCACCGCTTGTCAACAAGCCAATTCTCTTAATCATAGTCTTCCTGCACCTCATTTCCTTTCTGTGAGATTAATTATAGGTACATTATATAATATTTTTACCTATAACCGCAATAGGAAATGCAAACAAAACTCCCTCGCCGCTCTTGACAAAGGGTCAAAAAACATCTATACTTAATTCCGCGCAGCCGGGGAGATAGCGGTGCCCTGTACCTGCAATCCGCTACAGCAGGGGTGATGCCAAACCGAGGGGTGTTCCTTGTGGAGCTGCCCTCTATAAGTGGCGATGACGCCCGGGTCTCAAGCAACGGGAATCTGTGAACCGTGTCAGGGCAGGAATGCAGCAGCACTAAGCAGAAGCTCCTGTGTGCCTTGAGGGCGCCTGGACCGAGTTAACTGTAGAGGTAACGTCTGTGAGTGCATCTCGAAGTGCGGCGCGCAAAAGAAGAAAAAAACAGCTGCCCAGGGGTTCAGCCAAAACCCCTGGACAGTTTTTTTATTAATGCTCCTCCGCCTTCTTTATGGCGCGCAGCTCCCGGAAAAAAGCGGAAAGCATGTCCGAACACTCTTCCTTCAGAATCCCCCGGGTAACCCTGACCTTATGATTAAAGCCATCCATTTCCAGCAGGTTCATCACAGAGCCCGCACATCCGGCCTTCGGATTCATACTGCCGATGACCACCTCATCGATTCTCGACTGCACCAGCGCTCCGGCACACATCTGACAGGGCTCCAGAGTCACATACATGGTGCATCCCTCCAACCGCCAGTCTCCCAGCTTTTTGCCGGCCTTTCGGATCGCATTCAGCTCAGCGTGGGAAAGGGTACTCTTATCCGTATTTCTCCGATTGTAACCCCGCGCTATGATCTTCCCCTCTGATACGATCACGCATCCAATGGGAACCTCCATAAGCTTCCAGGCTTTCTTTGCCTGACGAATGGCCTCCTTCATGAATTTTTCCTGCTCTGTCATAAAATCCCTCTCCTGTATTAAACGCTTTCCGGTGAAAATAACTTTTAAACCCGGTATCATCATTATAGAGAATCCCGCTTGCAAAATCAATGCACCGGAACTAAAATGAAATCAGCATTTTACAGGAGGAGATTCATATGAGGATCTGCGGATTAAACAAGACCACGCTTTTAGATTATCCCGGGAAGGTAGCCGCCACCATTTTTTTCGGAGGCTGTAACTTCCGCTGCCCTTTTTGCCATAACAGCTCTCTGGTTCTCCATCCGGGGGATCAGCCGGAAATCCCTCCTTCTGAAGTCCTGGCTTTTCTGCGAAAACGGCGGGGAATCCTGGAGGGAGTATGCATTACCGGCGGAGAGCCCTCGCTGGCGTCTGACCTTATGGATTTCCTCTCTGATATCCGTGCTTTGGGATACGCCATCAAGCTGGACACAAACGGCTCACATCCGGACGCTATAAAAAACCTGGCCGCAGAACAGCTTCTGGACTGCGTAGCCATGGACATTAAGGCCTGCCCTGAAAATTATCCGAATCTGTGCGGTATTGCGCCGGATATGGATGCCATCCGGGAAACAGCCGATTTTTTGATGAAGGGAACTATTGACTATGAATTTCGGACGACTGTGGTAAAAGAACTGCACACAGAAAAGGATTTCCGTGAGATCGGATTATGGCTCGCTCACGCAAAGGCCTACTACCTCCAGGCATACAAGGATTCCGGGGATATCCTTGCGCCTGGATTCAGCAGTTATACCTATGAGGAATTAAATGCTTTTCGCAGCATCCTGCTTCGCACCATTCCCCTGGTTGGGATCCGGGGCATTGATTAAACGGTACCAATAACCGCCCCGTCCTTTCGGCAATTCTATCTGGCGGCTTTCCTTAAAATAGGGAAAGCCAAACATATTGGCCATAAAACGCTCCTGCTGGTCATATCCGCCCGGCACGCCCAGTATGTACTGTCCGTTTTGTTTTTTCCCCAGCAGCAGATGGCCAAAATTATAATACCCATACTGTAAAAAGCGATTGTTCCGCAGTGTACAGTCTCTTCTCAGAAAATGCATAAGCTCCTTTGGATGAATCCTGGTACACTCACTGATCTCCTCATCATCAAAAGGAAGAAAAGCCTCCGTTTCTGCCGTCTCCCTTTCCTCCTGCCGGATGACGCTTTCCCCGCTCTCCACAGCCTCGGCCATATTCTGAACGGACTGACTTTCAAGCTCCGGTTCCTTTTCCTGCGCTGCGCCCGGTTCTGCTTTTTCCGGACCACCGGCCTCTGATACTTTTTCTTCCCTGTCCGGCTCCCCTTTCTCCTCACCTGCAGGGGACAGCTCCATCTCCTTGAAATTCTCCGGGCGCACCTTCTGATCATCCCACTCGGTTCCGAAAAAAGCGCCGTTTTCCGTACGGATGATCATTCCTCCCATACGGTTCAACGAGATATCGCTTCCGCCCATGTTCCCACTGTCCGTCTCAAAAATCCCGTCAGCTCTCCCCTGAGCTGTTTCACATTGTCCCAGAAGATATCCCTCCATCAAGCCGCCATTTCTCATAAATCCATAAACCCTGCATTTTGCTCCCGGCGTCAGGCCGGGGCATTGAAGGTGCATTTCCATACGGCATCGACTGTCCCTGACTTCTACTTTTATAAAACCGCAGTTATTCTCTTTCTTCCCTTTTCGATATTCATATACGTATGCGACAAAACGCCGATATCCAGCCAAAAAGACTCCTCCGCATCTTTGCATTTCACTAATGTATATGCAAAAATTCAAAAAGTATGCGGAATAGCCGTCATAGATACCCAAACGGCGTTTCAGCCGGCGAAGCAGGCACGCAAGGCCAGTACCGTGATAGATCAGCTCCGCAATTCTCTTCGCCTGGTCGGACGCCAGAGCATTCATCGGATAGATGATCAGCGCCTTGATACCCCGTTCACCGCGATGCATATAGCAATATTCCAGGATCGGATACAGGAAACACTCCGCACTGCAAGCCTCATTCGCAAAACCCGCTGCTGCGCAGCTGTCCAAATCGGCTGTGAATAGTAACAATCAGATACAGAATGCGGCGTAGAGAGGAACAGTCTTCTTCCTGTCCTCAAAGCCGAAGTTCTTTGCAGACAGCTTGATAGCATAGTCGGGTTTACAGGTTTCCATATAGACCTTTAAGCTCTTGGCTCTGGTGT
>CAZGTY010000052.1:0-14248 GCA_964528895.1 uncultured Blautia sp. | reverse complement strand
AAATACAACCCGATATATTTCACAAATACAACCCGATGTATTGCAGTGCGGGAAAGGTAAAAATAGTAGAGAACATGAACGGCATGGAGAATACGGAGATCGGAGAAAATTCAATCAAAAAATATCGCTATTGTTTCATACTGGCTTCCTTTTTTATGGTTCTGGAATCTTGCGGCGAATTTATTCTGCCGTATCTGAACGTGAATGTGATTCCTGGCTGCCTCCACAGACAGGCCCAGCTCTGAAATACCGTAGTTCTTTTTGTCCGGAATCTCCGTAGTCCCCACGCGGCAAAAAACAGCTTGACACTTCCGGGGTTTTCGAATAGAATGAATTGGAAATAGAACAGATTATTATGGCGTTGAAGAGAATAGTACACGAGGGACAATCCCAGAGAAGGCTCCATTTGGTGGAAGGAGCCTGTGCGTGAATCGTGGAACCGGCCTTGGAGCCCCGCATAATTGAAGTGCGGCGTTGTCCGGCGTTAACGGAATAAAAGAGAGCAGCGGACTTTTGGCGCTGCTAATCAGGGTGGTACCGCCGAGCCTTTCGGTCCCTAGCAGGGATGGGAGGGTTCTTTTTTATTTCACAGGGAAATATTTCAATATATCTATATCAGCATCTAATTGATGCCCCGTGATATTAAAAGCGCCCAGAACAATTATTTTATGAAGGAGAACAGGAATCATGGCAAAAGAAAAGAAATTAGTGGAAGCCATCACATCCATGGAGGAGGATTTCGCCCAGTGGTATACGGATGTGGTGAAAAAAGCGGAACTGTGTGGTTATACCAGTGTAAAGGGATGTATGGTGATCAAACCGGCGGGTTATGCTATCTGGGAGAATATCCAGAAAGAGTTGGACCGCAGATTTAAAGAAACAGGTGTGGAAAATGTATACATGCCTCTGTTTATTCCTGAATCCCTGCTTCAGAGAGAAAAGGACCATGTGGAAGGCTTTGCGCCGGAGGTGGCCTGGGTGACGCACGGCGGCCTGGAGCCGCTGCAGGAGCGACTTTGCGTCCGTCCCACCTCCGAGACTCTTTTCTGTGATTTTTATCAGAAGGAAATCCAGTCCCACAGAGATCTTCCGAAGGTATATAACCAGTGGTGTTCAGTAGTCCGCTGGGAAAAGACCACCCGCCCATTCCTCCGCTCCAGAGAATTTCTGTGGCAGGAGGGTCACACGGCGCATGCCACCGCAGAGGAAGCGGAGGAGCGCACCATTCAGATGCTGAATGTCTACGCGGATTTCTGTGAGGAGGTTCTGGCTATTCCGGTAATAAAGGGAAGAAAAACGGACAAAGAAAAATTTGCCGGCGCGGAGTCCACTTATACCATCGAAGCCCTGATGCATGACGGCAAGGCCCTGCAGTCCGGAACCAGCCATAATTTCGGCGACGGTTTTGCAAAAGCCTTCGGTATCCAGTATACGGACAAAGAAAATAAACTGCAGTATGTACATCAGACCTCCTGGGGAATGACTACCCGTATGATCGGCGCCATCATCATGGTGCACGGTGATAACAGCGGTCTGGTACTGCCGCCCAGAATTGCTCCCGAGCAGGCCGTGGTAATCCCCATCCAGCAGCGAAAGGAAGGAGTCCTGGAAAAGGCGGATGAGCTTCTGGCAGTATTAAAGGCGGCAGGCATCCGGGCAAAGGTGGATGACACGGATAAGAGCCCGGGATTCAAATTTGCCGAGCAGGAGATGCGGGGCATTCCGGTGCGTATCGAGTGCGGCCCGAAGGACATTGAGAATGGACAGGCCGTGATCTGTCGCCGCGATACCAGAGAAAAATACGTGGTGAAATTTGAGGAGCTTTCCGAAAAGGTGCGGGAGATCCTGGACACCATGCAGCAGGATATGCTGGAGCGCGCGCGGGCGCACAGGGACGCGCACACCTATACCGCCACAGATTATGAGACGTTTAAAGACACGATCGTGAACAGGCCGGGCTTTGTAAAGGCTATGTGGTGCGGCTGCCAGGAGTGCGAGGATAAGATCAAGGAGGATGTACAGGCCACCTCCAGATGTATTCCGTTCCAGCAGGAGAAGCTCAGCGACAGGTGCGTCTGCTGCGGAAAACCGGCCAGAAAGATGGTTTATTGGGGAAGAGCTTATTAAGCTCTTTCCTCCTTTTTCTTCTGAAGTTTTTATGAAAGGAAAAATCATGCGATTGGAAATTCCGGAGAATGTGGAGAAAATTTTACAAACATTGGAAGAACATGGCTATGAGGCATATGCCGTAGGAGGGTGCATCCGCGACTCTATTCTGGGACGGATCCCGGACGACTGGGATATCACTACCTCCGCCCGGCCCTCCCAGGTAAAGGGACTCTTTCACCGTACGGTGGACACTGGACTGCAGCATGGTACGGTTACGGTACTGATGGATAAAGTGGGCTATGAGGTCACTACCTACCGTGTGGACGGGAAATATGAGGATGGCCGTCATCCGAAGGAGGTCACCTTCACCGCCAGTCTTAAGGAGGACCTGAAGCGGAGAGATTTTACCATCAATGCCATGGCCTATCACCCTTCTACAGGACTGGTAGATCTGTTTTCCGGGCTTGAGGATCTTAAAAAGAGGATTATCCGCTGTGTGGGCGACCCCATGGAGCGGTTTACGGAGGATGCCCTCCGTATTCTCCGGGCAGTGCGTTTTTCCGCGCAGCTTGGTTTTTCCATAGAGGAACGCACCCGGGGCGCGCTCAGTGAACTGGCGCCGAATCTTGAGCATGTCAGCGCAGAACGGATTCAGGTGGAGCTTGTGAAGCTGCTGGTTTCTCCCCATCCGGATTACCTGTATATTGCATGGGAGACAGGCATTACCCGGGAGTTCCTTCCGGAATTCGATGCATGCATGGAGACCAGGCAGAACACGCCTCATCACTGCTGTACGGTGGGAGAGCATATATTAAAAAGTCTGACCTTTGTACGACCGGACAAGGTGCTTCGTCTTACGATGCTTCTTCATGACATCGGGAAACCGGCGGTAAAGAAAACGGATGAAAATGGCCGGGATCATTTTAAAATGCATGGCCCTGCAGGTGAAAAAATGGCGCATGACATTTTGCGCCGCCTGAAATTCGACAATGATACGATGGGAAAGGTCTGCAGACTGATCAAATGGCATGATTACCGGCCGGATCCGGATATGCATTCCGTGCGTCGGGCGGTAAACCGTGTCGGCGATGATCTGTTTCCGCTGTTTCTGGAGGTACAGAGGGCGGATATGCTGGCCCAGAGCGATTATATGCGTCTGGAAAAGGAAAGTCGCCTGGAAGGAGTGGCATCATGCTATGAACGGATCCTTGAGGAAAAGCAATGCGTCTCTTTAAAAGACCTTGCAGTTACGGGGCGGGATCTTATTGAAGCGGGATATGAGAGCGGGCCTGCTGTCGGGGAAGCCCTGCACGGCCTTCTTGAACATGTACTGGAGTATCCGGAGGACAATCGCAGGGAGATTTTGTTATCCATGCTTCATCACTGATGCTTATTTGACGGTCATCCGCTTCATATCTCGCTGCCCGGTGACATAAGATAGAAAGAACAAAACCTGAGGAGGTCTTTCTATTGTATGATTACGGACTGAGTACCCTGGAGCAGTATGATCTGACTGCACAAACCACCTCCCGTATAAGAGGAGCCCTTCTCTGTCACACGGAGAAGGGGCTTTTTATACTAAAGGAATATCACGGATCGGAGAAAAAGCTTCAGAAACAGCAGGAGCTGCTTTTGAAGATCCGAGAGTCGGGTTATTTTGCGGATACCTTTGTGGAAAACAATGAAGGGAGCCTGGTTTCCTGTGACCGGGATAACATCCCTTATACATTGCAGCGCTGGTATGAGGGGCGGGAGTGCGACACGCGCTCCGGAGAGGATATTATTAAAAGTGTGCGGATGCTGGCGGGCTTACATAAGGTGATGCACCTGCCGTTGTTGGAGGACTATATGGGAAGACCCCTGAAGGAGGAATTTGTCCGCCATAACCAGGAAATGCGGAAAATACGGAAGTTTATCAGAAAGAAGGGTCCATCCGGCGAATTTGAGGACGATTTTCTGGAAAGTGTGGAGTGGTTTTTAAAAAAAGGAGAGACTGCGCTTGCCATGCTGGAGGACTCGGATTATGAAAGCCTGCGCGGGGAAGCGGCTGCGGAGGGCGCGGTCTGCCATGGGGAGTATAACCAGCACAATGTCCTTATGACAAGGCAGGGGACGGTGGCGACCAATTTCCGGCACTGGAGCTTCGATATACAGATGATGGATCTCTACCGCTTTATACGGAAGATTCTGGAAAAATATCAGTGGGATATGGCCCTGGCAATGGAAATGCTGCGAATCTATCACAGGGAGAAGGGTATTTCCCCGGAGGAGTGGGAGCTTTTAGGGATCTGCTTTTCCTACCCGGACAAATACTGGAAGCTGGCAAATTATTATTACTCCAGAAATAAGGTCCGGGTATCGGAAAAAAACACGGAAAAGCTGAAAGCGCTTATTGCGCAGAAAAATATCTGGGAGCGTTTTTCCGGGGAGTGCTTTTCCAGATATCCGTTCTGATAGGCGGCTTTCTCAAAATGCCATTGTTCTCCCATAAGCGGCCATGATTTTCCTTTTCTTTTTCTGGAAAGTGGTATATAATAAGGCTATATTTCACATACAGGGAGGTATGAAGCTTATGGACTATAAGGAAGTTTATTCACAGTGGCTTGCGAATCCATACTTTGATGAGGCGACAAAGGCTGAATTAAAGGCTATCGAAAACGACGATAATGAAATTAAAGAGCGCTTTTATATGGATCTGGAGTTCGGCACGGCCGGTCTTCGCGGCATTATCGGAGCAGGAACAAACCGCATGAATATCTATGTGGTCAGACGTGCGACCCAGGGTCTTGCGAACTATATCCTGAAGGTGGGCAAGCAGGCACAGGGGGCGGTGATCGCGTATGATTCCCGCCACATGTCCCCGGAGTTCGCCCAGGAAGCGGCGCTCTGCCTGGCGGCAAACGGTATCAAGGCATATATTTTTGAGTCTCTGAGACCAACGCCGGAGCTCTCTTTTGCGGTTCGTTATCTGGGCTGTGCAGCGGGCATCAATGTCACTGCCAGCCATAATCCGCCGGAATATAACGGATATAAGGTATACTGGGAGGACGGCGCACAGATCACACCGCCTCACGATACCGGTATCATGGGGGAAGTAAAGGCGATTTCCGACTGGAATACGGTCAAGACTATGGATAAGGCCGCGGCAGAGGCAGCAGGACTTTTTGAAGTGATCGGACAGGCAATCGACGACGCTTACATGGCTGAGCTGAAAAAACAGGTCATTCATATGGATGCCATTGAAGCCGAGGGCAAAAATCTGAAGATCGTTTATTCTCCTCTTCACGGGACAGGAAATATTCCGGCCAGAAGAATTCTGAAGGAGCTTGGCTTTGAAAATGTTTATGTGGTAAAGGAGCAGGAGCTGCCGGACGGGGATTTCCCGACAGTAAGCTATCCGAATCCGGAGGCGGCGGAGGCTTTTGAGCTGGGTCTCAAGCTTGCGAAGGAGATCGATGCGGATCTGGTTCTGGCCACGGATCCGGACGCGGACCGTCTTGGTGTCCGTGTAAAGGATAAAAACGGCGAATATCATGATCTTACCGGAAACATGTCCGGATGTCTGCTGGCAAATTATGAGATCAGCCAGAGAAAGGCGGTAAACGGAGGCCTTCCGGAGGACGGCACGCTGATCAAGACCATCGTTACCACAAATCTTGCGGATGCCATCGCAAAGGGCTACGGCGTGAATCTGGTCGAGGTTCTCACAGGCTTTAAATTTATCGGACAGCAGATCCTTGGCTTTGAGAAGAGCGGAAAGGGGACCTATCTCTTTGGATTTGAGGAGAGCTATGGCTGTCTGATCGGGACCTATGCAAGGGATAAGGATGCTATTGTGGCAACTATGGCCCTCTGTGAAGCGGCGGCTTATTATAAGACCCAGGGTAAGACCCTCTGGGACGCCATGATCGAAATGTATGAAGAGTTCGGTTACTATAAGGACGCCATCCAGTCTGTATCCCTGAAGGGAATCGAGGGACTTCAGAAGATCCAGGAAATCATGGAAACGCTGAGGAAGCAGCCTCCTGCAGAATTTGCCGGTCTGAAGGTCGTTTCTGTGAGAGATTACAAGGCGGATACCATTAAGGATATTGCTACGGGAGAGGTGAAGCCCACCGGTCTGCCGAGGTCCAATGTACTCTATTATGATCTGGAGGATGATGCATGGGTATGCGTGAGACCTTCCGGAACAGAGCCGAAGGTGAAATTCTACTATGGCGTAAAGGGAACCTCTCTGGCCGATGCGGATGAGAAATCCGCAGTTATGGGCAAGGTGGTTCTTGACATGGTAGATTCCATGATGTAAGGCATGAAAGAGCAGGAAATGTTTTCCTTTGATGATTTTGTTGAAATTGTAAGGCAGCTCCGTAAGAAATGCCCGTGGGACAGAGTTCAGACACACGAAAGCCTGAAGAAATGCCTGGCGGACGAGGCGGGGGAGGCGCTTGAAGGGATCGATATCTATACCGGAAGCGGCGACGGCGAAAACCTTTGTGAGGAGCTGGGCGATCTTTTGATGCAGGTGGTGCTCCACAGCATTATTGCGGAGGAGGAAGGCATTTTTACCCTTGATGATGTGATAGATGGCATTTCCCGTAAAATGCGGTTTCGCCATCCGGCCATCTTTTCGCCGGAGGATGCCGAATTGGCTTCTCTTTCCTGGAGCGAGCTTAAAGCGAGGGAAAAGGAACAGAAAAAGGACGGCCGAAATATCCCGCAGGTTTCAGGAAATATCGGGGAAAAAGCCTGAAATATTGGAAATATCGGGGAAAACCTTGACAATCAGGCAGAAATGGGGTATATATGTTGTAAGTCAGTTTTTGGCTGTTTGATATCAGATAACGAGAAAAGACAAATCAGAGGAGGAAACACAATGAATAAAACTGAGTTAGTGGCAGCAATTTCTAAAGAAACGAAATTGACTAAAAAAGATACCGAAGCAGCAGTGAATGCTTTTGTTGATGTTGTATCTAAGGAACTGAAGAACGGAGGTAAGATCCAGCTGGTAGGCTTTGGTACATTTGAAGTTTCTAAGAGAGCGGCCAGAGAAGGAAGAAATCCTCAGACAGGTGAGACTATGAAGATCAAGGCTTCCAAGGCTCCGAAGTTCAAAGCCGGCAAGGCTTTAAAGGATATCGTAAACAAAAAATAATCTCAGTGATCGCAGGGGAACGGTTTCGTTCCCCTTTTTTACTTTTATATGAAGCACGCTTATTAGGAGGAGATATATGCGTCTGGACAAATACTTAAAGGTTTCTCGCCTGATCAAAAGGCGCACTGTGGCAAACGAAGCATGCGATGCAGGCCGTGTTCTGGTTAACGACAGGCCGGCCAGGGCGTCCGCGTCAGTAAAAGCCGGGGACATTATTGAGATCCGGTTCGGCAGCAAAAATGTGCGCGTAGAGGTATTGGATGTAAAAGAGACTGTTCGAAAAGAAGAGACGGAAAATATGTACCGCTATCTTTAGCTTCTATTTAGCCCTCCTTCCACATAGATTAACAGTGGAAGAATGACAGGAGGCTTGCTTTGGAAGAAAAAAAAACATTGCAATCCCACACTCTGATCCTGAAAAACCGGAGGGAAGGTACGATCACAGGCGTTCTTGACGTACATTCCTTTGACGAGGATGAGGTGCTGCTCCTTACCGGCGAGGGAAAGCTCTCCATAAAAGGAGAAAAGCTTCATATCCGGCGGCTCAGCCTTGAAAATGGTGAAGTGGATCTGGAGGGAAAGGTAAACAGCCTCACTTATATGACGAAAAACCCGGAAAAGAAGGATGAATCCCTGTTGAAACGGATGTTCCGCTGAGCCATGAGCAGCTATATGCATTTTGAAGTGCTGCTGTTCTTTCAGTCGGTGCTTATGGGAGCCATTCTTCTTTTATGCTATGACCTTCTGGTAATCCTGCGGAGGGTATTTCCGCATTCGCCCGCAGCGGTAGGAGCGGAGGATCTCATATACTGGATTTTAAGCGGGGCTGCCGTGTTTATCCGGGTGTACCGGCTGAACCAGGGGATTCTGAGAGGATTTCTCTTTACAGGGATTATACTGGGGGCAGTTTTATGCCATGTATCCGTGGGCTCCCTGTTTGTGCGGCTTTTGAGCTTTATTTTGGGAAATTTGGTTTTTTTTATAAAAAAAATAATAAATATGTTGCTATTTCCCGTCAAAAGGGGTAAAATTTCATTGTGTAGGTCAAAAGAGAGCGGTATTTTGTCAATAAAAAAGCCGTGGCATTTTAAGAAGGACGGCCAAAGTGAAAAAGTCAGGAAAGAGAGTGCAGACAAAAAAAATAGGGAATAACCGTCTGGGTATGGCAGTCATCGCGGCAGTTGCCCTGGTGCTGCTGGGAGGGCTCGTTTTGGAAAGCCGGACGCTGGCTAACCGGTTGGCCGTTTACGACGCCAGGGCTGTGGCGCTGGAGGATGCTATCGAGGATGAGAATGACCGTACCGGGGAGATCGAGGAACTGGAAAAATATATGCAGACGGATGAATATGCGGGTCAGATCGCCAGAGAAAAGCTGGGCCTTGTAAAGGATAATGAAATAGTTTTCCAGGAAGAAAATTAAGGGATTTTTTGGAGAAAAGTTTTTACGGGTTTTCGTCTGTGTTTGACAGATATTTTATACCTTAACCCTTATAATATCCCTCTAGTGAGGAACATAGGGGAGGGGAGAATATGCAGGAATGGATTATTGCCATGCTCGTTATCAGTATGCTTCTGGTGATACGGGACATGGCAAAAACTATTTTGTCGGGAAGAAAACCGAAGCAGCAGGATATTCAGGCTCTGTGCGAAAGTCATCCCCAGAAGGAGAAGGTGAAGCAATATGCGGCGTCCTTTCGGAAACTGGCGGACACCTTTTACGGTATGCCCTACCGCAAAGATTACCTGAGCAGCGGTCAGATACAGTACATGCTGTCCGAAGTGCAGGCGCAGGTCTGCGGTAAATGCTACCAGAGGGAACTGTGCCATGGGGAGCGGGCGGACAGGGTGAATCAGACCGGGGAGGCCCTGATACGGGCTGCGGAATCCGGCGATGAAGAGGCCTACCGTCAGCTTCGAAGCGACTGGGTGAGCATATGTGCAAAATCAGTCCAGTATCTGGAGCTTCTGGAAGGGCTTTTTCAGAGGGAAAAGCAGAATCTCATATGGGGAAACCGGATGATTGAGAGCCGCCTGGCCGTGGCCCAGCAGCTTACGGAAATTTCCAGGATCATGGAAAATGTGGCGGAGGATATCTATGATATTTCCGAGGCGGACAGCGGTCTGCGCGAAGAAATACAAAAAGCGCTGAAAAAAAAGAGGGTGCTTTTGAAAAATGCGTGGGTGATGGACAAGGTGGAGGGGCGTCGGCAGATGTTCCTGACACTCCGTGCCAGAAGCGGACAATGCGTTTCAGTAACGGAGATCAGTCAGATTCTGTCAGAGATTTTGAACTGTGATATGGCGGCGGCAGCAGGAAGCCGCTGCATTATAAACGGGGAGTATCACACCGTACATTTTGTGGAGGATGTAAGCTATCACGTGCTGTTTGGCGTTTCCCGCCTTACCAGAGAAGAGGAAAAGGTTTCCGGGGACAATTATCTGTGCAGACAGGAAGACGGGGGAAAATTTGTCATGTGCCTTTCGGACGGAATGGGCTCCGGCATGGATGCGTGCAGAGAGAGCGAAGTGGTGGTGGAGCTTTTGGAGCAGTTCCTGGAATCCGGCTTTTCCCAGGAGACAGCCGCACGGATGGTAAATTCCGCACTGGTGCTGAAGGGACGTGAGGGAATGTTTTCCACAGTGGATATGTGCGCGGTGGATCTGTACACGGGAATTTGTAATTTTCTGAAGGCCGGGGCGGCCGCCACATTTATTAAAAGGGATCACTGGGTGGAGTCCATCGCGTCCGAGAGCCTGGCCGCGGGACTGATGCAGCAGATCGATTTTGATACGGCGTCCCGCAAGCTGTACCATGGAGATTACCTGATCATGATGACAGACGGTGTGCTGGATGCGCTTCCCTGTGAGAGGGAGGAAGAAACCATGAAGGAGATCATTATGGATATTCATGAGGATGCGCCGAAGGAGATCAGCAGGGGGATCCTGGAACGGGCGCTGGGCTACAGCGATTATCATGCCAGGGATGACATGACCGTGCTTGTGGCAGGAGTCTGGAGAAAATAATATGTACCGTAAAGTAAAGGAATATATAAGAGAATACAGGATGATCGAACCCGGAGACAGGGTGATCGCCGGAATTTCCGGGGGACCGGATTCCGTCGCCATGCTGCACCTTCTCCATGAATATATGGAAGAAGAGGAGTTTACTATGGAGGCGGTTCATGTGAATCATGGGCTGCGGGGTGAGGAGGCAAAAAGAGATCAGGAGTTTGTGGAGAAGCTGTGCGGGGAGCTGGGAATCGGCTGCCGCGTTTTCTGTTTTTCCGTGCCGGAGCTGGCAGAGCAGTGGAAGATCGGTCATGAGGAGGCGGGAAGGCGGGTCAGACGGGAAGCATTTCAAAGAGTCTCTTCAGAATACGGCGGCCGCAGGGTGCGGATAGCTCTGGCCCATAACCAGAACGACCGGGCGGAAACCATGCTCCATCATCTTGCGAGAGGGACGGGGATTCGGGGGCTGGCCGGGATCCGGCCGGTGTGGGGGAATATCATCCGTCCTGTTTTATGTTTAGAAAGAGAAGAAATTGACCATTATTTAAAAGAGCGCTGTCTGCGGGCTGTGGAGGACAGCAGCAATCTTGAGGATATCTATACAAGGAACCGGATACGGCATCATATACTGCCCCTTATGGTGTCTGAGATCAACGGGAAGGCGCTGGAGCACATGGCTGCAGCGGCGGATATACTGGGGCGTGCGGAGGATTATCTTTCCCGGCAGGGCGCGGAGCTTCTGGAGGAATGCAGGAGGGAACGGGACAGTTTTCTTTTTTCGGAGAAATTTTTTCAGAGCGACAGCATTGTCCGGGAATATGCGGTCATGCAGGCTGTGGAAGCATTGTCCGGAAGCCGCTGTGATCTGAGCGCGGTTCATGTGAAGCAGATCATGGAGCTGGAAAAGGGAAAAATTGGAAGCCGCATAGATCTGCCCTTCGGGCTGGCTGCAGGAAGAGAGTATGGAGGCGTCCGTCTGGGAAGAGCATCCGCCCGGTATTCCACAGGGGAGAATCTGGCGGAAAAATCATGGGAGCTTCCGGCAGAGGGACAGCTGTCCTGCCCCCTCGGCTGCTTTCGGACCAGGGTCTTTTGTTATCAGGGTGAGAAGATTTCCGAAAAAAAGTATACGAAATGGCTGGATTATGATAAAATAAACTATCAAATATCCGTGCGGACCAGAAGAACGGGTGATTTTCTGGCGATAAACTCTGCGGGACAGAAGAAAAAGCTGAACCGCTGTTTTATCGATCAAAAGGTTCCAAGGGAAGAAAGGGAGAGAATCCCTCTGGTAGCCTGCGGCGGTGAAGTGCTGTGGATACTGGGCGGACGGATCAATGATGCTTATAAGATTGGAAGATCCACAAAGAGAGTATTGGAAATAATATACCAGGGAGGATACGACAGTGAGTGAAAAAATCAGAGTAATGATCAGTGAAAAGGATGTGGATGCCAAAATTAAGGAGATCGGTGAAAGGATCAGCCGGGATTATGCCGGAAAAGAGGTCCATCTTATCTGTGTGCTGAAGGGCGGCGTATTTTTTATGTGTGAGCTGGCAAAGCGGATCACCGTGCCG
This sequence comes from uncultured Blautia sp., assembly GCA_964528895.1. Taxonomy (GTDB): domain Bacteria; phylum Bacillota; class Clostridia; order Lachnospirales; family Lachnospiraceae; genus Blautia_A. The sequence continues at coordinate 2,401 of CAZGTY010000052.1, read as the reverse complement.
GTTTCCCTTGACTTTATGTCCGTTTCAAGCTATGGTGATGACACAAAATCCAGCGGAGTAGTGCGGATCGTGAAGGATCTGGATCAGCCTCTGGAGGGCAAGGAGGTCCTGATCGTGGAGGATATCATCGATTCGGGGAGAACCTTAAGCTATCTGATCGAGATTTTAAAGGGCCGCAATCCAAGCAGTATCCGTCTCTGTACCCTTCTGGACAAACCGGACCGCAGAGTGAAAAAGGTGGATGTAGATTATTGCTGCTTTGAAATACCGGACGAGTTTGTGGTGGGCTATGGCCTGGATTATGCGCAGAAATACAGGAATCTTCCCTATATCGGAGTTGTGGAGCGGGGAGAGGAATGAAAGGAGACTTAAGTCAGTGAGTAAACAGCCGAATAGGATTGGCCTGTATCTGGTATTGATTGTGATGTTGATCGCAGGATATTTTTATCTGAATAATCAGCTCGCCTCGCAGGACAATTATACAATAGAAGAATTAGAGAAGGCGGCAGAGGAGGGGCAGATCCTGTCCGCAAAGATTTATCAGAACCAGGAGGTCCCGACGGGATCTGTGACGGCGGAGATCCGGGGAGAAGGGCAGAAACAGGTCTATGTGACGGATGTGCGTGAGGTCCAGAGCCTGCTGCGTGATGCGGATGTGACGTATAGTGTGGCGGATGTCCAGGGAGATAATGTTTTTCTTACTTCTTTGCTTCCCATATTGCTCAGCTGCGGCCTTGTGGTTTTTCTGTTTGTAATGATGAACCGTCAGATGTCCGGCGGCGGAAGCAATGCGAAGATGATGAATTTTGGCAAAAGCCGCGCCAGAATGACGCTTCCGGAAGACAAAAAGGTCACCTTTGCGGATGTGGCAGGCCTTCAGGAGGAAAAGGAGGATCTGGAGGAAGTGGTGGATTTTCTGAAATCTCCGCAGAAATATACCAGCGTGGGCGCCCGTATTCCCAAGGGTGTGCTTCTGGTAGGCCCTCCCGGAACCGGTAAAACCCTCCTGGCGAAAGCTGTGGCAGGAGAGGCGGGAGTGCCGTTTTTTTCCATTTCCGGCTCTGATTTTGTAGAAATGTTTGTGGGCGTAGGCGCATCCCGTGTCCGGGATCTGTTTGAGGACGGCAAAAAGCATGCGCCCTGTATTATCTTTATTGATGAGATCGACGCAGTGGCACGGCAAAGAGGTACCGGCATGGGCGGCGGCCATGACGAGCGGGAGCAGACGCTGAATCAGCTTCTGGTGGAGATGGATGGCTTCGGCGTGAATGAGGGCATCATTGTGATGGCGGCCACCAACCGCGTGGATATACTGGATCCTGCGATCCTCCGGCCGGGACGTTTTGACCGCAAGGTGGCGGTGGGACGGCCGGATGTGAAGGGCCGGGAGGAGATCCTGAGAGTCCATGCCAAGGACAAGCCTCTGGGAGAGGATGTGAATCTGGCGCAGATCGCGCGCACGTCCGCCGGATTTACAGGGGCGGATCTGGAGAACCTTCTCAATGAAGCGGCCATCTGGGCTGCGAAGGATGCCCGGAGCTATATTACCCAGCAGGATATTAAGAACGCTTTTGTCAAGGTGGGCATCGGCGCCGAGAAAAAGAGCAGGGTTATTTCCGACAGAGAAAAGCGTATCACGGCGTATCATGAGGCCGGCCACGCAATCCTGTTTCATGTGCTTCCCGATATGGATCCTGTCTATACGATCTCCATCATTCCGACAGGTGTGGGAGCGGCGGGATATACCATGCCTCTTCCGGAAAATGATGAGCTGTTTAATACCAGAGGGAAAATGCTTCAGCATATCACGACTCTGCTTGGCGGACGTGTGGCTGAAGAAATCATCTTTGACGATATCACCACAGGCGCCTCCAATGATATCAAACGTGCTACGGATACGGCCAGGGCTATGGTGATGAAATATGGAATGTCTGATGAGATCGGCCTGGTTTCCTACGGCGATGAGGATGATGCGGTGTTTATCGGCCGGGATCTGGCTCATACCAGGGGTTACAGCGAGGAAGTGGCCAGGGGAATTGATCGGGAGATCCATCGGATCATCAATGAATGTCATCAGAGGGCAAAGGATATTATCATTGAGCACCAGCAAGTGCTGCATAGCTGCGCGGCGCTTCTCGTGGAGAAGGAAAAGGTGTACAGGGATGAGTTTGAGGCGTTGTTTACAGTACGCGGAACCGGAGAAGAAGTGACTGTATAATTTAGACAAAAAAGCATGCCAAAATTTGTGATATTTATGCACACTTATTTGAAATCTCATGGTACTGTATCTCAAGTTTGGAAGCAAAATCGCCGCAGCCCAGATAAATAAAGAGCTGCGGCGATTTCCCTGTATAGTGTAACAGAACTTTTTTCCTGTGAATTTAAATTTTTTAATATCGCA
>CAZGTY010000051.1:0-14264 GCA_964528895.1 uncultured Blautia sp. | reverse complement strand
AAGCAGAATGCAGCTGACGAATCATAAGGTTAATTAAAATCAATTATACTAGAATAAAATCGATATAAACCTCCTGAGTTATCTGAAAAGGCCCCGGTTTTCCATAATAGATCAGAAGCTCCGTATCTCCGGTCCGGTGCCGCTGCGGTCCGATCGCCTCGTACAGAGGGCCGATGCGCACACCTGCAGGATCTTCAATATAGATCTCAATCTCATCTGCATATGATTTCCAAAGCTGCACATTCAGCACTGGCTCGTAAGGGCTGACCCCCAGCTCAATCTCCTGCATTTCCCCATTGGACACCCTGCCTGCCGTGTGCAGCTTATCATTCCCGTTATTTCCGGTTCCCGTACATAAAACAAGGCGGCCCATATCCGCCACCGTGTCAATATAATTTTCCAAAAGAGAATCCCCTCGGTGAGAACCATAATTATTCCCAAAACTTAAATTAATCACCATGGGCCTTCCCAGAGAAAGCGACTGCCGCACCAGATAGTCGATTCCCTGCATCAGCTCCGTTGTCCTCGGAAAAGAATTTTCTCTCGGAATCCCCAGCTTCACCGCAAGGATCTCACTTTCATAGGCGACTCCCCGGTTCACTCCGTTCGATGCGCGCCCGTTTCCCGCAGCGATCCCAAGCACGGAGGTTCCGTGACCGCTCAGATCCCTCTCCGGAACGATACTGTAGCCCTGCAAAGCCGGAAGCGCAAGGGCCTCGTTAATCCTTTCCCGGTCATATTCCACACCCAGAAAATATCCCTCAGGCGCCCTGTCCGTCTCATTCACCGGAGCCGCGCTCTGATCCCAGAGCTTTAATATCCTTGTAGTCCCGTCCTCCCCGCAAAAATCAGGATGTCTGTAATCAATTCCCGAATCTACGATCCCCATAAGGATTCCCTGCCCGGAAAGACCGCCGCTCCCGATTCCCGGTATCGTTCCACCGATCTGCACGGAACGTATGCAGCTCGCCGCTATTCCCTGATTTACCTCAAAATACAGCCGCTTGGGCATTTCAATAAACTCCACCTGGGGCCTCGCTGCATATGCGTTCAATTCACTCTCCGGCAAGGTCACCACTGCATAACCGCCAAGAAGGGAAACTGCGGTGATTCCTTCTCCCGTAATTCCCCCTTCCGGTCCGCTGTATTTCACCACCACATCCCAAAGACGCAGCGCTTCATTATAACCCACATTCAGATTTCCGGATTTTTCCCGCTCCTCCTGTGTAGAATCCATTGCAAGGTTTAAAAGATTATCAAGCTTCTGGTCTGCCATAAATACCTTCCCCGGCTTTTTTAATAATATATGCAGCCCCGCCCTTTATGAGGACATAAGCCCTTTTCAGCCGTTCCTTATGCAGCTTCGCCTAATAGCTTCTTCCTTTTATGTCCTCCCTGGCAGTCGTCTGATCATAAACCTTTTCTTCCGTGATAATGCGAAGCGGCATCTCCTTTCCTGAAATCATATCCCTGACAGCCTTCATTAACGGCGGCCCCAGAAGCGGATTGCATTCCACAGAGCAATTCAGAGTTCCGTCAATCATCGCCTCAAAAGCCTCCTTTGTACCATCGACAGATATGATGATCACATCCTCTCCCGGTTTCAGCCCATGACTCTTAAGGGCCTCGATCGCACCAAGGGCCATATCGTCATTATGAGAATAAATGACCTGAATATCCCAGTCATTCTCCTGCAAATAAGCCTCCACCGCTTCTTTTCCGCCCTCATAGGTAAAATCCCCGTTTACAGAATACGCGATCCTGTATCTGGGATCCTCCTCCATGATCTCCACGAAGCCCTCATGGCGCTCCTCTGTGGGGGAAGCTCCTTTATTTCCCTGCAGCTCCAGGATCTTTACTTCCTCTTCATCAGAAAATTCCCCGCGGCTCTGGAGCCACCGCATGGCTCTTCTTCCTTCTTCCAGAAAATCTGCTCCGATATAGGTATTGATCAGATCCTCCCCTGCGTTAATCTTTCTGTCCGAAATAACCACCGGGATCCCGGCTTCCTTGGCCTCCTGCAATACCTCCAGCCAGCCGTCCTCCACTACGGGAGATACCACGATCACATCCATCTTCTCTTTAATAAACTGCCGTATCGCTTCGATCTGCCTTTCCTGCGACTGATCTGCAATCTCGATAGTCAGATCCACATTAAATTCCTTTGCGGCCTGTTTAATGGACTCCGTATTCGCCAGCCTCCAGTTACTTTCTGTTCCGACCTGGGCATATCCCATTCGTATAGTCCGGCCATCGTCCACGCACTTTTTATTCACCTGTTCCAGGTATTCATCTGCATTTTCCGCAGTGATGGTGCTGCTCCTCAGAATTACCTGCTTGGGCGTACCGCTCTTTTGCCGCAGAATATCCTCCGCATACTGAACTGCTTCCTTTCCTCCTGTAGGGCAGGCGATTGTCGCAGTCAGCTTTCCCTGTTTTACAAGGTCGATCCCCTCATCCTTTCCCACAAAGCCGTCGCAGCCTACCACCATGATCTTATCTGCGAGCCCCATCTCTTCCAGAGCTTCATAGGCCCCCAGGGCCACCGCATCCATATCGGAAAAAATAAGATCATAGGAAGATAATTCCTCTTTTACCGAACAAATATAATCAAACGCAGCGTCCCTCATATCGGACCCGAGATTAAAACGCTTAATGTGAATATCGGGATAATTTTCCTTCAGATCCTCCTCAAAGCCATCGCTGCGCTCCCTGCTCTGCAAAGAGGTCTCCACAGCGCATAATTCCAGAACATTGCCCCTGCCGCCCAAAAGCTCAGCAGCGCACTCTGCCCCCTGCTTTCCTACCAGCTCATTATCCGGTCCGATAAACAGAGTATAATCAAAGCCTTTCACTGCACGGTCCATCACAATGACAGGAATCCCCTGCTGATAAACAGACTTTACCGTATCTGTAAGCTGATCGGAATCGCAGGGCGAAATAACCAGAAGATCCACTCCATATTGAAGCAGCTTTTCCACATCCTTCTTCTGCTTGTCCACACTGGAGGTCGCATCTGCTGTAATGACCTGTATAGATTCCGTATTCGCCGCAACATCCTCAATCTCATTGATCAGAGCCAGACGCCAGGCCTCCCGCATATTTGCCTGGGAAACTCCGATGACATATTCCTGACTGCTCTTATAATCGGCGCGGTCAAAGTAATAGCCGATTCGTATTCCCAGCAAAACTACTGCAGCAAGCAATACAACGCTAATCAGTATCCTTTTCTTCATAGTGTTCTTCCACCCTCTCAGGAATTAAAATAAAAACGCTGGTTCCCTCTCCCTCACGGCTCTCTACCCGCACGGAAAAATCCTCTCCATAGCGGATACGAAGCCTCTCTTTAATATAAAACAAACCAAAGCTCTGATTTTCTTCCCCTCTGCCGGGCCTGTTCAAAATTCTTGTCAGCTCTTCCACTCTCTCCTGCGTCATTCCGCGGCCGTCATCGGAGACCTCCAGAAGAACCTTCTCACCGGGCACAGCTTTTACATCCACCTTCAAATGTCCTACGCCGCGCTTCATTTTCAGTCCGTGATAGATCGCATTCTCCACCAGCGGCTGCAGGATCAGCTTCGGCACATACACCTGCCTGCATTTCTCATCAAAATTAATCTCATACTCTACCTTGGAGCCATAACGGACTTTCTGGATATATAAATAATTGGTCACGTATTTTACTTCATCATCCAGACTGACATAATCCTTTCCCTTACTCAGGCCGATCCTGAATACGTTCGTAAGGGCGTCCAGCATATGGACAATATCATATGCCTGATGTTCTCTTGCCATCCATCCTATAGTGTCCAATGTATTGTACAGGTACAGAAAATGCGGTTTGAACTGCTCCTGAATCACACGGAGCTCTGCCTCTCTCTTATGCTCCTGCTCCTCATAGACTCTCTGGATCAGCTCCTGGATCCGTTCCATCATTTGATTGAATCTCCGGCCCAGCTCACTGACCTCATCCTTATAAGCGCCCTCAAACCGGACAGAAAAATCACCCTGCTCTGTTCTCTTCATAAGATTGCGCAGCTCAATGATGGGCCTTGTGATCACGTCGGACAGCTTCATGGTGATAAGCAGCACAATCCCCAGAGAAAGCACAAACACACATATATATACGATCAGCATCTGGTTCGCGCTTCCCATAATCTCCTGATAGGGCAACACGCTGACAATCTTCCAGCCCGTATAATCGGACTCCTGATAGCTGAGCTGATACTTTTCATCTTCAATTTCTGCGGTAAACACATTTTCCCCGTTTTCCATCCATTCCGGACGGATCCGGTAAACAACCCTGTTCAGAGGCGCATATACCACATTATTATCCCGGTCCAGAATATACATAAAACCGCCGGAGCCTACGATCGCATCCTGGATGGAGGAAACAATAATATCATGCTTCACATCCAGCAGCAAAACTCCGTACGGCGTGCCGGTCTCTTTATCCACCACCGCCTTCACTACAGAAAAAACATCGTCTGTACTGTAGGTGGCATCTGTTATAATATTTCTTCCCGTTACTTTACTGATAATATGAATGGTATCCGGCTGCTCCATGGCAATCTGATACCACTGTTCATTTTTGAAGGAATCTCTCGATATCCTTGACATTCCCATACTCAAATATTCATCATTCTCCGCAGCGAAAAAAACGCCCGCAATCTCGCTGTGAGACTGGACGATTCCCTGAAAAAGCTGCGACATAAAACTGTTTTCCTCATTCCAGCCAGACTCATTCTCCGGTTCCAGAGGATAGGTCATAGAAGAATCCATTCCAAGCATCAAAAAGTTGATAAACTTTTCAATACTGCTGATATACACATCCATGGTCTTCTGCACCTGCTCGGTCATCTGCTCACTGTGCTTGAGCACATTGCTCTTAGCCTCTCTCATGGATATGATCACTCCCATGATCCCCACAAGACAAAAGGGGATAAGAGCGATGAGAATATGCGAATAGATCAATTTACCGCGTATCTTCGTATCCATAAATTTTTCTTTCCATTTTTTCATCGCTCTTACCTCCCTTCGCTATATTCACTATTTTAGAAATTTTTCAGCAGAATTTCAATGCTACAGTTTTCCCTTTGATTTTTCCGCACGAATTGCTATAATACGCTGAATTACAATAAAGAAACACAGCAATGCTGCTATTGTAACCTTTGTCCACCAGGTATTCAGATTCTGATAGGTGACGATCGTCTGGATAATACCCTGGATCATAACACCGATCATGGTTCCCACTACGGTTCCCACGCCTCCGCTCAGCAGAGTGCCTCCGATAACGGCTGAGGACAGAGCGTCCAGCTCCATTCCCATATTCTGAAGGCCATAGCCTGCAAGGGTATAAAAGCTGAATACTACCCCTGCAAGGGCTGCGCAAAAGCTGCTGATCGTATAAGCGGAGATTTTGATCTTCGCCGTATTCAATCCCATCAGCTCTGCAGACTGTTCATTTCCGCCCACTGCGTAAATGCTGCGGCCAAATCTCGTGAATTTCAGAGCATAAACGGAAATCAAAAGCACTACCACAAAAATAAGTACATAGTAATAAATTTTTCCGTTCAGCGGCTTTGCTTCGCCAAGATGGACAACAATCTTTCCAAGAGCCATCTTTTTAAAAAACGGGTCCTGGATAGGAATGGACGCTTCACTGATCACGACGCAGAGACCGCGCATCAAAAACTGTCCCGCGAGAGTAATGATAAAGGGCTGCAGATTAAAATAATGGATCAGTGCGCCCTGCACAAAGCCCACAAGGATCCCGATAGCCAGCACCAGAATGATCACCACTGCTGTGGGAAGCCCCTTCTGCATCATATAAGCGGAAAATACGCCGGTAAATGCAATGGTAGAGGCAATAGAAATATCGATTCCTCCTGTCAGCAGTACAAAGGTCTCCCCGATCGCTGCGATCATCAGGTACGCATTATCGTTAAACAGATTCAAAAACGTGGAAATGGACAGGAAGTTATTATATTTTACCGATCCAAAAATAAACATCAGTACGAAAAGAATAATCGTAATCATCAAAGAAACATTATTGATATGAAATTTTTTCTTTCCCTGTTTCATTTCGCTGCCACCTCCTTGTTTTTACGGGTAAATTTAGAAGCCAGAATCTCTTTAAACCGCCCGGACTGGAACAGGCAGATCACGATGATCATAATTGCCTTCAGCACCCGGATCATGGCCGCCGGAACACCCAGCGCAAGTACAGTCGTCGTAATACTCTGCACGATCAGCGCACCGATGACGCTTGCCAGAATAGAAAATCTTCCGCCCATCAGATTCGTTCCGCCGATGGCCACTGCAAGAATCGCATCCATTTCAATATTCAGGCCTGCATTGTTGCAGTCTGCTCCCTTGATTCCGGAGCTTTCGATCAGTCCTGCAACTGCGGCAAAGGTACCGGAAAGCGTATAGATACCAAGCAGCACCTTGTCCACCTTAATACCCGCAAACCTGGAAGCGTTGGCATTGCATCCGATGGATTCTGTCATCAGACCGAAGGAGCTCTTCATGGTAAACAAAAGAAGCAGCGCTACCAGAAAGATTGTAATAAACAGCGGGAAGGGAAGGCCTAATATATAACCGCCGTTGATAAAATAATAAGAGTCGGAAGAAATCGTAATGATTTTTCCGGATGTAATAAGCTGTGCAATTCCACGTCCTGCCACCATCAGGATCATAGTCGCTACGATAGGCTGGATCTGGACCTTTGCTACCAGAAAACCATTCCAGAGACCGCAGACAACCCCTGCCAGGATTGCAATAATAACAGCAGCCGCCACACTGCCGTGCAGGCCCGGGAAAATATTTCCGTTGATAATACTGCATGCAAAAGCGCCGCTGATCGCCATAACAGAACCGACGGAAATATCTGTTCCGCCTGTGGACAGCGCCATGGTCATACCTGCAGCCAGGATCATCAGCTTGCTTCCGTTTCGGAAAATATCAATAATACGGCCATACAAATGATTATCCACGATAGATAATTTGAAAAAGCTTCCGCCGCTTACAATTCCGTTAAAAGCAAGAATGATCAGGAAAATAACGATCGGCCAGAACTCCTGCTTCTGCGTAAATTTACTCCATTTTTCTTTCATTATTCCTCACCTCCGGCCATAATTCTCATAATCGCATCCTCACTGATCTCATGACCGTTCAGCTCTCCCACCTGATTCATGTCGCGAAGAACAACCATGCGATTGCAGCAGCGAAGCATTTCATCGATCTCGGAAGAAATAAACAGCACCGCCATGCCCTGCTGCGCCAGATCAATAACGATTTTCTGAAGCTCTGCCTTCGTACCGATGTCAATACCTCTTGTCGGCTCATCCAGCATCAAAAACTCCGGATTTGTTGCAAGCCATCTGGCAAGAATCACCTTCTGCTGATTTCCGCCGCTCAGGTTTTTAATAAGCTGCTCGGAGTTCGGCGTTTTGATCTCCAGCTTCTTAATATATTCGTCTGCCAGTTTTTCAGCCTCTTTTCTTGAGATCTTATTAAACAAACCTTTTTTGATCTGCAGAGCCAGCACAATATTGTCGCGGATAGAAAGATCCCCGATAATACCCTCTGTCTTGCGGTTTTCCGGGCAGAATGCTATATCATGACGTATCGCATCCAGCGGGGTTTTCAGATGCACGGTTTTTCCATGGATCTTAATCTGTCCGCTTGTAATGCCGTCAACGCCAAACATGACGCGGGCAGTCTCCGAACGTCCGGAGCCAAGCAGACCGGAAAGTCCCAAAACCTCTCCCTTATGTACGGCAAGATTGAATTTCTGTATAGTGCCCGGTCCATCGACACTTTCCAGTTCCAGAATCGTTTCGCCCTTCTGCGCATTGTTTTCTTCCATCTGTCCGGCGCGCATGGATTCGTTCAGGCTCGCATAATCCTTTCCGATCATTTTGCCTACCAGCTCCACCCGTGGAAGGTCCGCTGTCTCGTATGTGCCTACATATTTTCCGTTTCTGAGAACCGTGATCCTGTCCGTGATCTGGTATACCTGATCCAGGAAATGGGTGACAAAAATAATTCCCATACCCTTATCCCGAAGCTGTCTCATGATCTCAAAAAGCTTCTCCACCTCCACAGTTGACAGGCTGCTGGTGGGCTCATCCAGTATCAGCACCTTCGCATCCACATCACTGGCTCTCGCAATTGCGATCATCTGCTGGACCGCCACAGAATAATTGTCAAGATTTTTCGTAACATCAATATCTAAATCAAATTCTTCAAGGAGGACCTTTGCATCCTCATTGATTTTTTTCCAGTTTATCTTCTTCAGCTTTGTTAACGGCTCTCTGCCAATATAAATATTTTCGGCCACCGACAGGTTCGGGCAGAGATTTACCTCCTGATAAACGGTAGAGATTCCCAGAAGCTGCGCTTCATGCGTTGATTTCGGATGAATCTCCTTTCCGTTTAATTCAACGGTGCCGTTATCACGTTCATTTACACCTGTCAATACCTTGATCAGGGTCGATTTTCCTGCTCCGTTTTCTCCCAGAAGAGCGTGGATCTCTCCGGGCCGCAGTTCAAATTCCACATCATCCAGGGCGATCACCGCTTTGCCGAATGCCTTTGAAATATGCTCCGCCCTTAGCAATCTTCTTTCATTTTCCATGCGATTTCTCCATGTCCTTTCCCAACAGTAACAGCCATTGCAATTCAAATCCTCGAAATTTCCTATGAAATGAAAGGAATCCGCCCCATATCCATATGGGGCGGATAAAAGGTCTTTCAGTAAATCTTCTGATTAATACTGACGTGTTTCAATATCTTCTGCTGCCGTATCTGCTGTGTATACGCCGTCCTCAGATTTGATCCATTTCTCAACTTCTTCTCCGGCTTTCAGCTTAGCTGCTGTCTCAAAGAAAAGCGGTCCTAACAGAGGATTGCACTCTACTGTGCAGTTTGCTTCGCCGTCTACCATAGCCTGGAAAATATCATGAACGCCGTCAACAGATACGATCTTGATATCTTCGCCCGGTTTCAGGCCTGCTTCTTTGATTGCTTCGATTGCGCCGAGAGCCATGTCGTCGTTTGCTGCGAACAGGCCTACGATATCGTCATGTGATTTCAGGAAGGACTCCATAACTTCCTTGCCCTGTGCTCTTGTGAAATCACCTGTCTGGGATTCAACGATCTCGATGTCCGGATATTTCTCTTCGATCTGTCCGTCAAATCCTGTTTTACGGTCAATTGCTGCGGAAGCGCCTACTGTTCCTTCCAGCTCTACAATCTTGCCGGAGCCGCCGATGAGCTCTGCCATCTGATCTGCTGCCATCTGTCCTTCTGCGATGAAATCAGAACCGATAAATGTTGTATACAGGTCCTCGCTTACATCTGCAGTTCTGTCAAGAAGAACGATGGGAATACCTGCATCCTGTGCCTCTGCAAATACCTGATCCCAACCGGTCTCTACAACAGGTGCAAGTCCGATAACGTCAACGCCCTGCTCGATAAAGGTCTTGATCGCTTTGATCTGGTTTTCCTGTTTCTGCTGTCCGTCAGAGAAATTCAGCTCTACTTCATCTGCATGCTCCTCTGCATACTGCTGGATAGACATTGTCTCAGCATCGCGCCATCCTGATTCCTGGCCGATCTGTGCAAAACCTACTACTAATTTGTCATCTGCGTGTACGGTGCTTACGCTTGCTACCATCGTTCCTACCATTGCTCCGCATAATGCTACGCTTAAAAGTCTTTTCTTCATGTTGCTCCTCCTTTAATTTTTTTTGATGATAGCGTTATTTTAGCAAGCCTTTTCCCGATTGTATTTACATTAATTTGGTTATTTTTTATAAAAATTTAGCACCATGCATTTCATTTTATATGCATAGTGCTAAATTTTACAAATTTTGTTTCAAATATTATAAATTATTTCTTTAAGTTGCGGCGATACTCTGCAGGGCTCATTCCCATGTTCTTTTTGAATACGTTGCTGAAATAATGCTGTGTGGCATATCCGGTTCTTTCCGCAATTTCATAAATCTTCATATCTCCGTCATGAAGAAGCTTTACTGCCTGTCTGAGCCTTACGCTGGTCAGATAATCCACAAAGGTCGCTCCCATCTCTCTGCGGAAGAGCTTGCTTACATATTGAACGGAAAGTCCTACATACTCGGCGGCCTCTCCTAATGAAAAGTCCTCCCGGGAATAATTTTCATTGACGCACTCTTTCAGCTTCTGGATAATACCGGAACCGCCCTTTACCTCCTTCAACTGATAAAGGGCCTCCTCATAGACCTCCGGAAGCTTTTCATAGCCCTGTCCGAAGGCCGTGCCCGTAAAGCACCTGATAGGTACCACCTGCCCTAACGTGCTTTTAAAGTATTCGATCTTTTCCCTTGTTTCCTCGCTGCTTCTCCATTCCGCTATCAGTGCAAGGTTTCCGTAATTATCCTGACAGCTTCTGATATTTTCCAGATTATTAAAAATCTCATTTGCAATATTTTCCGCCACCAGAAACAGCAGGTCATCGTTCCACTTCGCCTTCAGGTCCTCCGACTCCTGATATTCCAGGTAGACTACCATGACCATGTACCTTTCCGGGATCCGGATATCCAGATAATCCGAACGCTCCCTGATCTCCACATTCTCATAATGCCCCTGAAGAACGTCCCGAAGGAAGTCCGAAATCAGATAATTCCTGTTTTTCTGCAGGGTCTGCTTCGCCCAGGTCAGATACCTGGTGACATTATAGTCTTTGATCAGCTTCTCCCTGACATTGTTCATCATCTTTTCAAAGGCATCCTCCATCACCGGCTTCAGCAGGTATTCATAGGTGCCGAGGCGCAGCGCTTCTCTGGCATATTCAAATCGGTCATAGCCTGTGATGATCACGATGACTACTTTAGGATTTACCTCCTTCAGCTTTTCGATGAGCTGCAGTCCGTTCAAAAAGGGCATATTAATATCCACAAGACAAAGATCCGGCTTTATTTCTACCGCCATCTTCAAGGCCATTTCTCCGTCCTCCGCCTCCGCTGCCACTTCAAAATCCGGGTATTTCGCCAAAAGACTGATAATCCCTCTGCGGATCATTTCTTCATCATCTGCCACCAACACTTTGAAATTCATTCCTTTTCCCCCTCGCAAAAGTTATTCCATCTCGCCTTGTATTCCTTGGGCGTGCAATTCATGTATCTTTTAAAAATCTGTCCATAATAGGCAGCGCTGGTAAATCCTGCCATGGCCGCCGTCCGGGAAATGCTTTCCCCCTGCTTTAAAAGAGGAAGACTGTTCTGCACCCTTAAAGACATGAGATATCCGAAAATCGTCATATTCATATACTTTTAAAAAAAGCGGCAGCACTCACTTTTACAGATATTCACATGTGCCGCAATATCATCCAGCGTGATCTCCTCATCATAATGGGCTTCTATATAAGCGATCGTTTCCTGCAGCCTTTGGATATTTTTCCGGGGCCTCACTTCTTTTTCGGGCATAGCGGAAAAATAGCCGTATAATTTCTGCCAGATCTGCAAGAGAAGAATATGCACCTGCAGCTCATAATCGGCCGGAGGTTTTTTCGACAGACTATAGATCTCCTTCATCTGGGCAATGATCTCCCTCTGCCAGGGAACAGCGTCCGTAAGCTTCTCGGAGGACCAGTTTCCGTTCTCCGCAATATAATTTACATATTTCATCTGGAGCCCGCTGTTTTCATATCCATACAGAAATCTCGGATGAAACGTAATGGACAGATAGGCGCATTCCTTTTCCTGAATCTGAAATCCGGCGTGAAGCGTATTGCTGTTTCCGAACAGAGCCTCCCCTTTTTTCAGATTATATACATTGTCGTTGATATGATACTCCATCTCGCCGAAAAGCACCAGCGTCAGTTCGATCTCCGAATGCCAGTGCCACCATAACATCCCCTGTTCATAGGCCTCGATATGCTCCACACAGACATTGAAGGGATAGGCGTAATCCCCGTAGTCTTTAATCTCTTTTCTGTTCTCCTCAATTTTTATCTGCATTTTCTCAATATCCTTATAATAACTGCTATTCTTATTGCTTTTGAGTCTAATTCTCATTATTATGATATTAAAATAAGCTTACGTCAAGGGCATGATAATTGCAAGACAAAAAAGGGACTTCCAGCGAAACTTCCTTTCGCATACCAGACAGGGAAAGGGGCTTCCTCCGGAACTTTCTTTTGCGTAACCGGTATCTGACAAAGAATATGGAGGGTTAAAAATGTTACAGAAATTAGTGCAGAAATTTACAGAGCTTTACGGCAGTGAAGGCTCACCCCGCAGCTATTTTGCTCCGGGTCGTGTAAACCTGATCGGAGAACACACGGATTATAACGGCGGTCATGTATTTCCCTGCGCACTGACACTGGGAACCTATGCAGTCGTAAAAGACCGTGAAGACAGTCTTGTTCGCTTCTATTCCATGAATTTCGCTTCAAGGGGGATCATCACCGGCGATCTGAACGACCTGACTCCGAAGGAAAAAGCATCCTGGACAAACTATCCTATGGGCGTTATGTGGGCTTTTGAGAAGCGCGGCTGTCATTTAACCCATGGATTGGATATCGCTATCTACGGAGATATCCCCAACGGTTCCGGTCTTTCCTCTTCTGCTTCCCTGGAAGTGCTGACCGGTCTGATCTTAAAAGATACCTTCGGCTTCGAGCAGTTGTCCATGCAGGATCTGGCGCTTATCGGACAATACTCCGAAAATAACTTCAATGGAATGAACTGCGGAATTATGGATCAGTTTGCCAGCGCTATGGGCAAAAAGGACTGCGCAATCTTTCTGGATACCAGTACACTGAATTTTGAATATGCTCCGGTTAAGCTTCCGGATGCAAAGATCGTTATTACAAACAGCAAAGTGAAGCACAGCCTTGTGGGTTCCGCTTACAATGACAGGCGCAATGAATGCGAGACAGCGCTGAAAGAGCTGCAGGCTGTTGTGGACATCAAGACGCTGGGCGATCTGACAGAGGAAGAGTTTGAAGCCCATAAGGATGCCATCACAAGCGATATCTGCCGCAAGCGTGCGAAACATGCTGTATATGAGAATCAGCGGACTGTGAGAGCTGTCAATGCGTTGAAAGGAAATGATATAGAGGAATTTGGCAGACTGATGAATGCTTCCCATGTGTCACTTCGTGATGATTATGAGGTTTCCTGTGAGGAAATCGATATTCTGGTGGATCTGGCATGGCAGATCCCGGGCGTGATCGGTTCCCGTATTACGGGAGGCGGTTTCGGAGGATGTACAGTCAGCATTGTAAAAAATGATGCAGTAGATACCTTTATCGAAACCCTCGGCAGTAAATATAAAGAAAAAGTCGGCCATGAGGCAAAGTTTTATGTAGTGGATATCGGAGAAGGCGCTCATAAGCTTTCTTGAGTTTCATGCAGCCAAAAGGCGGCGCGCATATATAACATTTAATTCTCATTAAGAAGGAGGACAAAGAAATGACAAAAATTTTGATCACGGCGGAGCCGGATATATTGGAAGTCACACAGTGCTGGAGCTTTTAAATGCCGGTTATGAGGTAGTCGTTTATGATAATCTTTCCAACGCTTCCAGTGAATCCATCAAAAGAGTGGAAGAGCTGACAGGAAAGACCGTCACCTTTTATGAGGGTGATGTAAGAGATGAAGCTTCTTTGACAGAAATGTTCATGAAGGAAAATATAAATGCAGTAATCCACTGCGCAGCGCTGAAAGCAGTCGGCGAATCTGTAAGAAAGCCTCTGGAATATTACCAGAACAACATTACGGGAACCCTCACCCTGATGGATGTAATGCGCAATGTAGGCGTAAAGAATATTGTATTCAGCTCGTCCGCCACAGTGCCTGGCAGCACTATTTTGGGCACATGCCGTTCTCATAAAACCCACACCCCTCTCGGAATCGTTAAATTGTTAAGGGAAAAATTAAAAGGTTCAGGGTATCGTTAAATGGTTTAGGGTATCGTTAAAAAGTATTCAGAAAACATTGAACGATTATAGAAAGCTACTCTCGAATCTTCCAATATCCCATTTTATCAGAACCTACCCGTTCAATGATTCCCTTTTCCCTCAATGATTTTATTCTGGCAGAAATTGTCTTTCTGCTCAATTTCAGCTTTTCCGCAAGATCCCCATAGGTATATCCCGGATCCATTTGAAGCAATTCAAGCACTGCAATCTCCTTTTCAGTCACCTTTTCAGTCACCCTTTCAGTCACCTTTTCAGTCACCTTTTCAGGGCCTCGGACGATCCGTTCCTTTGG
>CAZGTY010000050.1:0-14570 GCA_964528895.1 uncultured Blautia sp. | reverse complement strand
CGGCGAATACCCGCCAATATTTTTACAAGCGGCACATCACGGTAAGTTTTCAGCGCATTCATATAGTGAGATCTAACGATCATAACATCGCCTCCTTTACGAATAGTATATCCAAAAAGGTTGTTGTATTCAATAGTTTTTGCTTAAATTTCGTAAAAACTTTCTATTTCTAAATTGTTTTTCGGCTCATATCGTTTGAATTTCATAGTTTACGAACTCCTTAATAATAAATGGAAAAATTCAATGCACCCTTATAAATCAAGCCTTTTCAAAGAAATACGATATAATGAAATCGAGTTAGCATATGCTAACTCGATTATAGTATACTAAAATGGAAAGGGAAAAACAGTTGCCACAGCAACATTTATGATACCTGCTATGCATCCTGTTTTACGAAGCTGCCGCATTTTTGACGGAATGCCGCAGGCGGAGAATTCTGCAAAGCAGGATTCTTCTTCATGCGTCTTCAAGCAGCTTCTCGTAAATGGGGAAGCAGTCAAAGGTAGCGAAGTAATCCTTCGGCGTCTCCGCGCGGCGGATAAGCCGGAAGCTTCCATCCTCCTGCAGAAGAATCTCAGCGGATTTCAGCTTTCCATTGTAGTTATAACCCATGGCAAAACCATGCGCGCCGGTATCGTGGATGACCAGCAGGTCACCCTTATCGATCTTCGGCAGATAGCGGTCGATCGCAAACTTATCATTATTTTCACAGAGGGAGCCTGTCACATCATACTTATAATCGCAGGGCTGATCCTCCTTGCCCATAACCGTAATGTGATGATAAGCGCCGTACATGGCAGGGCGCATCAAATTTACGGCGCAGGCGTCCACACCAATGTATTCCTTATGAGTATGCTTTTCGTGGATCGCCTTTGTCACCAGACAGCCGTATGGTCCCATCATAAAACGGCCAAGCTCCGTATAAATAGCCACATCTCCCATTCCGGCAGGAACCAGGACCTCCTCGTAAACCCTGCGTACGCCCTCCCCGATCGCCTTAATATCATTCGGCGTCTGATCCGGGCTGTATGCAATTCCGATACCTCCCGAAAGATTAATAAACTTCACATGGGCGCCTGTCTCCTTCTCAAGCTTCACCGCCAGCTCAAACATCACCTTCGCCAGCAGGGGATAATATTCATTCGTTACCGTATTGCTTGCCAGAAACGCATGAATGCCGAATTCCTCCGCGCCCTTTCCCTTCAAAATACGAAAGGCCTGAAAGATCTGATCTGTCGTCATTCCGTATTTTGCGTCGCCCGGATTATCCATAATATCGTTACTGATCTTAAATAAGCCGCCCGGATTATACCGGCAGCTTATCACCCTCGGGATCCTTCCAACCGCGCGTTCCACGCTTTCAATATGTGTAATATCATCCAGATTGATGATCCCGCCGATCTCATCCGCGTAGCGGAACTCCTCCTCCGGCGTATCATTGGAAGAAAACATAACGTCGCCCTTCCGGCAGCCGATGGCTTTGGACAGCATCAGCTCTGTCATGGAAGAACAGTCGCAGCCGCAGCCATACTCCCGAAGAATGTTGATCAAATAGGGATTCGGCGTAGCTTTCACCGCAAAGAACTCCCTGAAGCCCCTGTTCCAGGAAAACGCCTCCTTCAATGCCCGGACATTTTCGCGGATCCCCTTCTCATCATAAAGATGAAAGGGCGTCGGATACAGCGCGGTGATCTCCCTAAGCTTCTCCAACGTAACAAATGGTTTTTTTTTCATTATCCTTACTCTCCCCGTTCTGCATGTGATCTGATTTATAACCGCGGAGCTTCCGGACAGTTATTGTTTTTTTACATGCTGATGTGTAAATAAATGATCCTGGCAATACTCATAATTACCGTCGCATTTGGAGCAAAAACGGAATTCCAGATTCGGATCATCCAGCTCCGTCCGCCCGCATATGGCACATTTGTGCTTGCTGATTCCTCCCGTGCGGGGATCTGCCCTGCCCGGGGACACAGCCTTTTTAAACTGCTGCCGTCTCCGGATCTCCCTGGGATTATAGCGGTGCATATCCTTCATGCTGAAGTAAAACAGAACGAAGTTTAACAGAGAGGCCACAATGGGGAACGCCATAAACCACAGGCCGTTGCGCAGGTAATTGAACAGTTCATATATGATCATGGCAATATAAACATAGGCCATCCACTTCATCTTAATTGGAATAATAAACCATAAAAGCAGACGTTCCTCCGGATAAGACATGGCATAAGCCAGAAAAACCGACAGGCTTACATAATATGTCGTAAAAATACTGCCCCCGAACGCACTCAGCGGAACAGTCAGCCCCTGAATGGTCACCTGCCCACCTGTAATAAAATACAGCAGGAACGCCGCTATAATGGTAAACAACAATCCGGAAAAAATATACAAGGTATACCGGAAGCAGCCCCATGTGCGCTCCAGCATCGTTCCGATGGGATAATAAAAAAATAAAATGGAAATCACAAACAGTATAAAATTGGTCCTGGTGGGCGGATAGATCACCCAGGTAAACAGTCTCCATATCTGTCCCTTAAGGATCATGCTTACATCCAGACTCATAACGGAAATCATTTCCGGGCTCAGATAGTATACCAGATATCCCACCACATAACAGATACAGATATACAATGTCAGGTTCGGGATCCCATATCTTCCGAATTTTCGTTCCAGTTTATTGATCAGCTTCATAAATCTCCTTTTCTGTCATTTCATTTAGAAAAATCTTTTTTTTGTCAGAACGATCGCCGCGATAATGCTGACAGTCACAGAAATGAGAATAATAATCAAAAATCCCCACTGTGTAAAAGAAAGCGGCATACCTGCAGCATTCAGATTCATACCGTAAGCGCTGAATATGATGGTGGGTATGCTCATGACGATCGTAATGATAGATAAAACCTTCATAACGTCATTCAGATTATTGGATATGACTGAGGCAAAGGCATCCATGGTCGTGTGAAGGATACCGCTGTAGATATTTGCCATCTCAATAGCCTGGGTATTCTCTATAATGACGTCCTCCAGAAGCTCCGTATCCTCCGGGTACTTCTTGATACTCTCTATTTTAATTAATTTTTCCAGCACAGCCTCATTGGAACGGAGGGATGTGGTAAAGTATACCAGGGACTTCTGTAATTCCAGAAGCTCGATCAGTTCCTGATTCCTGGGCGATTCGTGCAGTCTTTCCTCCACCTGTTCGCTTTTTTTATCTATGATACGCAGATAACGCAGATACATACTGGCATTCCGGTAAAGCATCTGCAAAATAAACCGCGTCTTCATATACGTAAAGAAATTGCGCACACGCCCTTCCATAAACCGGGTCAGAACCTGTGTATCTTCCAGGCAAACAGTCAGGATCATCTTATCTGTGACAATAATACCCAGAGGGATCGTCCCATACCAGTCCTTATCATTTCTCTCCTCAATCATAGGAATATCTACCAGGATCAGGGTGTAGGTATCCTCCACCTCAATACGGGAGCGCTCCTCCTCATCCAAAGGGGCCCGCAGATCATCGACCTCTATCTGAAACCGTTCCGAAATTTCAAAAATTTCCGTCGCTGTGGGATTCGTCAGCGCGATCCAGCACCCTTCCTGGGGATCCTGGATCTGATGGATAGCGCCATCCACCGTCTTAAAAATCCTTACCATGATCTACACACTCCCTTCTATTTTATTTATTCCCCGCCTCAGACAACCATGAAACATCCTCCATTGTCTCATAATTGCTATTGTCCATTATAATTATCGTTGAGTTTTTTGTCAATTCAAACGGTTCCAGTTTACAAATAATTTACATCCGGTTATAATAAAAAAATGATGATTTACCGGAATATTTGAAAAGAGGAAATGAAAATGAGCGGTTCTACATTTGGAAACAGTTTCAGGATCAGCACCTGGGGCGAATCTCACGGGAAAGCGCTGGGCGCAGTGGTGGACGGCTGCCCCGCAGGCCTGCCGCTGTACGAAGAAGATATACAGAAATATCTGGACCGGCGCAAGCCCGGCCAGAGCAGATATACCACGGCGCGAAAGGAGGGGGATCTGGCAGAAATCCTCTCCGGCGTATTTGAAGGCCGAACCACCGGCGCTCCGATCTCGCTGATGATCCGCAACACAGATCAGCGTTCGCGGGATTACGACAGCATTGCCTGTTCTTACAGACCCGGACATGCCGATTATACCTTTGATGCAAAATACGGTTTCCGGGATTACAGAGGCGGCGGACGTTCCTCGGGCAGGGAAACTGTCGGCCGTGTGGCCGCAGGCGCCATTGCGGCAAAGATCCTCCGGGAGCTCGGCATCACTCTGTGTACCTACACCCGGTCTGTCGGACCGGTTTCCATCTCGGACTTCGATTCCTCCCAGATCAATGAAAATTCCCTTTATATGCCCGACGCCGCAGCCGCAGAAAAAGCGGCCGCCTATCTGGAAGCATGTATGAAGGATCAGGACAGCGCAGGCGGCGTGATCGAGTGCCGCATTAACGGCGTTCCCGCAGGACTTGGGGACCCGGTTTTTGATAAGCTTGACGCAAGGCTCGCCCAGGCCATTATGTCCGTGGGCGCAGTGAAGGCTGTGGAAATCGGAGAAGGTATAAAAGTGACTGCCATGAAGGGCTCTGAAGATAATGACGGCTTCGCCATAAAGGATAACCGGATCGTGAAGACCTCCAATCACGCGGGAGGCATCCTTGGCGGGATCAGCGATGGAAGCGAGGTCATTCTCCGGGCTCATATCAAGCCCACCGCATCCATCAGCCAGCCTCAGGAAACAGTCACAAGCTCCGGCGACCCTGTGACCCTCCGTATTCACGGGCGGCATGATCCGGCGATCGTTCCCCGGGCCGTTGTGGTGGTGGAAGCCATGTGCGCCCTGGTTCTGACAGACGCGCTCCTTTCCAACATGAGCGCCCGGATGGATCATATAAAGGAATTCTATAAAAAATAAATTCTGAAATATCAGAAGATCACCTGCACAAAGAACATGTAGCAGGCTGTTCCCCCGATGATGGAAAGCAATGTATTATGTTTCCACTTATGCAATAATACCACCAGAGCCACCGATACAATCTCCGGAATTCCATGGGTTGTACCGGTAAAGCTTGTGCTTTTAAGACAATACACCACCAGCATTGCCATCACAGAATAGGGAAGCACGTCTCCCAGATACAGTATGGACTTCGGCGTATTTTTTGAAAACAGAAAAAATGGCAGAAACCGAAGCAGAGCGGTCACGCCCGCCATAATCAGAATAAGGAGCAAAGCATACTGATGACTGATCACGGACACTCACCGCCCTTCTGAATTTTTTTCCGCAAAAGGAACAGTCCCGCCGTTATCAGCGCCATAGACGGAATCAGAAAATTGTCCGTTCCAAAAATCAGCAGACACAAAAAAGAGACCGCCAGTCCCAGCAATGCCGGAATATGCTGCCGGGTCTTTTCCCATTGATCCACAAAAATGATCACAAACAACGCGGTCATGGCAAAATCGATTCCCGCCGTATTAAAATTCAGGGCGCTTCCCAGAAATCCTCCCAAAAAGCTGCCAAACACCCAGTAGCACTGATCAAACAGCGTGACGAAAAAATAGTAATCCTTCCGGCTGACGTTCTCCGGCAGCTCCGGCTTCCCGCATACCAGCGAATAGGTCTCGTCCGTAAGTCCGAAGATCACATAGGGTCTCCGTTTTCCCATATCCCGGTACTCTTCCACCATGGAAATCCCATAAAACAAATGCCTCGCGTTCACCATCAGCGTCATAAGCGCCGTGGAAATCAGGGAGGCTCCTCCCGCCAGCAGATCGATCCCTACATACTGCATGGACCCCGCATAGATGGTCAGGCTCATCAAGATCGCCCAGCCAAAAGAATACCCCCTGTCATAGAGCAATATGCCAAACCCTGTTCCAAGCACAACATATCCGGCCATTACCGGAAGAGATGCAAGAAAAGAATATTTCGCCGTCTTTCCCATCATAAAAATCTTTTGTCCCTCACTGTCAGCCTCCGCAGCACCCGATATTTTATTTCTCTTCTTCACTGTCCGGCACCGGCCATATATGAATACAATTCGGCGTTTCGATACTGTGCGGACGTCCCTTCATGATCAGCAGATTTTTTTCGTAATCTACAGTAAAGGTATTCACCGTATTACTGCCGTGGTTCGCCACCGCAATGTGCCGGTTATCCGGAAAGACCACCAGATCCTTGGGATAATCGCCGCTTACCGGAAGGGTGAATTTTTTCTCCAGAAGCCCTGTCTCCGGATCGATCTCATACATAGTTACCGTATTTTCTCCCGCTGTCGTACAGAACAGGTGCGTGCCATCCGGCGCCAGCGCCAGCCCGGAAGCCGCATTATGAATGGCATCCTTGTCATTCTCCTCAGAAAGAGTGGAAATGCTCTGTAAAAGCGTAAATTCCGGTACGCGCCCGCTGCCGTCATAGCTGTAGACCCTGATTTCATTGCTCAGCTCAAAAAGCAGATACGCAAACCTGCCGTCCTCGCTGAATCGGATGATGCGCGGCCCGCTCTCTCTGGGGCAGCGCAGAATATCGACCAGCTCCAGCTTATGCCTTCTTTTATTTATGCAGTAAATTTTTACCTGATCTATGCCATTATCCACCGCGCAGAGATATTTATTATCCGGCGTGGGGCGGACACAGTTTACATGGGGGCGGAAATTCCTCTCCGCCACGCTGCCAAGCCCTTTGTGGAATACACCGTCCATCACACTGCCAAGGCTGCCGTCCCGGTGGGTGTGTACGACCGTCACCTTGCCGTCATGATAGCCGGCCACGTATAGATATTTGCCGTCCACATCCGTAGCCAGAAAACAACCTCTCATGCCGTCGATATCAACGCTGTTGATATGGGTGAGATCGCCGTTTTCATCCCGGGCAAAAACAGCGACTCCCTCGTCCTCTATGGAATAAAGGTACTTTCCGTTCTTAGAGACTGCGGTGTGCGAGGCATTGCTCACCTTCACTTCGCTTCTCTCCTTTAAAAGTCCCTCCTCCACATCTACATCATAAACCTGAATACCCTTGCTGGTGCCATGGGTATAGGTCCCTACATACGCCACGTATTTCGTCTTACCCATTACTCTGCCTCCTACTGCCGACAAAACGGCCACTACTGAAAAACTGCAACCATTATAGCACATCTTCATTCACAGAACAAGACGCCCCGCCTATCCGAAATATTTTTTCACTGCCGACAGGGTTTCATTTATGGCTGCTTCCGTGTGCGCAGCCGACAAAAACATCGCTTCAAACTGCGAGGGGGCAAGATGGATCCCCATATCCAGCATCCATTTGAAATAATCTGAAAACGCTGCTGTATCGGAAGTCCTGGCGCTTGTATAATCCACCACCTTCTCCTCCGTAAAAAACAGGCTTCCCAGAGAAGAAATATAGTTCAGCCGGTATCCCAGGCCCTTTTCCGCAAGGATATCCTGCATACCGCCGTAGAGAAGCTCTCCCTTTTTCTCAAGCTCATCGTAGATTTCCCGATGCTCGTAAAGATATTTTAACTGTGTCAGTCCCGCAGCCATGGCAATGGGGTTGCCGCTTAGGGTTCCCGCCTGATAGACCGCCCCCACAGGCGCCACCATCTCCATGATCTCCCTGCGCCCGCCGTAAGCGCCCACGGGCATTCCCGCGCCGATGATCTTGCCGTATGTCACCATGTCCGGCCTGACTCCAAAATACTCCGCAGCTCCGCCAAAAGCCAGGCGAAAGCCCGTAATGACCTCATCAAATATCAAAAGCGCGCCAAACCGGTCGCAGAGACTGCGAAGCTCTTCCAGAAAGCCTTCTTTTGGAGGAACCACGCCCATGTTTGCGCCCACGGGCTCCACGATCACGGCAGCCACCTGATCCGGAGCGCTTTCCATCAAACTGCGGACGCTTTCCGCATCATTGTATACGGCCGTCATGGTATCCTCCGTACAGCCCTTTGGAACTCCGGCGCTGTCCGGCACTCCGCTGGTCATTGCGCCGGATCCGGCGCTTACCAGCATGGCGTCCGTATGTCCATGATAACAGCCCGCAAATTTAATAATCTTATTTCTTCCTGTGAAGCCTCTGGCAGCGCGGATCGCGCTCATGACAGCCTCCGTACCGGAATTTACCATCCGCACCATCTCCACATGCGGAATACGCTCACAGATAAACTCAGCCATCTCTACCTCGATCTCCGTGGCACAGCCAAAGCTGAGGCCATTTTCACTGGCCCGGATCACGCTCTCCCGGATGGCCGGAAAATTATGTCCCAGGATCATGGGACCCCAGGAATCAATATAATCAATATAGCATCTGCCGTCCACATCATAAATGTAACAACCATCCGCCCTCCGGATAAACCGCGGAGATCCGCCGATAGCGCCGTAAGCGCGCACCGGGCTGTTTACGCCCCCGGGGATCCTCTTTTTTGCGCGTTCAAATAAAGCTTCTGATTTCGTCATCAGCCAATTCTCCCTTCATCCATGAATTTCGCCAGCTCCTTTGCGAAATAGGTAAGATAGATCTGAGAACCTGCCCGATAGGACGCCACAGCCATCTCACAGATGATCTTCGCTTCATCGATCCAGCCCATCCTGGCCGCAGCCTTCACCATGGCGTACTCTCCGCTGACACTGTAGGAGGCCACGGGAACATTGGTGGCGTCGCTCACCTCCCGGACAATATCCAGATAGGACATAGCCGGTTTCACCATGATAATGTCCGCGCCTTCCCGCACATCCGTCAGGGCCTCCTTCAAGCCTTCTCTCCGGTTATGAAAATCCATTTGATAGCTTTTTCTGTCTCCGAAAGAAGGAGCAGATCCGGCGGCGTCACGGAAGGGTCCGTAAAATGCCGACGCATATTTTACCGCGTAGGACATAATGGGAGTCTCCTTATGCCCGTTTACATCCAGACACTTTCGGATCGCAGCCACACGTCCGTCCATCATGTCGGAGGGCGCCACCATATCCGCGCCTGCCTCCACATGGGAAAGGGCGGTCTTTGACAAAAGCTCCAGCGTCCGGTCATTCTCCACATCATGGCCGCAAAGCACGCCGCAGTGGCCATGGGAGGTATATTCGCACATACAAACATCCGTAATATAATAAAGATCCGGAAACTGTTTTTTTGCCTCGCGCAGGGCGCGCTGCACAATGCCGTTCTCCGCATAGGCGCCGCTTCCCACCTCATCCTTGTGCTCCGGGATACCGAACAGCATGACGCTGCTCACCCCCGCATCCGTCAAACGTTCCAGCTCATATGGAAGGCGGTCCACACTGTATCGGTACTGTCCCTCCATAGAAGGGATCTCCTCCTGAATATTCTCCCCCTCCTTCACAAACAGTGGATAGATCAGGGATGATTTATCCATTCTCGTCTCTCTCACCATTTTTCGAAGGGTCTCGCTGCCCCGTAATCTTCTGGGCCTCTGAATCAATTCCATAATCATTTCCCTCTTTTCTGCTTTATACGTTCATACCCGCAGACATGTCTTCTCATAAAGCTCAGCGCCTGCATTTCTGCTCTTTTATGGTTTCCACCAGCTCTACCAGACTGTCGATGTCAGCCTTTTTTGCCATATATGTCTCCATACCGTAAGCGTCCGCCGCCGCCTTTGTCTGCCTGCCGATACAGGCTGCCCGGACCTTTGTATAATCCAGGCCCTCCGTCCCCTCCACAAATCCCTTCACTGTGGAAGCGCTGGTAAATACGGCGCAGTCAATATTGCCCGCCTCAAACTCCTTTTTCTCATCAATGAGCAGGCTGCGTTCATATATGGTCCGATAAGTGGCCACATCCTCCACCAGAGCGCCTTTTTCCTTTAAAAGACGCACCAGGTTTTCATTCCCCTTCTCCGCCCTTGGGATCAGGATCCTTTCTCCGCCCGTCAAGGTCTCCGCCAGCTCCGCGCCCAGAGTATCGCCGTCATAAACAGAAGGAATAAAATCTACATACAGTCCGCGCTCTCTCAGCTTCTTCCGGGTTCCCCCGCCGATGGCAGCAACCTTTGCCGAACCAAGGCTTCGTATATCCTTCTCCGCCTTTTTCATCTCGTCAAAAAATATGTCCACACCGGTGGGACTGGTAAATATCAGCCACTGATAACTATCCAGGACCTCAAAGACTTCATGCAGTCTGCCCTGATCCTCCATGGGAACAGTACATATGGCCGGAAGCTCCAGAACCTCCGCGCCCTTTTCTCTTAAAGAGGCCGCCGTCCGGGAGATCAGGTTTTTCGGTCTGGTCACCAGCACCTTAAAGCCGGCCAGGGGCAGCTTCTCATACCATGCAAACTCCTCCGCCAGTGAGCAGACCCTGCCGACAATGATAATTGCCGGCGTCTCAATGCCCTGACGTTCCACCTCTCCCTCCAGAGTGGAAACCGTGGCCACGATCCGCTTCTGGCCTGCGGTGGTTCCCTTCTGAAGGATCGCCGCCGGCATATCAGGCTCCATACCGGCTCCCAGAAGCCCCTTCATAATATCTCCCAGCGCAGTGACGCCCATGAGGAATACCAAAGTGCCCTTCGTGCGCACAAGCGCCTGGAAATCAATATCATACTCTTTTCCTGCCCGCTTATGTCCGGTAATAATATGAAGAGAAGAACAAAAATCCCTGTGGGTCACAGGAATACCGTTATAAGCTGGCACAGAGACCGGCGACGTCACCCCCGGCACAATTTCAAAAGGGATGCCGTGCTCCGTGAGAAGCTCAAGCTCCTCCCCGCCTCTTCCGAACAGGAAGGGATCGCCGCCCTTCAGCCGGACCACCCGGTATCCGTTTTCCGCTTCCCTTAAAAGGACCTTATTAATCTCCGCCTGGGGCATGGTGTGGTTACTTGCCCGTTTACCCACATTGATCAGGCGGGCGTTTTTCGGGATTTGTGAAAGAACGCCCTGTCCTACCAGACTGTCATAAACCACCACATCCGCTTTTTTCAGTACATCCATTCCCTTCAGAGTGAAAAGGCCGATATCGCCGGGGCCGGCGCCTACCAGCCATACTTTCCCTTTTTCCATCATTCCTCTCCTTTATGGCAGGAGGACTTCATGCGCCTGGCCAGGGTGATCCCAAGCTCCTCCGCCCGGGAGATATCCCCCCTGACAGAACCCTTTTGATAGCTTCCGTCCTCCTCATTGTAATAGAGTCCCCGCAAAAACAGCTCGCTGCCCTTTGCCTGCGCAAATGCCGCCACCGGAGAAGAACAGCCGCCGTCCAGATATTTTATAAAGGCGCGTTCCGCGCTGCCCTCCGCCCATGCCTTCTCATCGCAGTAGCCCCGCAGATACTCATAGCTTTCATTCTTTTTCCCCTGAACGACCAGGATTCCCTGACCTGCGGCGGGGATCATCTCGTCCGGCGTAAAATACCGGTAAATACGTCCTTCCAGTCCCAACCGCTTCAGGCCTGCCGCAGCCAGTATCAGGCCGGAATACTCGCCGCTGTCCAGCTTTTTCAGCCTGGTCTGCAGATTCCCACGGATACTTTTCACTTCCATATCCGGATATAATTCCTTAAGCTGCAGGGTCCGGCGAAGGCTGGAACACCCCAGCGGCCTGCCTTTGTCAAGCCCGGAAACGCCCTCCGGCAGTACCAGAACGTCCCTCGGATCCTCCCTCTTTGAAAAAGCCAGAAGGGGAAGCTCCTCCGGCACCTCCACAGGCATATCCTTCAGGCTATGTACCGACAACTGGCTCCGGCCGTCCATCAATGCACGGTCCAGCTCTTTTACAAACAGGCCTTTACCGCCTGCCCTGTCCAATGTCCGATCCAGGATCATGTCTCCCGTCGTCTTCATTGTGAGGATCTCCACCTGAAGATCCGGATTATGCTCCCTGATATATTTCTGCACCATCCGGCTCTGCAGCACAGCCAGGGCGCTTTCCCTGCTGCCGATCACTATTTTACTTGTCATAATCCGATTCTTTTGCTCCTTCTATCATGGCCTGTTCGATCGCCAGACGGACACGCCGCGCTTTTTTATGATCCAAGCCGCTGGCTGTGATACCCACCACCAGCTCGTCCTTCATATAGACGCCCGGAAAATAAAAATCGCATTTGTCTTTGCTGTCCGCCACATTTACATAGATTCCCTGTTCTTTACAGACACGGTAGATCTCATCGTTGATCTTCCAGTCATTCGTCGCGGCGATCACCATATAAGCCATGTCAAAATCCGTCCTTTTTACCGGCCTGTTCACAGCCGTGACGATGCCTGCCTTACCCATTTCCATAAGCTCCGGCGTGAGCTTCGGCGCTACCACCGTGACGTTTCTGGTAAACTGCAGCAGTGTTTTTATCCTGCGGGTGGCAATATTGCCGCCGCCCACCACCACCACATTTTTATCCGAAAGATCCACAAACATCGGGAAGAAAACTTTATTCTTCATAAATCTTCTCCAATCCTGCAACACACTCCAGAAACGCCTCCTGATCCAGGCTGTCCCGAAGTCCGAAGATCAGTTTATTAACCACTTTCCCCGCCGCGGTATCCACCGCATTCAGAAGCCTTCCCCGATCCCCGTCATCCATGGGTGTGTTCCTCAGTATCTTTGCAATTCTCAAATTCAGATCGTTTACCGCCTCATCCCTGATGTCCCGGATACGCGGGATCACATCCCGGCCATCCAGCCACTGGTAAAACTCCTCCATCTGCTTTTGCACGATCTCACCGGCGGCATTCAGGCTCTCCTGAAGCTCCTCCGGCGTCCCGTCCGTCTGAAAGCTGTCCATGTCATAAAGGGTGATCCCCTTAAAGCCGGACAGGGCGGGCTCGATATCCCGTGGGACAGCAAGATCGATGAGTATCAGATCCTTCTTTAATTCCAGATCCTGGAATAACTCCTTTTTCAGGGTGTAATTCGGGCTTGCAGTAGCGCTGACGATCAGATCGCACTCCGGCGCATATTCCATACGGTCGCCGTAATTGATCCGCCTGCAGCCCACTGGAATATTTACCACGCCGCTTCTGTACTGGCGCACCGTGACGGTCACATCGCCGCCGTTCTCCGCCAGAGTCAGAGCCGCCGTTTTCCCCATCTCTCCATTTCCGATAACCATACAGGTTTTTCCATTTACGGAATATCCTTTTTCCTCCAGGAAATGAACGGCCTGATGGATCACAGAGGGATTTCCGTGTGCGAGGGGGACCTCCGTCTTGATCTTTTTCCCGGCTGTGACGGCCATCCGGAACAGCACCTCAAGCACGCTGTTTGTAGTAAAGCTCTCCCGGGCCAGGTTCAGCGCGTCCTTCACCTGCGTCAGGATCTGATCCTCCCCCAGGATCTGGGATTTCAGGCCGCTGGTAAGATAAAACAGATGCTCTGCCGCTTCCCGGCCCTCTCTCTGTACAAAGTACTTTTTATAGGAGTCATCCTGAATTTCTTTTAATCCGCACAGACAATGATAGAGGGAGAGATCACATTCCTCATCCATATCTACCCAGAGCTCCAGTCGGTTACAGGTGGACAGAATAATGCACCCTTCGATCCCCTGATATCCCTTCAAAGTCTCCATAGCCTCTCCCGCCGATTTTTTTGTGAATGCAAACAGCGACCGGATATCTACCGGCGCCATACTATGATCCACGCCAATCATGGAAATACTCATTATCAAGCGCTCCTTTATCTTTGGGTTTCTGAAAAATACAATCCCGAAAAGCAGGCTCCTGCGCCTGCTGCGGGAGTATTTTTACAATATATTAAATATAAATCATTCCGGAGGAATTGACAAGTGTTTCAACCGAAAGCTATAATAAATTATCTTATTTTGAAGGAGCTGCAGGAAAAATATGGACAGACAAAAAGCCATATTGGTGGTAAGCTTTGGGACCAGCTTTAACTCCACCAGAGAAGCGACCATTGACGCGATTGAAAATGAAATCGCCGCTGCCTTTCCGGATTACGCCATTTACCGGGCATGGACCAGCAAAATGATCATTGCCAAAATTCAGAAACGGGATAACGTACATATCGATAATGTAAAGGAAGCCTGTTTTCGGATGATCTCGGACGGGATCAGAGAAGTGATCATACAGCCCACCCATGTGATCAACGGCTATGAGAACGACCGGATGAAGGAGGACGCGCTTGCTTTTCGCGGTCAGTTTGATTCCATCGCGTTTGGGGATCCGCTTCTCACAAGCGAAGACGACAATGAAGAGGTTGTAAAAATTATTGCGGATGAATTTCAGGACCTGGGGAATGCGGATGCACTGGTTCTTATGGGACACGGAACAGATCATTACGCCAATTCCATTTATGCGGCAATGGATTATCTTTTTAAGGACAGAGGGCATAAAAATATTTTTATGGGTACGGTGGAAGCTTACCCTGCCCTGGACTCCCTTGTACATCTTGTTTCGGAGTATTCTCCGAAAAAGATCGTACTCTCACCCTTTATGATCGTAGCGGGCGATCATGCCAATCATGATATGGCTGGCGACGACGGCCGTTCCTGGGCCAGCCGTTTTAAAAATGCGGGATATGAGGTGGAATGCATCATCAAAGGCCTGGGAGAATACCCCGGCATCAGAGACCGCTTTGTACAGCATGTCA
>CAZGTY010000049.1:0-14701 GCA_964528895.1 uncultured Blautia sp. | reverse complement strand
GCATCAGCCAGGAGGCAAAGGACCTCCTTTTCGGCGCGGACGTGATCCTGGCGAAAGGCCAGGGAAACTTTGAGACCATGAACGAATGCGGCCTGAACATTTATTATCTGTTTCTGTGCAAATGCGACTACTTCCAGAAAATTTTCCGGGCCAGGCCCTTCCAGGGGATGTTCATAAACGAACGGAGGGCATTTCCGGACAGATAATCCGGAAATGCCCTTGCCATTGATCACGTCACCGGTTACATTTACGCCTCTATGCCAAGCTCTTTTAAAATATCAATCATATATGGAGTCCAAAGATCATGACCTTCCTGCGTCAAATGAATCCCATCTTCTTTAAAGATCTCGGGATTAAAATATCTGCCGTCTCCGGTCGCCATATCCTCTTCCCCGGAATCTGTCAAAATCGCATCTGTACCATCTACAAAATACATATTTTCATGCTCTTCACAATATTGCTTCAGATAATTGTTCACTTCTACTGTAAGATCCCAATATTCCGCTCTGTTGGGGAGAGGAAGGCCGGCCATCACAATAAACTTCGTATCCGGGAGCGCCTCCTGGAACATAGAATACATTTTGTCTTTATTGGCAAAAACTTCCTCCATAGTTGCGCCGGTGGTATAGTCATTAGAACCTGTCTGAATAAACACCACGCTGGGTTTAAACGGGAACAGAAGCTGATCCGCATATTCCATCAGCTCTATATCTGTACTTCCTCCCACTGCATGATTCTGCACCTGATACGGCGCCATATCTTCCTCCATATTCACCCACATACGGAAATTAGATGCTCCATAGAAAATGATCTGTCCAAGTTCTCTCATCTCATACTGCTGCACCACATCCTGAACAATATGGACCTGATTATCACCTGCCCACATATACTCCCAATCCAGGCTATGAGTATCTGCATTAAAAGTGCCTTCATCCAGATTCAGAACAACTTTTGCTTCCTTATTTCCGCTGTACGCAAGATAATCTGTATTAAAATACTCCAGGCTCGCCGGATCAGACTCCTGATCACCGGCTTTATTATTGACGGTTCCTATGGGAGACTGCCCGTCCAGACTTCCGTAATCTTCGGAAAATGTGCATTTCTCCGCGGGATTAAGAACGAGCTTTTTCTCGGTTCCCGGCTCATAGCTTCCCTCAAAAGTATATTCACATGCAATTTCGACACCGTCTTCATTTTCCAGCGACGTCATGCTCTTCTCCAGCTTATATGTCCCCTCCTCCGTCAGCGTAAGCCTGCATTCTGTTTCACAGGGATAGGTCCTCTGGACATCCTTATGCATCCCATGGACAACTGTTTCCTCCGCTCCGTGAAAAGCCGTAAGCTCCACGTCAAAATAACTGTTTTCCTCTTCCGCCCACACATTTGCCGCGCCAGCCGCGCTCATTCCAACCATTACAGCAGCCATGATCCCGGCAGTTACACCTTTTTTCATCGCAATACCTCCGTTCATTATTTTTATATTGAATATAGCATAAAAAAAATGCTGCTGAATTCTCTGGCAAAAAGTAACTCTTTTCTGGCAAAAAAAGCAGAGACTGCCCTCTTCGGGCAGCCCCCGCCCATACCTGCATTCCAGGCTCATCCATTATCCTCCAGCGGAAAAATAATTCTGACAGCAAACATATTTCCAGACGGAACGATCTGAAAGGATCCCCCGTATTTATTTACCACGTATGCGACGCTTCTCAATCCATAGCCATGAAAATCCCTGTTTTCTTTAACCGTCTCAGGAAAGCCGTCAATCAGCTCAGGAAAATCCCTGCAATAATTCTCGATACTGATACATACAAAACAGTTTTTCTTCACTACTTTAAGAAAAATACATCTTTTCCCCTCTTCCACATAGCTGCGCTCATATTCAACTGCATTGTCCAATGTGTTTCCAAAAATCGATGCAATATCCGCCGGTTCAATGAAAGCAAGAAGCGTCCCGTCTGCAATCGACGAAAGATGGATCTTCTCTTGATTACAGAGCAGCCTTTTCTCTGTCAGGATGATATCCAAAGCGGCGCTGCCTGACCGGGAGACAGCCTGATACTCCAAAAGCGCGTCTTCTATTTCGTTCAGAGCTTTTTCCCCCTGAAGCCGTCCCGCCTGGAACTGCTGTACAAAATGCTTCAGATCATGGGCTTTTATGTCTATCAGCTCCATATCCTTTTTTGTCATTTCAAATTGTGAACGTTCCTTTTCCAGCATAAGCATGAGAATTCTATTATCCTCTGCTTTCGTTCTCAGTTCAATCAGTCCAAACACTACGCATAATCCCAATACATCGCATATGATGATCGGTATTTTTGTGATCCAGTAAGATTCCAGTCCATATAACATGAAGGAATACTGCATACCAAATGCAAATGCAAGATTAAGCGTCAGAAACACAATGACAGCCTTTCTATTCAGATTTTCTAATTTATTTCTGAAAAAATCCACTAAAAATATTTTATAAATGGCAATATAGGTCGCGAACATGATTCCGACCGATACAAAGAAGGATGCCGTGAGCCCCACAGAAAACGGCAGGAAATTTATACACATCTTTTCCAGATTTGAAGATAAATTCTGCATAAGCAGTGCTCCCGTACAGCAGAAGATAATTTCATACCATTCTCCTTCCGCACATAATCTCCAGTAAAAAATAGACAGTAAAAAAATCACCGCGCTAAAAATCCCATGCACATAACGCGCGGTGATATTCGGAATAACGACAGCTCCGGCAATATAACCAATAAGCGCCAGAGCATGAAAAAGCCAGCTGTTTTTCCTTCTGGGGAGAATTCTTACAAACAGATATTCCGCGATCAAAATCTGTATCAGAAAGCCATGATATATATTTAATTTCAGGATCTCCTGCATCTTCTTATACTCCCTGTACAACGTCCGTCAGACATTTCCGGAAAGACTCCTTATATCTTCTGCTGATTGTAAATATCTGATCTCCCACCCTCACTTCATTCCCGCTTACAGATTTAATATGGGATACATTGACTGCTACAGAATGGTTGACCGCTGCAAAACCATTCTTTCCCAAAAAACTTTCCGCATTTCTCATAGTATCTCTCACACGAACAACTTCTCCCTGCAAATGATAATATAAATAATGTTTTTCACTTTCAACAAACTGAATTTCCCCTAAATCAACTTTCCGTATTCCTCCCGGGATCTGCAGTGAAACAGTTTCTCTTTTTAAAATTGCTTCCATAATACGATCCATCTTAATACAAAACAGTTCATATGATATCGGTTTCAGTATAAAATCAAAAGCGTTTACCTCATAACCCCTGATGGCATATTCTGCCATTACTGTCAGGAAAATCAAACATACGCTCTTTGACTTTTCTCTCAATTTCCTTGCAGCTGTCATTCCATCCATATGCGGCATTACGATGTCCATAAAAACAAGATCAAATTCTCCATGAAAATCCTCGATAAACTCCAGCCCTGAATAAAACCGTCTGTTTCTTATCAGTATTTTTCTTTCCTCAGCATACTTCTCCAGGCAGGAAATCAATTGTTCCGCATAACAATCCTCATCTTCTACTACCGCAATATTTACCATTTTTCTCTCCGGCATCTACCAGGCAGGACGCCTCATTCTCTTAGAATTCGCTTTATTATACACCCCGCCGCAATTCTCTGTCAATCTGGCCAAATACCTTCCGACAGCAGTTATCTGACCAAAATTCCATCCGCCCTGCCGTCTCCCTGCCTTTCGTCAATCTGTCAATAAATGTCCGAAAACTTTGTGAATTTCTGACCTAGCGACGTCTTTCTTCCTCCGCTATACTGTTTACAGTAACAAACGTACTTAAAATACATTCTTTTTGGAGGAAGCAAAAATGGCAAGTTTATCTTTACAGCACATTAATAAGACATATCCTAACGGATTCGAAGCAGTTAAGGATTTCAATCTTGAAATCGAGGACAAGGAGTTTATCATCTTCGTAGGTCCGTCCGGATGCGGCAAATCTACGACCCTTCGTATGATAGCCGGCCTGGAAGAAATCACCAGCGGTACCCTTAAGATCGGCGACAAAGTTATGAACGATGTAGAGCCCAAGGATCGTGATATCGCAATGGTATTCCAGAACTATGCTCTGTATCCTCATATGACCGTTAAGGAGAATATGGCTTTCGGTCTGAAGCTCCGCAAGGTTCCGAAGGCTGAGATCGACAAAGCAGTTGGCGAGGCTGCAAGAATCCTTGACCTTGAAAAACTCCTGGATCGTAAACCGAAGGCTCTTTCCGGTGGTCAGAGACAGCGTGTGGCCATGGGCCGTGCGATCGTCCGTAATCCCAAGGTATTCCTTATGGATGAACCTCTTTCCAATCTGGATGCCAAGCTTCGTGTACAGATGCGTATCGAGATTTCCAAGATCCATCAGAGACTGGGCGCTACCATTATCTACGTAACACATGACCAGACAGAGGCTATGACCCTTGGTACCAGAATCGTTGTTATGAAGGACGGCGTTGTCCAGCAGGTAGATACGCCTCAGAACCTGTATCAGAAGCCGGGCAACCTGTTTGTAGCAGGATTCATGGGTTCTCCGCAGATGAACTTTCTGGATGCTCAGATCACCGAAAAAGGCGGCAAGATTGTTGCCAAAGTCGGCGAATATGAAGTAGTTGTTCCGGATGCAAAGGCAAAAGCCCTGAAGGAGGGCGGTTACATCGGCAAAACTGTTGTTCTTGGTATTCGTCCTGAAGATGTTAAGGATGTTGCCGACGGCGAAATGGAATCCACCGTTAAGGTTTACGAGCTTCTTGGCGCTGAAGTATTCCTGTACTTTGATATCAACGAAACGCAGATTACCGCGCGTGTTGATCCGCGTACAACCGCAAAATCAGGCGATGCTATCCGCGTTACTTTCGATATGGAGAAATCTCATTTCTTTGATAAAGATACTGAGCTGGTTATCGCTAACTGATATCATGAAATTTTTAAGGCCCGGGGATTTTCCCCGGGTCTTTTGCTTGCATCCCGCCATAATCTTTGTTATTGTATTTTCAAAAGCTGTTTAACGGTAATTTCCAGGAAAAATGAACAACCTCAGTGAAAGGAGCGATCCCATGACCTTACAGCAGGCTCTGAATAAATATCTCGGCGAATGGGCGGAAATCACCCGCCTGGATTTCTGTCTGATAAGCGCAAATGACACCATTTACATAACCACCTGCAGCAGGGATGCAGTTTCCTCCTCCGTCCTTGCGGAATTTCGTGAAAGCGATGAGCTCTTCCGAAGCGGATGCGAATACAGTCTTTATAAAATTTTTGACAACCATGACCCGCTCTACACACTGGTTATATGGGGAGAGGCCGGTTCCACCGCCGCCATCGGTAAGCTGGCCGTCTGCCAGATTGAAAGTCTCATCACCGCCTACGCGGAAAAAAGTGATAAAAACATTTTTATGCAGAATCTCCTTCTGAATACCTATTCTGAGGTGGATGCCTTTAACCGGGCAAAAAAACTCCATATCGCCACCTCCGCGCGAAGAGCCGTTTTCCTTATAGAAACGAAACAAAATAAGGATGAAAGCGCCCTGGCGACCATCCGTAATATTTTCTCTGCCCATACAAGGGATTTCATTACCTCCATGGACGATACCGGCATTATCCTTGTGCGGGAGCTTCAGCCTGCGGAGACCTACGAGGATCTGGAAAATACGGCGCTGATGCTTGTAGATATGCTGAATACGGAAGCAATGACCTCCGCATGGATCTCATACAGCAACATCGCCGGGGATCTCCGCAATCTGTCAAACGCATATAAGGAAGCCCGCACTGCATTGGAGGTGGGAAAGATCTTCTACGCACAGGCGAATGTATTTGGTTATCGCCGTCTGGGAATCGGCAGATTGATCTACCAGCTTCCCCTGTCTGTCTGCGAAATGTTTATCAATGAAATTTTCCGGGAGGACACGCTGGATTCCATCGATGAGGAAGCCCTGATCACCATCCGCACCTTTTTTGAAAATAATCTGAACCTCTCGGAGACCTCCCGGCAGCTTTATGTCCACCGCAACACTCTGGTTTACCGGTTTGAAAAGCTTCAGAAGAAATTCGGCCTGGACATCCGGACCTTTGAGGATGCGCTGACCTTCAAGCTGTCCATGATGGTATCTGACTACATTAAATATTCCAAAAAATGATTCTCAAAAGCAGGAGCACAAGAGCAGGCGGCAAGAGCCCTTATAGACTTCCGGACAGATTCTTGCCGATAAAATATCCCAGAACCAGAATACCCAGCACAATCCGGTACCAGCCAAATACCTTAAAATCATGCTTCTTTATATAGCCCATCAGGAATTTGATTGCCAGAATAGACACAATAAAGGCCACTACGATCCCCACTGCCAGGATGATCACTTCTCCGGCGGTAAAGGTGAAGCCAAATTTTACCAGCTTTAAAAGACTGGCTCCGAACATGACCGGAATGGCCAGAAAAAAGGTAAATTCCGCCGCAACGGTACGGGAAGCGCCCACCAGGATCCCTCCGATGATGGTGGAGCCTGACCGGGAGGTGCCCGGGATCACGGACAGCACCTGAAAAACGCCGATGAGAAATGCTGTCCGGAAGCTCATCTCCTCCAGCGAATTGCAGACAGGTTCCCTTTTTTTATTATAGTTTTCAACAAAAATAAAGATAACGCCGTAAACGATCAGCGCGATGGCCACAACGACATAATTATTGAATTTTTCTTCAATAATATCATTAAAGGGAAGGGCAATGATGATCGTGGGGATACACGCCACAAGGATTTTAAACCAAAGGAGCCATTTTTCTTTGTCACAGAACCGCTCCACAAAGGTCAGAAGCGCTCTGGATACTGCCGGTTTCTTTTTAAGCGCTCTTCTTGTTTTCGGAGAGAGCTTCCTGATATAAAACGGCCACAGCTTTGACCAGTACAGCGCCACCACCGCCATGATCGCGCCAAGCTGGATCACCACCAGAAAGAATTCCTTAAACTCGCTGCTCATATGCATCTTCAGGAATTCATCCACCAGAATCATATGCCCGGTGCTGCTGATGGGAAGCCACTCCGTGATACCCTCCACAATTCCAAGAATGATCACCTTGATCAGTTCTATTACGTTCATCGCTATTCTCCTTTTTATATTTCTGTTTACATTTTCCTTTCTATTATATATAGCAGAGCAGCGCGTGTAAATCACTCTTTTTTAAACTGCGGCCTTTTTCTTTATCTCCGTGCGATCGTCGCAATATCGATCAGCGTCAGATTATTTAAATCCGTATTTTCCAGGCTGGTTATCAGCGCCTCCGCCGTATCCAGCGATGTAAGTACATTCACGCCTGTTTCAATGGCGTTTCTGCGGATCACGAAGCCGTCCCTCTGATGTTCCACACCCTGGGGAGGCGTATCGATGACCACGTCGATCTTATGGCCCAGGATCAGATCCATCAGGTTTGGCGCGGGCTGCTCCAGCTTGTTGGTCCGGATAACTTTAATTCCGTTTTCCTTCAGGACCCTTGCAGTACCCCGTGTGGCATAAATACGGTAGCCCTGCGCTTCGAATCTCCGAGCGATGGGAATAATATCCTGCTTATCCTCATCCCTGACCGTGATGATCATCTGCTTATATTTCGGAAGCCTGATCCCCGCTCCGATAAATGCTTTATAAAGAGCCTCATTGAAGGTTTCGGCGATACCCAGACATTCCCCGGTCGACTTCATCTCCGGCCCAAGGCTGATATCCGCGCCCCGGATTTTCTCAAAGGAAAATACCGGCATCTTAATGGCAATATGCTTTGCCTCTGGCTGAAGTCCCGGTTCATAGCCCAGTTCCTTCAGCTTATGTCCCAGGATCACCTTTGTCGCCAGCGGCACAATGGGAATCCCCGTAACCTTGCTGATATACGGCACCGTGCGGGAGGATCTGGGATTCACCTCGATAACATAGACCTCCTCATTACACACGATAAACTGGATATTGATCATACCCACCACATGCAGGGCCTTTGCCAGCCGCCGGGTATATTCAGCAATGGTTTCCCTGGATTTCTCACTGATGGTCTGGGCCGGATACACGGAAATACTGTCGCCGGAATGAATACCGGCGCGCTCAATATGCTCCATAATACCCGGTATGAGAATCTCCTCGCCGTCGCAGACGGCATCCACCTCGATCTCTTTTCCCATCAGATATTTATCCACCAGAATGGGATGTTCCTGCGCGATCTGATTGATGATCCCGATGTATTCCTCCACATCCTCATCGCTGACTGCGATACGCATACCCTGGCCGCCAAGGACGTAAGAAGGACGCACCAGAACCGGATATCCCAGATCTGCCGCCGCCGCTTTTGCCTCCTCTGCAGTAAATACCGTATGCCCCTTTGGTCTCGGAATCCGGCACTGCTCCAGAATTCCGTCAAAGAGCTCTCTGTCCTCCGCTGCGTCCACATTCTCTGCCGAGGTTCCCAGGATCTTTACGCCCATCTGCATCAGGGCCTCCGTAAGCTTGATGGCCGTCTGGCCTCCGAACTGAACCACCGCCCCGTCCGGTTTTTCAATGTTTACAACATTTTCCACATCCTCCGGCGTCAGCGGTTCAAAATACAGCTTATCCGCAATGTCGAAGTCCGTGCTTACCGTCTCAGGATTGTTGTTAATGATAATGGTTTCATATCCTTCCTTTGCAAAGGCCCATGTGCAATGCACGGAACAGAAGTCAAACTCAATTCCCTGGCCGATGCGGATCGGGCCGGAGCCAAGTACCAGCACCTTCTTTTTATCCGAAGCTCCCACTGCTTCATTCTCCGTCTCACCGTTTCCGTAGACGGAATAATAATAAGGCGTAGCCGCCTCAAACTCGGCCGCACATGTATCCACCATTTTATAAGCTGCCGTAATGCCATATTTCCTCCGCAGCGCCCTGACCTCCGCAGCGGTTTTTCCGCACAGACGTCCGATCACATCGTCTGGAAATTCCAGACGCTTTGCTTCTAAAAGGAGTTCCTCGTCCAGCTCCTGCGTCCTCAACGCCTGTTCCATCTCCACCAGGACGGCAAGCTTATCAATGAACCACCGGTCGATCTGCGTAAGCTCATGGAGAAGCTCCTTGGAAATCCTTCTCCGGATCGCCTCCGCTATCTTCCAGATCCTCCGGTCGTCCACGATCTTCAGCTCATCCATGAGCTCATCCTCTGTAAGATGGGAAAAGTCATAGGACATTAAGCTGTCCACATGCTGCTCCAGAGAACGGATCGCCTTCATCAGCGCGCCCTCAAAATTATTACAGATACTCATAACCTCTCCGGTGGCCTTCATCTGAGTTGTCAGCGTCCTCTTTGCAGTAATAAATTTGTCAAAGGGAAGCCGCGGGATCTTTACCACACAATAGTCCAGCATTGGCTCAAAGCTGGCGCAGGTTTTCCCTGTAATGGCATTGGGTATCTCATCCAGAGTATAGCCCAGGGCGATCTTCGCTGCCACCTTTGCGATGGGATAGCCGGTGGCCTTGCTCGCCAGTGCGGAGGAACGGCTTACACGGGGATTTACCTCGATCACACAGTACTCGAAGCTCTCCGGGTGCAGGGCATACTGCACGTTGCAGCCGCCGGTGATCCCCAGTTCCGTGATGATATTCAGCGCCGAGGTACGCAGCATCTGGTACTCTTTGTCACCCAGTGTCTGTGACGGCGCCACTACGATAGAATCGCCGGTATGCACACCCACCGGGTCAATATTCTCCATGTTGCAGACCGTGATGCAGTTACCTGCGCTGTCCCGCATAACCTCGTACTCGATTTCCTTCCATCCGGCGATGCAGCGTTCCACCAGGACCTCTCCTACACGGGAAAGCCGAAGACCATTCTCCAGGATCTCCCGAAGCTCGTATTCATTGTGCGCGATACCCCCGCCGCTGCCTCCAAGCGTATAAGCAGGGCGGAGAACCACCGGATATCCGATGGTATTCGTGAATGCCAGTCCGTCCTCCACAGTGCTAACCACCCTTGAGGCTGCCACCGGCTCACCGATCTTTTCCATGGTATCCTTAAATTCCTGACGGTCCTCCGCTTTTTTTATAGTCTCTGCGGTCGTCCCGATCAGACGCACATTGTGTTCCTTTAAAAAACCCCGCTCATCCAGCTCCATAGCCAGATTCAGGCCTGCCTGGCCCCCAAGCGTAGGGAGGACGCTGTCCGGTCTTTCCTTCAGAATAAGCTGCTCCACCACTTCCACCGTCAGCGGCTCGATGTATACCCGGTCCGCAATATCCTTATCCGTCATGATCGTAGCAGGATTCGAGTTCAGAAGAACCACCTCCAGCCCCTCCTCCTTCAGAGAGCGGCACGCCTGGGTCCCGGCATAGTCGAATTCCGCAGCCTGGCCGATAACGATGGGACCGGAGCCAATGACCAGTACTTTTTTAATATCTGTATTTCTCGGCATTATCTGCTTCCTCCCATCATTTCCATAAACCTGTCAAAAAGGTATCCGGAATCCCGGGGACCCGGGGAGGCTTCCGGATGGAACTGCACCGTAAAGATATTTTTTCCCTCGTATGCCATTCCCTCATTTGTTCCATCATTGACGTTTACAAAAGCGGGCCTTGCGATTCCTTTTTCCTCCAGAGCCCGGGCATCCACCACATATCCGTGATTCTGGGAGGAAATATAAACCCTTCCGGTCTTCAGATCCCTGACCGGGTGATTGCCTCCTCTGTGGCCGTACTTCATCTTATATGTGTCCCCGCCTGCGGCAAGAGCCATAAGCTGATGTCCCAGACAAATAGCAAAAATCGGCACGTCGGAATCATATAGCTTTTTTATTTCCTGAATGATGGATGTACATTCCTTCGGATCCCCGGGGCCATTGCTGAGCATGATGCCGTCCGGACTGCTGTCCAGGATCTCCTTTGCCGAAGTCATGGCCGGATAAATTGTCACATGGCACCCACGGTCATTCAGAGATTTCGCAATATTATTCTTTGCGCCAAAATCCATAAGGGCAACCTTCGGGCCAATGCCTTTTAAAACTGTTTTTTCACAACAGGTAACCTTTTCTACTGCTTTTCCGGTTTTATATGCCTTTAATCGGGGAATAATGATGTCTAAGTTATAATTTTCATCGACAGTGATCATGCCGTTCATGGTACCTTTTTCGCGAAGAATCTTCGTCAACGCTCTGGTGTCAATTCCGGCAATACCAGGAATATCATGTTTGCTCAAGAAGTGCTGAATCGTATCCACGCTTCGGAAATTACTGGGGATACGGGATAATTCGCGGACAATAAAGCCGTCGATCCAGGGCTTTCGTGATTCCTGGTCTTCATAGCAGATTCCGTAATTTCCAATCAAAGGATAAGTCATACACACAGCCTGCCCCGCGTAGGAGGGATCCGTCATCACTTCCAGATAACCGGTCATCGACGTGTTAAAAACAATCTCGCTGATAACATCCCCGGACGATCCGATACTGACGCCTTTGAAAACATGTCCATCTTCCAATATGAGAAATGCTTTCATAAACATTCTTCCTTTCTCTCGATTTGTAAATCATCCTAAATCTTCAAAATTGTATCACAGCGGATGCCCTTTTTCAACAAAAACCTTCCTGCAATTCATATCGAGTGGAAATAAGCTGTTCAATCCACCTCATACAATTTTTTCGTTTTCCCACTTGACATTTCCCTGATATTGGGTTATTATAGTCAAGCAGTCGCGAATGAGCGGCGGAAAAGATGCAGGAGTGGCGGAATTGGCAGACGCGCAGGCTTCAGGTGCCTGTGGTCGCAAGATCGTGTGGGTTCAAGTCCCATCTCCTGCATTTTTCTTTTTGCTTTATCCTTTTTCAAAGACTTTTTTCAAAGCGTCCATCCGTCTTGTTTATCACTTTTTCTCCAATTCCTCAAACAGTCTGGTATAAGGCATCAGCATACCCTCATTCATTTTGTTGCCCATTTTTGCCTTGATTTTAGGATTGGAGATCAGGGCCCCGACGAGTTTCATTTTGATAATTGTTCCACGCTGTTTTTGCGGGAAATCATACAGGCCGCGCTCTTTGTAGAATTGATGGTCGGCTTTCATCATGCCCCGCATAATCCAGATGAGGTCGCGGAATATTTTCATGCCGCCAACCCCGTAGAAATTAGCGGGCTGGGTAACCCTGTTTTCCACGGCATATTTCAGGCTCCTGACAAGATCGGCGACGCCCCGCTCATCTGTGGCAATGCCGGCGAGATAGTTGCCGCCCACCTGTGCGCGGCCTTCGATGATGGTTTGAAGGTTGTACTCGCATGATAGATCGCCCCGAATCAGATAGCCCATAGGCATTCCGGCGGTCACCGTCCTGTGTCCGTTGCAAAATTGGCGGTCGTCGTACAGCTTCATTCTGGCGCCCATGGAGTGATCTTCTATGCGAAATGCATAAATAATTGCGGAGCCGGTCTGGATTTCATTACGGAGGAAATCATCAAAGCCGTCCTTATAGATACATTTTCCGGTAGCCGCGCAGTTGAAACAGCCGAGACACCCGCCTGAAAATCTGTATTCGTTCAGATTGACCAGCTTCGTTTTGTGCGGGTATTGACTGCGGAAATCTTCAATCATGGCAAACAGGTCGTTATCGCCGTCTTTCAGATTGGCAACAATCACGACATCCCCGCCTGCCTGCTTTTCCGTTGTGATTCCCGATGGGCAATAAGGAGAGGCAACGGCGCTGCTCCTGACAGAAGCTGTTTCAAAGATTTCGTTTTCCGCTTTGAAATGCACCAGATTCCAGAAAGTCTCCGCTTCTTTTCTCCCCTTTTCGGTGAGCAGGTCGTCCATGTCGGCTGAAAGCCCGCCAACATATCGCAGTCCCAGGTCAAAAGCATTTCCCCTGATATAGGCGTGCGCCGTCACATCATAGAAATGCTTCGAGGTGGTAATCTGGGCGCAGAGCTTTCCGGACAGATCGGCGCCGGAGGCCTTGAGCAATTCTATGAAACGGTGGAGCTGATACGGTGCAATGAATGTATATACCGGATAGCAGAACAGCAGCAGGTCTGCCCGACGCATTGCATCGACGTACGGTTTTATGTCCTTTTCCACGCTTCGAATCTTCTGCCCTACATGAAGCGTTTCAAAAGAGTCGGCCTTATATTTCAATTCCAGATAGCGCACGGTTTGATAAGTAATACTGTAATTTCCCTTCGGGCTTCCTGACAAAACGCAAATTTTCATTGTTTTTTCTCCAATCTGATTTCTGATTCTCTTTATCTCTCTGTCTTCCTGTCGCTGTATTCCTGCCGCAATTCTTCCGCAGGATACCCGTCGCTCCTGCAATACATATCGGCCGCGTCCCGAAGCGCCTCTGGCATTCTGGACAGTGGTTCACATATTTCGTACAACATAAGAGAGCCGGATTTCCCCGACTCTCTCAAGTATACGTCCGCAAACGCATACCCCAATTAACATTTACAGTATACGGCAGAAAAAGAAATTATTCCCCTTCTTCAGCTTCCTGCTCCGCTTCTTCCGCGGGCGCTTCCTCTGCCTCAGTTTCCGCATCAGAAACATTCTCTGCTTCCACATCCTCTGCGTCTGCTTCATCCACAACATCGCCTGCTTCTTCCTCCGGCTCCGGAGTGGGTACGGATGCACCACAGTTCGGACAGAAGGATGCCTCCCGATCTACAGAGGCCTGACATGACGGACAGATCTTTTTTCCCCGCATGTCGGCCAAAGT
Organism: uncultured Blautia sp.; assembly: GCA_964528895.1. Classification (GTDB taxonomy): domain Bacteria; phylum Bacillota; class Clostridia; order Lachnospirales; family Lachnospiraceae; genus Blautia_A. Next base: position 985 of record CAZGTY010000049.1, on the reverse strand, counting down.
GTCCTTATATTTTCCGATCAGGATCTTGTGCTGATCGATTTGCTCGCAAAGAGCCCGCTGCGCGTCACTGAGAGTTTCTCCGTCTACATAGCTTTTGTAGAGCATGTTTCCCAGATCTGCCATGATCTTATCGACCATGCGGTCTTCTCCGGATATTTTATTGCGCAGCTTCTGAGCTTCATAAAAATGCTCGGCTTTCTCTCCGATACCTTTGGCTGTTTTTGTAATGGTCTCGCCCAGCTCATCAAAAAATTCTGTTCCCATAATGTACGCCTCGCTTTCTAAATAATATACTGCAACCGTACCGCAAGTAATCTTCCGTCCGGTATACATTCATTTTATACGCCGTCAAGGAGCGGCATTTCCTGTCCCCTCAGCAAAATACGGGGACCCCCCGTGCCATTAAGATAATCCGCTGTGATGATCACCTGTCCAATGCTGTCATCCTTCGGGATCTCATACATGATATCCAGCATATACTCTTCCAGGATCGCGCGCAGGGCTCTGGCGCCGGTTTTCTTTTCCATGGCCCTCGCAGCTATGGCATGGAGTGCATCCTCTTCAAACTCCAGCTTTACCTCATCCAGGGCAAGCAGTTTCTGATATTGCTTCAAAATCGCATTTTTCGGTTCTTTCAGGATCTTTACCAGCATATCTTCTGTCAGACCGTCCAGAGTAAAGATAATGGGAAGACGCCCGATAAATTCCGGAATCATTCCGAAAGTCCTCAGATCATCCACCGTAACCTTCTCTAAAAGGTGGGGATCATTGTCATATTTATCCTTCAGATCTGCGTAAAATCCAATAGATGCCTGCTGATTCAGCCTCTCCTTGATAATGCCTTCTATATCCGGAAAAGCGCCCCCGCAAATAAAGAGGATATTTCGCGTATTCACCGTGGTCAGAGGCACCATGGCATTTTTACTGTTTGCCCCTACCGGCACCTCTACCTCGCTGCCTTCCAGAAGCTTCAGCATCCCCTGCT
>CAZGTY010000048.1:0-15347 GCA_964528895.1 uncultured Blautia sp. | reverse complement strand
ATCAAAGGCCTGGGAGAATACCCCGGCATCAGAGACCGCTTTGTACAGCATGTCAGAGCTGCAATGGAACGATAAATCAGCCGGCGCACCTGTTTTTTCAAAGCCTTGTAAAAACGGCCGTTTTCCGGAATTTCCGGGCAACGGCCGTTTTTTATAGATCGCACAATATTCTTTTTAAAGTACGGATAAGATCAGATCTCTGAAAATCTCCCTGTTCACCGGTCTCGGATTATTTTTAATGTGCGCCATGGAGGTAGCCACATTTTCCACCGCATACTCCACATCCACTTTTTCTCTCGGCACATACTGCGTCACCTTTGTCGGCGCATTTACCTGATCCGCAAGGTTTGCAATAAATTCCGTCAGCATCTCGAATATCTCATCATCATTTTTTCCATTACACTCAATTCCCAGGGAATGAGCGATTTCCACATATTCTTTCAGACAATAGTCCTTGTTCATCCGCATGGATGGTATCAGGAAAATGGAGCAGGAATCGCCATGCGGAATTCCATAAATTGCGCCAAATGGCTGGCCGACAATATGTGCAAGGCATGTGCCTACTGCAATCGCCACACCTGCAAAATAGCTTCCCAGCAGCATATTTTCCCGCGCTTCCAGATTATCCGGCTCATTATATGCAGTCACAATATTATTTACCAGCAGATCCAAAGCCTTCAGGGAATACATCCTGGATACCACATTTGCATTCAGGGACGTATAGGATTCGATGGCATGAGTGATGGCATCCATACCGGTGGCCGCCGTCACATGGGGCGGAAGTCCAACAGTTGTCATGGGATCCAGAATCGCAACCGTTGCAATCATGGACGTATCATATACAGATTTTTTGTATCCCTTATTTGCATTAAACACAACGCTAACCTTCGTAGCCTCCGCACCGGTTCCCGCCGTGGTAGGCACTGCAATAAACAGCAGCGGAATTTCCTTTACCTGCCGTCCCTCGATCTGATATTCTTCCGTTCTTCCGCCGTTTGTCGCCAGCATGGAAATCATTTTCGAGGTATCGATAACGCTTCCGCCGCCAATCGCGACAACCGCATCGCAATTTTCCTTCACACACAGAGCCGCGCCATTATCAATCACATCCAGATCCGGCTCCCTCTTTACTGCATCGTACACAACATAGGGAATGTTTTCCTTATCAAAGCACTCCTCCAGTGCCTTCACCACCTGTGCATTGGTATCATAAACGGCCAGCAGCACTTTGCTCTTTTTATACCATCTCAGAATCGATGGAATATTATAAATCGTGTCCTTGCCAATCTGTACCTCACGGTTTGTAAAAAAATCAATCATTTTTTTCTCCTCCTGGTATATAAAAATTTATGATTACTTATATTTCCTCGCTGTCTCATAAATCGTCAGCACCTTATTGACATCTATATCGTACTGAAAGTTATGGACCTGAGAAAATACAAAGCCGCCATCTTTGGAAAATATCCGGATCAGGCCTTCCACGTGCTCCCGAATCGCATTTAAATCATCTGTCTTTTCCACAAAATGCTGCATATCCGCTCCGCCGCCCCAGAAAAAGATCCGGTCGCCGTACGTGTCCTTTAATCGCTGGGGATCCATCCCCGCCGCGCTGATCTGCACCGGGTTCAGCATGTCAACCCCCGCCTCAATCAAATCCGGAATCACATCGAAAATTGCACCGCAGCTGTGAAGCAGAATTTTCACCTCCGGACAGGTCTGATGTACATAATCATACATCTCCTTCTGGTAAGGCATGATCATCTCCCTGTACAATTCCCGGGAAATCTGAAGGCTGGTCTGCGTACCCAGATCATCAAAAAACTGAATCACCTGAATCTTGTCGCCGATTCTCGGCAGAAGCTGTTTTAAATTATACATATACGCATCCGTCATTTTACGGAAATAGGCATGCATAAGCTCCTTCTCGGCCACAATATTGCAGTAAAACGCTTCAAAATTAAAATCCCGCTGCGCCTGTTCAAAAATGCTTCCGCCAAAGCCAAATACAATGGCCTTGTCCGTCTCCGTATACAGCTGTTCCACTTCTTCGGCAATATAGTCGATTTCATCCTGCGTCATCCGGTATGGAACGTAGGACTCCAAATCCTCTTCATCCTCACACTCCTCCAGGGGGTGAGCGATCTGATCATAATAAAAACCATTTTTCGGCATTTGCGCAAAGGGAACTCCATCCACACGGATCACCCTGCTTCCGTCGGGCTTCTCCTCAGGATTCAGTTCATATGGGACCAGACAGGGCGTTCCGTCCGCCAATACGTCCTCCTTCCATTCCCTGCAGCTGATTCCGAATCGAAGCCGCATGCGGAATGCCTGGACAAAATCTCCTCCCATTGCATCGATCACGTCCAAATCCGGCGCCGCGATCTGCTGAAAAATATCATAGACCTTTACCGGACGATCGGGCAAGCCAAGCGCCTTCACCAGCTTTGCATATGCGATGGCACTTATTCCGTCTGAAGACATTCCGCCAAAATCAATCACCATACCTTCCACAGGTTCACGCCGCAAAAGCTTTTTTACCTTTTCTCTGGATGTCATAATTTCTCCTTTCCATTGCAGGTCCTATAATGTAACACCATTTTTAAAAATACCTATCTCCTTGTATCCATCTTGCTCACTTCTGGTCTGAATTTTCCCATTGGCAACGTCAAGTATCTGTTCAAACACCTGCTCCGCAAGCGCTGATATGGATACTCCTGCAAGAATTTCTCCTGCATTGACATCAATCCAGTTATTCTTTCTTCTGGCCAGTGCACTGTTCGATGCCACCTTCACAGTGGGAACAATGCTTCCCAGGGGATTTCCTCTCCCTGTTGTAAACACAAGTATCTGACAGCCGGCACTTGCCATCGCAGTGATCGATACAGGATCATTCCCCGGAGCACACAGGAGAGAAAGTCCGGTTTTCTCAATGCGTTCCCCATAAGCTAAAACATCCGTCACCTCACAACTTCCTCCCTTTTGAATACAACCAAGGGACTTCTCTTCCAGCGTTGTGATTCCACCCTCTTTATTTCCAGGCGACGGATTTTCATAGATCGGCTGATGATGACTTTCATAATACGCTTTAAATTCCTCAATCAGCTCCACAATCTTTTCAAACACCGTCTCATTCTCTGCATGATTCATTAATATATGCTCCGCGCCAAACATCTCCGGCACCTCGGTCAGCACAGTTCCTGCACCTGCAGCGACCAACAGCTCACAGACCTTCCCTGCCAGAGGATTTGCTGTGATTCCGGAAAATCCGTCTGATGCTCCGCACTTAAAGCCCACTTTCAGCGCACTGAGCGGCTGCGGTGTCCGAATATCCTGCTTCATATTTTCCCAGAGCTTTTCCAAGAGAAGCACACCCGTTTCTACTTCATCCGTCTCCTGCTGAATAATCAGAGGCAAAATCCTTTCTCTGTCATATTCCCCCAGACCATCCAGAAAATCAGCCATAACGTTGTTTTCACATCCCAGGGATAGCAGCAGCACGCCTCCTGCATTCGGATGCAGTGCAATGTTCTGAAGAATACGCACTGTGTCCGCATGATCTTTTCCAAGCTGAGAGCAGCCAAAAGGCTGTTCCAGAGCAAAAACCTGCGTGCATTCAGGATGCTTTTTTTCAAAGGCTCTGACAATCATATGGCCTGTGTGATTCACGCAGCTTACCATTGGAAGTATCCACAGCTCATTTCGCACGCCTACGCGCTCATCCTGCCGTGCATAACCCATAAATGTTCTCTCACTCCTGCCGGCTGTCACCAGATTGCGATCCTTCTCATATTGGTATTCCAAATGGCTTTTCAGCCCTGTCTCCGTATTATGCGTATGTACCCACTGACCGGGACAGATATCTTCTGCTGCAACACCGATTGGAAATCCATATTTAAGGATTTTCGCCCCCTTTGGTATCGGCCGCAATGCTATTTTATGCCCGAAACTTATAGTTTCTCTCACCGAAATCTCTGTCCCTACTTCCTCTTCCGTAAGTACTGTCCCTTTCAAAAGCTCTGAACAGGTAACTACAGCAACATTGTCTTTCGGATGTACCTGAATGATTGTTCTCATTACACTCTCCCGTTCTCTAAACTATGGCATTAAAAAACAGGCTGTCAAAATGTATACACAGTTGACGGCCTGTATTACTTTCATTACTTTCTTTACTTTTATTATTCTTTTAAATCCCGAACAGTTCCCCGCTCTACCAAATGCACCGGAACTACAATTCTGACTCCCTGATCATATTGGCTAAACGCATTTTTTGCCGCAGCATCCACAATAATCTTGGCAAGATAGGCTGTATTTCCATCCACCGTTGTCAAATCCGGTTCTGAAAAACGAAGCTGTTCCATGTTATCAAAGCCAATCACGCTGACATCCTGCGGCATGGACAAATTCATGTCATGTATCGCGCGGATTGCTCCGATTGCCATGATATCATTGAATGCAAAAACTGCAGTCGGACGTTCATCCCCCTTTTCCAGCAGCTTTTTCATAGCAGAATAGCCACCTTCGAAAGTCCAGTTCCCCTCCACAAATGAATCAGAAGGCACAATAAAACCACATTTGAACATCGCCCTGTAACAGCCGGTCAATTTTTCATCATTTGCCATAAAATCCATAGGACCCGTAATCACACCAATCTTCTCATGTCCCCTCTGCCAGAGATACTTCATCGCCTCATATGCGCCTCTCAGGTAGTCATGCTGAATACAGGGAATTCCCGCATGCGAATCATTGACTGCCAGAAGCGGAATATGAAAGCTTTTTGCTTGGTCGATCAATTCACTCGGCATACGGGTAACAAAAACTGCCGCCATAAATTTATGTTTTGACAACAATTCCTTAATATCCGAGTCCTCATTGACCGCACAGTATATTAACTGAACGCCGCGATTCGTACATTCCCTCTCTAGGAAATAGAACAGATCACTGTAGTATGGCTCCGTAATTTTTTTTCGAGCAATTTTATTTTCCAGAATAAAAAATGCAATTGCATCGCCCAGATTTGCCAGCCGCGCCTCCTCCATTGCTTCATTGTAGACCACACGGCTTCCAACTCCCGGGAATTTCTCCACAAGACCATCTTTCACAAGCAAATCCAGAGCTTTTCGGACTGTTATCCTCTCAACATTAAATCTTTTACAAAGCTGATTTTCTGAGGGCAGCAATTCACCATGCTCATATGTTCCTTCGGTTATCTCGGATTTTAATGTAGTATGGATAATTTCATAAAGATATTTTTCTCGCATAAAAAGCCCTCTCTCTTTTACTGCCTTCCGCTATTTTCCAGCTTTCCCATTATATAACAAATTCCGTCAAAAGTCATCACATAATGAAAAATCTTTAACAGCAGATCAGAAACCGCCTCAGTCCTGATTCAAAAAATAGCCTTCACGGTCAAACTGCATCGGTTCAGGGTCTGAAATCTTCTCAATGCCAGGGCAATCTTTTATCTCCTCATAAAGTGCCTCCGATACCTCTATTTCAAAAAGCTCCTGCGTATTATGTATCCGAGCCAATTTGATTCGGTTAAAATCCACATCATTACAGCATCTGATCGCCAACAAAATTGCCTCTCGATCGCTGTTCGCATACATTGGCATCTTACAACCCTGAATTTCTGTGGAAGTAATCAAATTTGTCCAGACAGCCGACCAGTCAATTCCACGCATGCATCGCAATGTAGAGACATCTGCTTCCGCTATACCGGTACCGTTATCATGGCTCTCCTTTGACACACCCAGTATTACCATCTTTTTTAGTTTCAATATATGTTTAAATGAATCATCCGCACCATTGGCTCGTCCCGTCACATTTGGGTCATGTCCATAACCGCTGATATTTTTTCCTATTTCATCCAAAACCAAAACATCCAGATCATCAAACTTGAACCGTGCCATCTTTTCCTTAGCAATTACCAGATTTTTTCGGTCAAGTTCCATAATGGCATCTGACGGCGCAACCTCTATTATACAGATTTCATCATATGCGTTCTGGACAACGCCCACTCCAAAGGCTACTTTGCCCTGAGCCAGAAAAATTTCTGCCGCCTCAGGCACTCTGACCGGAAACTGCGGAAATCCCTGCATATGAAATGCAGATGCTCCTTTATGTTTTCCAAGACCGATGGCGATCATTTTTGCCAGCCCGCTCTCATTCGGCCCTCGAAAATCTGTGTGCGGCTTTTCTTTATTCAGCAAAACAATGCCATCCGATTCAAAAGCATACTTATCGCAATAAAGCGGCGTTCCATTTGACAGCTCACCATACTGCACGACCTCCATGCTAGAAAGAATCGGTACGCCCAGGGCTTCCTCGGTCACGCCGTAGCTGGCAAGAATCTCCAGCTGTCCCTGCGCCGTTCCGCCACCGTGGCTCCCCATTGCCGGAATCACAAATGGATCCGCGCCCCATTCCTTCAGCTGATCACAGATTGTTTTTATAAGCATCGCCAGATGCGGAATTCCCCGGCTTCCCGCAGTGATACAGATTCTTTTCCCGCGATACTGGTTTTGAAGGACCTGCTCCTTCAAGCCTTCCTGCATTTTTTTTCGCAAATGTCCGGAAATATCCTCTATTTTCTGTGTATCATATTTTTGACGTATTCGCACCATTTGCGGAAGCCGGATTTGCTCCATACCTTCAACGATGACATCAGTAACTCTCGGGAAGTCAATATACATACCCTTCACCTCACAATACCTTCAATGCCTCTCTGATCTGTCCGCACATCTCCTCATACTCTTCCTCACTTAAAAGCATGGGCGGCTGCGGATTCATCTGGAAAATTCCTCCCCAGTCCGGGGCATCTTCATATTTCGGCGTTATATGGCAATGCAGATGACACATTTTATCCGCATACATCCCGATATTCACCTGCCCCGGTGCAAACACAGCGGTCAGTGCCTTCGCCACCTTCTGTACAGCCATAAAGAATTCTGCACATTTTTCCGGCTCCATTTGTGCGATTTTTCCGACATGCTCATCATAGGCAAGCACGACCCGCCCTCTGTAGGTCTGATTTCTCATCAGATAAAGAGGATAACCGTCCACCAGAGTAATCGGAAGCATGATCTTCGAAATCATATCTCCTTTGACGCAATACATACAGGTTTTGTCCATCTTGATCCTTCACTCTCCCAAATTCAGATTTTATCCGGCCCCGTTCCGGGCATATGCCCGGAAGCGTCAAAGATGCCGGAATCCATAACATTAATAAGCTGGCTCGTAATCTGCTACGTTTTCGGCGGTAATAACCGGCAGCTCCATACCGATGTATTTTTCCTCTGGAATGTTTCCATTTACAACAATATCATAAACAATTTCCATCGCTCCATTGGACTCCAATATAGGAGACTGGTAAATGGTGCCAAGATAATTTTCGCCTGCTGCTATCGCATTCAGGTTTGCTTCCTGTCCACCTACGGATACGATCTGAATATCGGAATTCTCTCCGCTCAAATCCTCTTCAATCGCCTGCAGAGCTCCATATCCAACTGCATCATCAATTGCCCAGACCCCATCAATCTCACCGGAAAATTTGGTCAAAAAGGCTGCCATATAGGATTTTCCGTTTTCTGCTGACCAGTCGCAGGAGGGAGATTCGCCAAGGCACTCAAAATTATATTTCTTTTCTTTCGCGCGATCCTGAAAGCCTGAAAGTCTTAAACGTCCGGTCTCATCTGACGGATCCTGTCCAAGATGCACATATTTACATCCATCCGGATATTTTTCATGAAGCAAATCTGCTGCTAACTGTCCTTCTTCGTATACATCCGGTCCAAAATAGGATACAAAGTAAGGCTCGCCCTCTTCCGTCAGTTTTTTATTACAGATCAGCAGCGGAATATCTGCTTCTGTAATTTTCTTTGCAGCGGCAATCATTGCCGTGCCGTCAATGGGCTGCATCATAATACAAGAAGCGCCCATTGCAATCGCCTCTTCTGCCTGCTGCGCCTGCAAAGTCGGATCATTCTGCGCGTCAAACGCGATCCATTCCACATCAGGATAATTGTCCGCATTTGCCTTAAAATTGTTAAAATACGCACCGCTGTAGGAAGACGTCGTCTTGCTCATCAGCAGACATACAATCGGCTTATCCCCGGCAGCTTCCGTTTCCTCTGCCGCCAGAACCGTCGTCATTGCTCCTACTGTCATCGACAGTGTCAGGCACAATGCCATAAAACATAAAAGTTTACCCAGTTTCTTCATGTTCGTTACCTCCTTTAAATATGTTATTTATAAACTGCTCATTGGACCTTAATGCAGTTTATTTCACACAGTAGAATCAAACAGCTCCCTCATTTCTTTTTCACGGTTGTAAAATGATCGATCAGAAGGAAAATCACCAATATCAAACCAATAATGCCGATTTGCAGGTTTGCGATTGAGGAATCCGCCTGATATAAAACCTTCTGAATCAGCTGCATAGCGCAGACACCAAGTACCGCTCTCAATGCATTTCCTCTTCCTCCTGTCATGGTAATGCCGCCCAGCACACAGGCCGCTACCGTTTGCAGAGAATATCTCTCACCCACCGCTCCGTTTCCGCTGGAATTCAGCGCCGTTACAAATATAGCTGTGATTCCCGCGCAAAAGCCGGATATTGCATAGCAGATAATAGTAGTTTTCACCGTACTGATGCCGGACAATGCCGCGGCCTCCTTATTCCCGCCAACCACATAAATGTTTTGTCCCAGCCTTGTATATTTCAGTACCAGGCTCGCGACCATCAGCGTTACGATCATGATAAAAAACGGCAATGTAATCCTGATAAAGCCTATATCCAGAACCACCTTATCGTATGCCTTTGACAACGTTTTATTAAAGCTGAACACCGGGCTTCCTCCGCTGGCAATCAGACCAATTCCCTTAAAGACCATCTGCGTGCCAAGTGTAGCAATAAACGGATTCATCCCAAATTTGCCCACAATCACGCCATTGAAGCAGCCGGCCAAGATTCCACATACCAAAACAATGGGAATTACAACAATGATGTTGTACTTATTTGCCAGCAAAACCGTAAATACCGTCAGCATGGATACATTCATACCAATGGAAAGATCGTTGCATCCCAAAAGCATGACAAAGGATACACCTACGGCCATCAATCCCCAGACAGCGACATTCTTTGAAAGCGTTGTCAACGAAGCACTGGCGAGATAAGAGGAAGAAAAAAAGCCCGGAATAATCAACAACGCAATACACAGAATGTATACGCCATTTCTCATCACAAAATTTCCCACTGTTGGCGGTGTTACTGCTCTTGTCTTCATTCCTTCTTCCCTCCCCTCGGATTTTCAAGCATTCCATTCATAAGGATCACAATCAGCATCAGCACGCCACGGATCACCCACTGAACGCTGATATTGATGTTGAACTGTACATAAAACATTTCCAAGGTACCGAGAAAAAGCGCTCCAAGTGCAGTCCCCACAGCACTTCCCACACCGCCGGTCAGCAATGCTCCGCCGAGGACCACCGAAATAACCGCATCAAACTCTTTTCCGACACCCATCAGCATATCACCGGAATTTGTATATGCCGCGATGAACACGCCGGCCAGACCGGCCATTGCACCTGCTATCATATACGACGCTACTACGATTTTCCGGGAATCGATCCCCGAAAATTTTGCAGCTACCGGATTTCCTCCGGATGCAAATACCTTGCGGCCAAATGTGGTTTTATGAAGTATAAGCCCCCAAAAAATATACACGAGAATGACCAAAATGAGCGGAAAGGAAATCATTGTTCCGATTTTTCCCTTTCCTACAAACTGAAAGAGCAGAAGGTGCTTTGCATATACGGTCTGCCCTCCGTTGTACAAAACATGAACTGCCTGTATAATATACGCCATGCCCAGTGTCGATACAAATGCATTCAGGTTAAAAACGCCGACCAGAATGCCATTACATAATCCAACCAGTATTCCTACCAGTACCGGCAACAAAATCGCAAGGATGGAGGCTGCCTGATCGCCAAGGCTGCCGCAGTATTTTGCGGTCGTAATACAGGCAACCGAAGCGGCAAGCTGCATGGTACATCCGGTAGACAAATCGTTTTTTCCACAGACAATAACAAACATAACGCCACTGGCAATTAACGCCGTACTTTCCACTGAAAGAATGCACTTCACCAGATAGCTGTAGGCGGTCGCCGGACTTTTCAGGATATTCGGGCTCACAATACACTGCGCTATCAGCATAATCAAAATTCCAGCCAATAAAATATAGTAGCGAGTATACTTCGGGTCCAAAAATCTGCTGTGACTTTTATCCATTCGTAATTTTTTCATTTTTCCTTCACTCATCGCTGTCACCTCGCAATACTACCTTCATAACACTCTGGCTCTCAGTTTCGCTCGCCGTCAGCTCACCTGCTTTTCTGCCCTCCGACATAATCACAATCCGGTCACTGATTCCTAAAATTTCCGGAAGCTCCGATGAAATAACAATCACAGCAATGCCCTCCATAGCAAGCTGATTTATCAATTTATAAATTTCGGATTTCGCACCGACATCGATTCCTCTCGTCGGTTCATCCAGAATCAGTATTTTCGGGCTCATCATCAGCCATTTTGCAATGACCACTTTCTGCTGATTACCTCCGGACAATTCACCGACCTTTTTTTCCAGATAGGGGGTTTTTATATTTAAATCTGCTTTATATTTATTTGCCAGCTCCCGTTCTTTTCTTGTATTGACAAATCCAAATTTACTGATTTCTCCCATTTTGATAATCAGTTCATTAAATTTGACGCTCAGCCGCAGAAACAGCCCCTGCTGTCTCCTGTCTTCCGGCACCAATCCGATTCCGTTTCGGATTGCCCGGAACGGAGAGCTGATTTTCTTCTTTTCTCCTTCAATATAAATTTCACCGGAGTCCAGCTTATCAATTCCAAACAAAGCGGTCATAACCTCAGATCGCCCGGACCCCACAAGGCCAAAGAAGCCCAAGACCTCCCCCTTTCGAACCTGAAAGCTCACATTCTCAAAGACGCCCTTTCGTGTCAGGTTTTTTGCTTCCAGAACCACATCCCCGATTTCACAGATCTGCTTGTTATAATAGTTTTCGATCTTTCGCCCGATCATATGGCCTATAATCATATCCTCCGTAACACTGCTGTCATTGGGAAATGTGGCAATCTTTTGTCCATCACGGAAAACGGATATGCGGTCAGATATCTCCGTAATCTCCTCCAGCTTATGTGAAATATAAAAGACGGCAATTCCCCGTTCCTTTAATGACCGGATTACACGGAACAAAACCTCTGTTTCCTTCTGTGTCAAGGAAGAGGTCGGTTCATCCATGATGATCACCTTTGCATTTCTTGATACTGCTCTGCCGATCTCAATCATCTGATGCTGTGCAACAGACAACTCATTCGCAATCGTTCTGACAGAAACATTTACGCCCAGCATATCCAGAACGTCCTGTGCGTCCTTATAAAGCTTTTTGTAATCGATGATTCCGTTTTTCACCTCAGGCAAATTCCCCAGGAACAGATTTTTCGCCACATCGATCATCGGCACAATGGTCAGCTCCTGATAAATGCAGCTGATTCCCATTGAAATGGACTGCTGCACATTCTGAAAATCCACCGGATTACCCTCAAACAGATATTCGCCCTCATCCCTTTTATATACGCCGGTCAAAACCTTCATCAGGGTTGATTTTCCCGCACCATTTTCCCCTACAACTGCATGAACCTCTCCCTCATAAATCTCCAGATCCACGCCGGATAAAGCCTTGACGCCCGGAAAGGTCTTCGTGATACCCTTAACTTCCAATACTTTTTTCTTATCCAATCCACCCACCCTTTTTTCTCTGAAATTAATCATCCCCAGATTCTTTCCGAAAGCTCTCTAGCAATTGCGCACCATTTTACCGCATTCTCTGGATTATGCCCCAAGGTATTGTTATCCTTCATAATGATTTCCAGGCGGCACCCTCTTGCTTTTTTCAATACTTCCGTTAATTCTTTTCTTACATAATCCTCATCCATGTGATACTGTGCCAGCGGCACCGCGCGGGGCTTATACGAATATATATAATCCGCACCCAAGTAGTCCGCCATTTTCTGCTTATCTGCCCAAGCTGAAACAGATACCCGCCGCAAATTAGGCGTCCGCTTAACAATGTGCCACCGTTTATCCATCGGTTCACAGCAGCCGTAGCAATTTAACCCGAAACGATCCAGCAATGGTTTTTGATAGGGAAAAACAAATTCTTCAAACATATCCGGCGAAACAGACAATGTTTCCTGGCTTTCTAAAAATCCCCACATATTTTTCAGTTTCACGCTACCATCCGGATTCTCCGGCATTAATTGTTTTGTATAGCCAAAGCCTCCTGAGCCCACATATGTATCATTCGCATTTGCTGCCAAAAGCCCATTTTTTTCAAGAAATTCTATCTTGTTCAAATTACTGTCTCTTAAAAATGCCATGAGCTGATGCACCTCATCCGGATTGTCTACAAGATCATAGAAAAATTCCTGCATACCCCTCAATAGAATCGCTTCCCGTGTCATTCCCAGCGACCACCACCAATCCGTGTGGCGACGGACGGTGAGGATTCCCTCAAAGGTTTCTCCTACCAAAGCCATCAGCCTGTCCGATTTCTCATAGTCTACCGTAATTCTCTGCGGTTCAAGCGCAGCAAGCTTTTCCCAATCTGTCAGCGGAGGAATCCATGTATAGGAGCCGCCGTTTTCTCCTCCAATTATCTCCACCGGCAATCCAAAAGAAGTCTCGTCATATACATATGGAACATTGATGACATTCTCAATAACCCTGTCATCTCCCATACGCTCTCCCCAAAACAATTCTTTTCGCAAGAACTCTTCATAGCATCTCGCCAATGGTGTTTCACATTGATAATCCGTAATAATTTCCCCCCAGCCATTTTCGGGATCGCAAAATATGACAGGACGTGTTTCCTCCAAATCATTATGTGCCATCCACAGCCTTCTCTTCTTTTCCTGAATAGGCCGGGCGGCAAGCTCTGCCTTCCTTTTCCCCAATTCTCTTAAAATTGCTTTATCGCCGGGTGTAAAGTAAATCCTCTGCAAATCTTCAGGCTTTATAGTAACTCCTAAAACTGGCATATGTCCTCCTCTTTTTATAATAGTTGTTTTATACATGTTGTATTATTTAGTATAAAATAGCACAAGGATATGTACTTGTCAATATATTTTTTGATATTTTACTCAAAACAATTGAGAATTTTAACAATATCGAGCAATTTTTTTCATAAATTTCCTATGTTTTCCTTAAAATTATCGTGTATTTTAGCAACGGATTTTTCTGTTTTTTCTTTTCCGTAAACACTTATCTTTTCATTTATTCTCTGTTTTTTCTTTAACTTGTATTGTACCTGTTTTATTTTTGTATTGACATCCAGTAATTTTATGCTATAATGGGCATAAATTAAATGGGCACTATTTTAATGTTTATATAAAGGAGGTAAATTCATGCACGATCAGGTAGTATCCCGTATACGTAAGGAAAAGCTCATTGCCATTATCCGGGGAATTGATACCGAAAGCTGTATCAAAGTGGCCGATGCCCTGTACGTGGGCGGTATTCAATTAATTGAAGTAACCTTTAACCAAAAGGCTCCCTCTACTTTTGCTGATACGGCTGCAGCCATCCGGGCCATTCAGGAACGATTTCAGGGAAAGGTACTGGCCGGAGTCGGAACTGTGATGACCAGAGAGCAAGTAGATCTTGCTGCAAACGCGGGCGCAAGGTACATCATCTCACCCGATTCCAACAGAGATGTCATCTCCCACACAAGAGCGCTGGGACTGGTTTCCATGCCCGGAGCACTGACCCCCAGCGAAATTACATCCGCCTATGAATGGGGAGCTGATTTTGTAAAGGTTTTCCCTGCTTCAAATTTGGGAAGCTCATACATAAAGGCTCTGACAGCGCCAATCAGCCATATCCCACTCATTGCGGTCGGCGGGGTGAACGAATCCAATCTGCAAAGCTTTCTCAATGCAGGATGTGTCGGTGCCGGGCTCGGCGGACAGCTGGTAAATAAAAAATGGATTGAAAATGAACAATACGAAAATATTACTCAGGTTGCAAAGCGCCTGGTAAAAATCACGAAAGGAGCAGAACAGAAATGACGAAGATCGTAACATTTGGCGAAATCATGATGCGACTGAATCCAAAGGGCTATTTAAGGCTTCCTCAGGCAAATGAGTTTGAAGTTTCCTACGCGGGAGGAGAAGCCAACGTGGCTGTGGCAGTAGCAAATTATGGGCTGGAAGCGGCATTTGTAACCAGACTTCCGGATAATGACATTGGCCAATGCGCCGTAAATGAGTTGCGCCGCTATGGCGTGGACACGCGTTATATTGTGAGAGGCGGTCCCAGGCTCGGCATCTATTTTATAGAAAAAGGGGCCTCCCAGCGTGCGAGCAAGGTCATATATGATCGCGCCGGATCCTCCATCGCCCTCGCGCACCGAACGGAATTTGACTGGAAAAAAATTTTTGAAAATGCTTCATGGTTTCATTTTACAGGAATTACACCTGCACTTGGCGGAGAGAATCCCGACATCTGTCTGGACGCCTGCAAAGCCGCAAAAGCAGCAGGACTGACCATCAGCTGTGATTTGAATTACCGCAAAAAGCTTTGGAGTCGTTCAGAAGCAAAAGAAACCATGTCAAAATTAATGAAATATGTAGATATTTGCATCGTAAACGAAGAGGATGCCGCAGATGTATTTGATATTCACGCCGAGAACACAGATATTACCGGTGGAAAATTGAATTATGATGGTTATATCAGCGTAGCCCGACAGATTCAGGAACAGTTTGGCTGCAGATATGTCGCAATCACCCTGAGAGGAAGCATCTCCGCAAGTGATAACGATTGGTCCGGTATGCTCTACACGGATGGAAAATCTTACTTTGCTCCCACCTATCGGGTACATTTGACAGATCGAGTCGGCGGCGGTGACAGCTTCGGCGGGGCATTGATTTACGCGCTGTCCAGCGGCTACGCACCCCAGGATACTATCAATTTTGCCGTAGCCGGTTCCTGTCTGAAGCAGACGATCGAGCACGACTTCAGTCTTGTGTCGGTCGCAGAGGCTGCTTCTCTCGCTTCGGGCAACGCTTCTGGCCGTGTCCAGAGATAAGCATTTCTCAGCTTAATCAGCCTCCTATTTTTTAATTCAGAAAGACACCTGCGTTTTTTTGCGGGTGTCTTTCTATGATATTGTTTAGTTCTTACATTCTTATTTTTGCACCAATCCCAGGAGCTCCTTCTCCAGGCGTTTCGTCGCCGCCAGTACATTTCCGTTCTTAAGGAAAG
>CAZGTY010000047.1:5008-15593 GCA_964528895.1 uncultured Blautia sp. | reverse complement strand
TAGAATAGAATTATTTGTAAATGAGAGGCGCCAGGATCGGCGCCTCTTGTTTTTACCCAAAACAAGTGTTAGAATATATAGAAATGTATATAAAAGAATAAAGAGGTATTTGGCCTGAAAGGAGAACGATCGTGGCCATGGCAGTTGTAACTCTGAAAAAGGGAGAAGGCCGCATCCTGAAGTCCGGCGGGATGTGGGTCTTTGATAATGAGATAGCCAGCACTCTGGGAAGCTTTTCTGATGGAGATGTTGTATTTATACGTGATTTTGACGGCTATCCCATGGGAAGAGGCTTTATTAACCGGAATTCCAGAATTGCAGTCCGGCTGCTTACCAGGAATGAAAATCAGGAGATCGACAGAGCTTTTCTGAAAATGCGGGTGGCCGATGCGTGGGAATACCGTAAAAAAACGGTGGATACCGGAAGCTGCAGGCTGATTTTTGGTGAGGCGGATTTTCTGCCGGGGCTGGTAGTAGACAAGTTTTCCGATGTACTGGTGGTACAGTCCCTTGCTTTGGGGATCGACCGCATGAAGCTGGAGATCACAGAGCTTCTTAAAGAGGCGTTGGCGGAGGACGGCATTCAGATTCGGGGAGTTTATGAAAGAAGTGACGCCAGGGTCCGCCTTCAGGAGGGAATGGAGCTCCATAAAGGATTTATAGGGCCGGAATTCCCTACCATTGTGGAAATCACAGAAAATGGCGTGAGATATCAGGTGGATATTAAAAATGGACAGAAAACGGGTTTTTTCCTGGATCAGAAATATAACCGCCTGGCTATTCAGAGGCTGTGCAGGGGAGCGAAGGTTTTAGACTGTTTTACGCACACCGGGTCCTTTGCCCTGAATGCAGGTCTGGCGGGTGCAGAGCAGGTATTGGGGGTGGATGCGTCTCAGCTCGCGGTGGATCAGGCCGCTGTGAATGCACGTCTGAACGGCCTCCAGGACAGGGTGAGATTTATTTGTCAGGATGTGTTTGAACTGCTTCCGGCGTTGGAGGAAAAGGGTGAGAAGTTTGACGTGGTGATCCTGGATCCGCCCGCTTTTGCCAAATCGAGAAGCTCCGTGAAAAATGCTGTGAAGGGCTATCGGGAAATTAATCTGAGGGCAATGAAGCTGGTGCGTGACGGGGGATTTCTTGCCACCTGTTCCTGTTCCCATTTTATGAATTATGAATTGTTTACCCGGACCATCGGCCAGGCGGCCGGAAATGCGCATAAGCGTCTGAGACAGGTGGAATATCGGACCCAGGCGCCGGACCATCCGATCCTCTGGGCTTCTGATGAGTCCTACTACCTGAAATTTTACATTTTCCAGGTTTGCAGCGATAAATAAGATTTTTAATAGGAGATGATCAGATGAAGATGAAAGAAAAGCTTATGAAGTTCATGCAGGGACGCTATGGTGTGGATCAATTCGCGAAATTTACCATAGGAGCTGCTTTTGTGCTGGTGGTCCTGGCCATATTTATCGGCCGTGGGAATCTTTTGGGAACTGTCATGGATACGGTGGGATTGTTATTGATCATTTATACTTATTTTCGTATCTTTTCCAGGAATATTTCCAGGCGTTACGGGGAAAATCAGAAATATCTGGAAAAAACCGCCTCTCTGCGGGCACGTCTGCGAAAAGAAAAGAATATTATGTCCCAGAGAAAAGACTACCATATTTATACCTGTCCGGGGTGCGGTCAGAAGATCCGGATTCCCAGGGGAAAGGGGAAAATCGAGATTTCATGTCCGAAGTGCCGTACGAAATTTGTGAAAAAGAGCTGAAAACACAGGGAGGAAAGTATGTTTGGCTATGTTGTAATGAATAAGCCGGAGATCAAATTTAAGGATTATGATGTATACCGTTCCTTCTACTGCGGCCTTTGCCGGGAACTCCGGGAGAGGTATGGGATTTCGGGACAGATCAGCCTTACCTATGATATGACCTTTGTAATCCTTCTTCTGAGCGGTCTGTACGAGCCGCCTAACAGAAAAGGAAAGAGTCGCTGCATTCTCCATCCGGTCTATAAGCATCCGGTCCGGAAAAATGAGTTTACAGAGTATGCCGCGGATATGAATGTGCTTCTGACATATTATAAATGTATGGATGACTGGAAGGATGAGAAAAAATTCCTCCGGTTTGCCTATGCTGGATTTTTGAAAGGGAAAAGCAAAAAGGTGAAGGCTCTTTACCGGGAAAAGGCGGATGCTATCATGCGGTATCTGAATCGATTATCGGAGCTGGAACAGGCGGGGGAAAAGGACATTGACAGAATGGCCGGCTGTTTCGGAAAGATCATGGAGGAGATTTTTGTATACCGTCATGATCAGTGGGAGCCATCCCTTCGAAGGATGGGCTTTTTTCTGGGGAAATTCATTTATCTTTTGGATGCTTACGATGATGTGGAGAAGGATGTAAAAAATGGAAATTACAATCCCTTTTCTGAAACATATATAATGAAAGAGTTCCCGGAGCAGGTGCGGCAGATCCTGCTGCTGATGCTGGCGGAGGCCTGCAGGGAGTTTGAAAAGCTTCCTATTATAAAATACGGAGACATTTTAAGAAATATTTTATATTCCGGCGTATGGTGTCGGTTTGAGGATGTATCAAAGAAACGCAGGGAAGAACAGGAGAAAAAACATGTTTGATCCATATAGTGTTCTGGGAGTTGACAGAAACGCCTCAGACGAGGAGATTAAAAAGGCATACAGACGTCTCAGCCGCAAGTACCATCCCGATGCGAATATTAATAATCCAAATAAGGCGCAGGCAGAAGAGAAGTTTAAGGAGATACAGCAGGCCTATGACCAGATCATGAAAGAGCGGGAATATGGTTCTGCTTATGAGAGCAGCGGCGGCTTTGGAGGACAGACCTCGGGATATCAGGACGAGGAAGCCGTTCGCAGGCAGGCGGCGGCCAATTACATTCAGAACGGGCATTATCAGGAGGCCCTGAATGTACTTTCCGGACTGCAGCAGAGAAACGGGCAGTGGTATTATTTGTCGGCTATGGCAAACATGGGGATAGGAAATAACGTGAATGCGCTGAATGATATTCGGGAGGCTGTTCGTCTGGAACCGGACAATATGCAGTACAAGATGCTTTTGCAGAGAATAGAGGGCGGCGGAAGCTGGTATCAGGAGCATCAGAATCCTTTTGGAGGGATGCCTGTGGCAGGCGATAATATGTGCATGAGTCTTTGTCTGGCAAATCTGGCATGCAATCTGTGCTGTCCGGGAAGGGCGTTTTGCTGTTGATCCGGTTAATATTTTTCTGCAGAAATATTACCATGGAACATGAGGCAGCTCATGATTATAAAAGTTAAAAGTGTTAAACGATCATAAAACAGTGGAGGAAACGGATATGAGTATTCGTATTGGAATTCTTGGCTACGGTAATCTGGGAAGAGGAGTGGAATGTGCAGTCAGACATAATCCGGATATGGAGCTGGCCGCTGTATTTACCAGACGTGATCCGGAGACAGTTAAAATCCTGACAGAAACTGCGAAGGTTTATCATGTGGATGATGCGGAAAAAATGAAAGATCAGATCGATGTGTTGATCATCTGCGGAGGAAGCGCTACGGATCTCCCGACGCAGACACCCAAATATGTTCAGTGGTTTAATGTTGTGGACAGCTTTGACACCCATGCAAAAATTCCACAGCACTTTGAAAATGTGGATAAAGCAGCAGGTGAGAGCGGGCATGTAGGCATTATTTCCGTTGGCTGGGACCCGGGAATGTTTTCTTTAAACAGAATGTATGCAAATGCGATCCTTACGAACGGGAATGATTATACATTCTGGGGGAAGGGTGTAAGCCAGGGTCATTCCGATGCTATCCGCCGCATTGACGGCGTAAAGGACGGCAAGCAGTACACCATTCCTGTGGAATCTGCGCTGGAGGCTGTGAGAAACGGCGAAAATCCGGAGCTGACCACCCGCGAGAAGCATACGAGAGAATGCTTTGTGGTGGCAGAAGAGGGGGCGGATCTGGCGCGCATTGAGCAGGAGATCAAAACCATGCCGAATTATTTTGATGAATATGATACTACCGTGCATTTTATCTCTGAGGAGGAGCTGAAGAGGGATCACGGCGGCATTCCCCACGGCGGTTTTGTAATCCGCACGGGAAAGACCGGGTGGAATGATGAGCACAATCATGTTATCGAGTACAGTCTGAAGCTGGATTCCAATCCGGAGTTTACCTCCTCCGTGATCGTAGCTTATGCGCGGGCTGCATATCGTATGAGCCGGGAGGGCCAGAAGGGCTGCAGGACGGTATTTGATGTTCCGCCGGCATATCTGAGCGCACAGGACGGAGCAGAGCTTCGCAGGCACCTTCTTTAAAATAATATTGCACAGTTGTTACATGAACAGAATGGGATGAAATGCTTAGAAGCGTTCCATCCTTTTTTAATGCAAAAATTACTTTTGTGTTGACGAATAGAAATTGTTGGTTTATAATAAAAAACATAATTGTAACAAAATTGTAAAAAACAGACAGAAGAAGAAAAATATATATTTTAAAGAGGAAGGTAACTATGAAAGTGAAGGGAAGAAAAATCGGACTATGGGGATTGCTGCTGCTCCTGATGCTTTTTGCCGCAGGTTTTACCTCACAGGTCACCACGAAGGACGTACAGGCTGCGCAGGAAGGCTTTGTGACCGTCAATGGGAAGGTCTATTACATGCTGTCAAACGGACAGTATAAGAAGGGTTGGCTGACTCTTAACGGAAAAAAATATTATTTTGATCTGACGACAGGCGTACGGATGTCGGGTTTTACAAAGATCAGCAATAAGACGTACTATTTTGCCGCCAGCACCGGCGTTATGGCGACCGGCTGGGTGTCCAATGCGAAAGGCCAGAAGCGCTATTTCGGAACAGATGGCGTTATGAGGACAGGCTGGCAGACATTCAGCGGGAAGAAACGTTATTTCAGCGCTTCCTCCGGAATCATGGCCACAGGCTGGGTATCTAATGCAAAAGGACAGAAACGGTATTTCGGTACGGATGGTTACATGCGAACGGGCTGGGTATCTAATTCAGATGGCCAGAAACGTTATTTCAGCACCAGCAGTGGAATCATGGCTACGGGCTGGGTGAAAAACGGAAGCGGCAAATATCGCTACTTTAACACGAGCACGGGCATCATGTATACGGGATGGTATACCGATAATAACAAGCAGATGCGTTATTTCAGCACCAGCAGCGGGATCATGGCTACGGGCTGGGTGAAAAACGGAAGCGGCAAGTATCGCTATTTCAGCACGAGCAATGGAATCATGACTACAGGCTGGGTGAAAAACGGAAGCGGCAAGTATCGTTATTTTAGCAAGACTAATGGGATCATGGCCACAGGCTGGGTAAGCGATTCGACCGGTAAGCGCTATTTTGACACATCCACAGGGTATATGGCGACGGGGACTATGGTGATCGACGGGAAATCCTATGTGTTCAACTCCAGCGGATACGTGACCTCCGAGGAAAACCTCAGTCTTACCACACCGACAAATGAACGGACAATTAAAAATTATCTGGCGGGAGCGATCCAGCCTGTAGGACAGGCTTTATATGTCTGGGGCGGCGGGTGGAATGACAGTACCCTGAAGGGAGTCAGCTCTACATGGAGAGAGTTTTATTACTCACAGGATGAGGACTATGATTATCAGGAGAACGGCCTGAATGATCTCAGCGCCGCAAACAGGGCGAAAGGGCTTGACTGTTCCGGATTTGTCGGTTGGGCTACTTATCAGGTGTTCCATAGTACCTCCGGGGAAGGGTACGGCTATACGGTAGTCGCAAACGATGTGGGCAGCTATTATAAATCAAAGGGCTGGGGGACTACTCTCACACAGTCTCAGCTTAAGGCGGCGAGTTATACTCTGAAGCCCGGCGATGTCGGTTATAACAGCGGACATACATGGATCGTTATCGGACAGTGTTCGGATAAAAGTGTTGTGATCGTTCATTCCACACCGAACGCAGGCTGCCAGTTGTCTGGTACGACGACTCCGGACGGCGATTATTCGAGCCAGGCAATCACGCTTGCAAAAAAGTATATGTCCAAGTACAGCGGATACACCAAGTATGATTATCATACAAGCGCCGGAAATTACATAAAGAACGGAAATTATTTCAGATGGGATTCCAGCATATTATCTGATCCGGATGGTTATTTAAATAAGACTGCGGATCAGATCCTGGCAGATCTGTATAATTAATCTTGTAAATAAAATATAATAAAAAAAGGGGAGAATGTCCGAAATAAAGGTGTTTCCCCTTTTGATTTCTTTTCCGTTAATAAATGTTACAAAAATTTGAAGTTTTTGCAGATTTGCCCTTGCATTCCATGTAAAACTGTGTTAATATGTAAAAAGATTCGGGAAAAGTATTTCAAAAATATTACAAAATGAATCATTTACGAGGGTGAAAGTAATGAAAAAAAGAATTTTGGCTTTGACATTATCATTGATTATAGGAGCGGCACAGGTTGTATGTGTATACGCTGACAGAGAAGAGGAGTTAAGAGAAGAGCAGGCATGGACTTATGCGCAGCTGGACGCCACCTATGCGCAGATCGATGAGCTCTACTGGGCAAAGGAACAGCTTCAGAATGAGATCGCGGTTCTGGATGAAAACCTTGTAAACGTTATGGTTTCCATAGAAGTTCTGAAAAGTGATATTTCCGATAAAGAAGCGGATATCGCCCAGACGCAGACCGATCTGACCAAGGCTCAGAATGCCCGTGATAAACAGTATGAGGCTATGAAGAAACGTATCCAGTACCTGTATGAAAAGGGCGGGAGCGATGCCTGGCTGCAGATGATGATGAGCGCGGATAACCTCTCCGAGCTTCTTACAAAGGCTGAGTACACTCAGAAGATGTACGATTACGACAGGGAGAGCCTTGAGACATATGCTAATACCATTGTCCAGGTTCAGCAGCTGAGTGAGAGATATGAGCAGGAGAAGGCCGAGCTGGAGGCCATGAAACAGGAGTATGAGGCAGAGTCCGTGAATCTGCAGAACGCCATCGATGAAAGACGCGCATTATCTGCGGAATGTGACGATGAGATTGCATATGCGCAGCAGCTGGCAAATGACTACTGTGCACTGATTGAACAGCAGCAGGCAGAGATCGAGTATCTGGAAGAGCAGAGATGGCTCGCTGAGCAGGAAGCTATCCGCCAGGCTGAAGAAGAAGCAGCGGCGGCAGCGGAAGAAGGCGTAGAAGACGAGACGGTTACCGTAGATCCGGAGCCGGTTTACGATGAGGACGGAAATGAAGTGGATGTCTATGAAGCCGCTGAAGATGGGACAGAGGTCTATGATTCCGAGGGGAATTCTGTGAGCGCAAGCGAAGTGATCGAAGCCGCTGAATCAGAGTCTGTATCTACATCTACATCATATTCAAGCTCCGGTTCATCCATAGTAGATTATGCTTTACAGTTTGTCGGCAACCCGTATGTATGGGGCGGTACAAGTCTTACCGACGGCGCTGACTGCTCCGGTTTCGTACAGAGTGTTTACGCGGCCTTTGGTATCAGCCTTCCAAGGACGTCCTATGAGCAGCAGACCGCAGGATATGAGGTGTCCTATTCGGAAGCACAGCCGGGAGACCTGATCTGCTACGGCGGACATGTGGCAATTTATATGGGCAACGGCCAGATCGTGCATGCATCCAATTCCACAGATGGCATCAAGGTCAGCGACAATGCTGCATACAGAACCATTCTTTCAGTAAGACGTCTTGTATAATCAATGATAACAATAATTACAAAAAAGAGGCTGTCCATACCGGACAGTCTCTTTTTAAATGCTTATAAAGCGATTCGATCATGTCTCTGTGCGCTTACACAGGATAATCAAAAATGCAGTACGTTGATCAGCAGTACCCATGCGAGGCCATAATAGATGATCACTGCGACAAGATCATTGATCGTGGTGATCAAGGGGCCGGATGCCACAGCCGGATCGATCTTCAGTTTTTTGAACGCGATCGGTATGACGGTGCCCGATATGCTGGAAAGCAGTATGGACAGTACCAGCGCGGTACCGGTGCAAAGGGAAACGGAAAATGCCAGCGCTGCACTCTGCCCTTTGAGAGAAATAAGATACAGGCTGATCAATACAAAGGATAAAATACCCAGGATAAAGCCGTTTGTCAGGCCGACGCGGGCCTCCTTGCCGATGAGAGAAAGCTTTTGTCTGCTGCTGATCTGTTCATCCATCAGGACACGTATGGTTACGGCAAGAGATTGCGTACCCACATTGCCGGCCATATCCAGAATCAGCGACTGGAAGCTGATGATGATCGTCAGATGAGCGACAACATTTTCGAACATTCCAACGACGGTGGATACCACTAATCCCAGGCCGAGCAGAATGATGAGCCAGGGAAGTCTTTTATGAATGCTCCTTTTCAGGGGCTCCTGCAGGTCCTCCTCCGCAGAGAGGCCGGCCAGCCTGGCATAGTCTTCGCCCATTTCATCGTCCACCAGCTGTGTAATATCTTGTGATATCAAAGCGCCGATTAATTTATTATCTGAGTCCAGTACCGGTATGGAATCTTCCGAATATCCTTTTATGCGTTCAATACAGTCTTCGATCTGCTCGTTGGCATATACGTAAGGGTAGGAGGTCATGGTAATATCGTCGATCGGTATATTATCCCGGGCAATAATCAGATCTTTAAGATCAATGGCTCCGAATAATGTTTCATCTTCGTCTACAACATAAATGGTAGAGATGTTATCGTTGTCCGCAGCCTGTTCGATCAGCTCTTTCATGGCTTGCCGTATGCCGATACCAGCGTGAATGGAAATATAGTTGGTGGTCATTTTGCTGCCGATCTCATCCTCATCAAAGGAACTGAGGAACATGATCTCGCGTTTGACATCATCATCCATCAATTCAATAAGGGCGTAGCGGTCCTCTTTTTTCATCTGCCGCAGATATTCCACTGCTGTTGTGACCTCAAAATGAGAAAGAATTTCAATTTTCTTACGTATACTCAGCTCGCTGATATAATCGGATAATTGACCGGAGTATTCAAAAACGCTGGCGAGTGTTTCCGTGTCCAGAATACTGTAAAGTCTGTTTCGTTCGTCCCTGTTCAGCAGCTCCATTGCGGCGGCAATATCGTTTTCGTGGTACGAAAGAATCTTCCCGCGCATCAGTTTGGGAGTCAGGTTGCTGCGGAGAATGGCCGCAATTTCTGTCTTGTAATCGGGATGCTGTACGGCCATGGGATTTTCATTGGGGGAATTATTCATGATATTCATTGTCCTGTACCTCCTTTATACATCTAGCCTGTGCGTGATGATAAACCATCCGCTGTGACAAAGGCAGGTGCGGTGCGGGGCCGTAAGGAAAAAAGGCAAAAAAATACCATTGCCGCCTACGGAAACCTGCTCACACACGCTCTGTGCTGATGCAGTGCAGTTTTAGAAATGGACAATGGTACTCATATATTGGCAAAATAAGAGAGGGTCAGCACAGGAACGGTGTGCAGCCGCAGGTATTTTTACAATATATGAAGACCTTGCCTGTACTTCGACTACTACTGCCGTCCATGTTCTCACCTCACATTCGTATCTTGTGACTTTTTCTTTTTCCCATACAGTATAACATAGTTTTTCCTGTAAATCAATCAGATAACAACGCAAACACAGAGAACGATAAAAGCGGCTCGAAAGCGGAGAGAGATAAAATGCATCCCCCGGGAGGGCTGCGGCCGTATGCGGTTTTAGAGTTATAAAACGATATATGGCAGAAAAATGCGGGGGATGGGGATTTAAGAAAAATAATTTGAATAAAAATCCCCGTAAATTCCGGCTTTCCGGCGGATAAAAATAGTTAAAAAATATCCCCCGGGGCAGCTTGTGTGGATTTCCGAATTTGTTAAAATAATATCAACACATGGAATTGTGTTAAGCCTATATATACGCCGGCATTTTGAAAAGCAGCCGGATGACGTAAATGTGAAAGAAAAGGAGAGGACACATGAGAGAGAAAAAAATTATCAGCATTTTGTGTGCTATGGCCATGACGGCATCTCTTGTCGGAACAACTGCAGTCATGGTAAATGCAGGAGCGGAAGACAGATCGGTCATCGTTACCATGCCGGTTACCTCAGAACCGGAGTCGGGTTTTGATCCGGCTTATGGCTGGGGTGCGGGAGAGCACGTACACGAACCTCTGATTCAGAGTACGCTGGTGCGCACAAATAAAGAGCTTGGTATCGAGAATGATCTGGCTACGGAGTACGGCTGCAGTGAGGATGGTCTTACATGGACGGTAAAGATCCGTGACGATGTGAAGTTTACGGACGGCGTGTCTCTGACAGCGGAGGATGTGGCCTTTACCTATAACATTTGCCGTGATAACAGCTCCGTAAATGATTTTACCATGCTGAAGGAAGCGGTCGCCGTGGATGATACGACCGTGGAGTTTCATATGAATACGCCCTATTCCATCTGGCCGTATACTATGGCAGTCGTGGGAATCGTTCCGGAGCACGCCTATGACGAAAATTACGGACAAAATCCCATCGGGTCGGGGCGTTACATTATGAAACAGTGGGATA
>CAZGTY010000047.1:0-4908 GCA_964528895.1 uncultured Blautia sp. | reverse complement strand
AATTACGGACAAAATCCCATCGGGTCGGGGCGTTACATTATGAAACAGTGGGATAGAGGGCAGCAGGTAATCCTTGAGGCAAACCCGGATTATTACGGGGAGGCCCCCAAAATGGAAAAGGTAACCATCCTGTTTATGGAAGAGGACGCAGCCCTTGCGGCTGCTATGGCAGGGCAGGTGGACGTGGCTCATACGGCCGCCTCCTACAGTGAGCAGGTGATCGACGGCTACAGCCTTTTAAATGTAGCGACTGTGGACAACCGGGGCTTTAACCTTCCGTGCTCCGAGCCGGAGGAAGTGGACGGCGTTGTATACGGAAATTCCTTTACGGCGGATGTAAACGTAAGGCGGGCCATCAACCTTGCCATTGACCGTGAAGAAATGATTGACAATGTGCTGAATGGTTATGGAACGGTGGCATACAGTGTCTGTGACAAAATGCCCTGGTATAATGACGCCGCAGAAACAGAATACGATTTGGACGCCGCCAAAGCGCTTATGGATGAAGCCGGCTGGACAGAAGGAGAAGACGGGATCCGTGAAAAAGACGGTGAAAGGGCAGAACTGACTTTGATGTTCATAAACGGGGATTCCGTGCGGCAGGCATTGGCGGAGGATACGGCAAATCAGCTGCGGGAACTGGGAATCGATGTGACTACGGAGGGCGCAGGCTGGGATACGGCTTATGATCGCGCACAGTCGGATCCGCTTATATGGGGCTGGGGCGCACATACGCCTATGGAGCTTTATAATATTTATCATACCATGGAAGACGGTTCCGCAGAGCTTTCGCCCTATGCGAATGAGACCGTGGACAAATATATGGACGAGGCCCTGGCAAGCGATGATCTGGAAGAATCCTATGATCTGTGGAAAAAGGCCCAGTGGGACGGCGCCACAGGCATCACCCAGGAAGGAGATATCCCATGGATCTGGCTGGTCAACATTGACCATCTCTACTTTGTGCGGGATGGGTTAAAGGTCGCGGACCAGAAGATACATCCCCATGGCCATGGCTGGTCCATTGTAAATAATGTTGACGAATGGGAATGGGAGTAAAACGTTGCTGCAAAACAATCTGCTATATGCGGGAAAAAAATTTATACGCATGCTTTTGCTGCTATTTGCGGTGAGTATTGTCACCTTCGGGCTGGTTTCCGCTTCACCCATCGACCCTCTGCAGGCGAATGTGGGGCAGGCGGCGCTGGGAAGCATGAGCGATGCGCAGAAGGAAAAGCTTCGCTCCTATTGGGGCGTGGACAAAAATCCTGTGGAGCGTTATGTAAACTGGGCGAAGGATATGTTAAGAGGGGACATGGGAACGTCCCTTCTTTACCGGCAGCCCGTAACAAAGGTAATTGCCGTAAAATTAGGCAACTCTCTGTTTTTGATGGGGCTGGCTTGGCTCATTTCCGGGCTTTTAGGATTTATATTGGGAGTAACGGCGGGGGTATTCCGGGGGAAATGGCCTGATAAGCTGATCAGGGGGTATTCCCTGGTGACCGCCAGTACACCGGCATTCTGGCTGGCCCTTCTGCTTCTGATCATTTTCGGCGTATGGCTGAAGGTATTGCCGATAGGCTTAAGCGTACCCATTGGCGTAGAGGCAAGCGGGGTTACGTTCCTGGACAGGGTCCGCCATGCCATTCTTCCGGCTGTGACCTTAAGCATTACCGGAATTTCCAATATCACGCTGCATACGAGAGAAAAGATGATCGATATTATGGAAAGCGATTACGTGCTTTTTGCCAGAGCGAAGGGTGAGAGTACCCGGAGCATTGTGCGGCGGCATGGGCTTCGGAATGTACTGCTTCCCGCCATGACCTTGCAGTTTGCTTCGATCAGTGAAATTATCGGCGGCTCGGTTGTGGTGGAGCAGGTGTTTTCTTATCCCGGGCTGGGGCAGGCCGCTGTCACTGCGGGTACAGGAAGCGATGTCCCTCTTTTGATGGGAATCACCCTGATCACTGCATGCATTGTATTTCTCGGGAATTTTATCGCCAATCTTCTGTATGGCGTGGTGGATCCGCGTATTCGGAAAGGAGGCCGGCGATGAGGAAATGGAACCAAAGACAAAAGGCCCGGGTACTTTTGGCATTTTCCGTTCTGTTTCTGGTATCTGTGGCGGCTGCGGGCATAATTTTTCATGACGCCGCTATGGTGACGGATTTTTCCAGAAAGAATCTGCCGCCCGGTCTTCAATATCCCTTCGGGACGGACTGGCTGGGGAGAAATATGCTTTACCGCACTCTGGCGGGGCTCTCCATGAGCATTCTGATCGGCGTCTGCGCGGCTGGAGTGAGCGCGGTGATGGCCATGATCCTTGGAATTGCCGCAGCCACACTGGGGAAAAGGGTAGATTCGGCGATTACCTTTGTGATCGATATGGTGATGGGTATTCCCCATATTCTTCTGTTGATCCTGATCTCTTATGCTGTGGGAAAGGGGCTGAAGGGCGTGATCGTGGGTGTGGCGCTTACCCACTGGACCTCCCTTGCCAGACTGATCCGGGGAGAGGTGATGCAGCTTCGGGAGAACGAGTACATTCTGATTGCACAAAAGCTGGGACACAGCAGGCTGCAGGTCGCGGTTAAGCATATGCTTCCCCATCTTCTGCCGCAGTTTTTGGTGGGACTGGTGCTGATGTTTCCTCATGCCATCCTGCACGAGTCCAGCATCACCTTTCTTGGATTCGGCCTGTCCACGGAGCAGCCGGCTATCGGCGTGATCCTGTCGGAGAGCCTGAAATATCTGATCATGGGGAAATGGTGGCTGGCACTTTTTCCGGGACTGATGCTGGTGCTTACGGTGGCGCTCTTTGATTTGGGAGGCCAGTCTCTGCGGAAAATTCTGGATCCCGCCAGTGTGCATGATTGAGGAGGAAGTCATGAGCTGTCTTGGGAAAAAACATATTTTGGAAATAGAGGATCTGTCCATATCCTTTCTGCAATATGAAAACAGCAGGAGCAGCAGGCAGATAGAGCTTCCAGTGATTTCCAGGCTGTCCGTGTCGGTCCATGTAGGCGAGATCGTGGCAGTGGTGGGCTCCAGCGGTTCGGGAAAGAGCCTCCTGGCACATGCGATCCTGGACATGCTGCCTTATAATGCAAAGACCGGAGGGCGAATGTACTTTTGTGAGGAGCCTCTGACAAGGGAGCGGATTCGGGCTCTAAGGGGGAACGAGATAGCGTTTGTACCCCAGAGTACTACGTATCTGGATCCGCTGATGACTGTGGGCGAGCAGGTGCGGGGCCCCGGAAAATCCGGGAAGCGGAAGAAAAAACAGCGGGAGCTGTTTCAAAGATATGGTCTGGACGGTGATACGGATAAAAAATATCCCTTTGAGTGCTCCGGGGGAATGACCCGGAGAGTACTGCTCACGTCCGCATTGATGGGAAATCCGAAGCTGATCATTGCAGATGAGCCAACTCCGGGTATGGATCCGGCCCTGGCAAAGCAGTCCATGCAGGATTTCCGGGATTTTGCAGATGAAGGGAAGGGCGTTCTGCTGATCACCCATGATATTGAGCTTGCTCTGGAGGTGGCGGACCGGATCGCCGTATTTTATGCCGGAAGCACTGTGGAGGAGGCGCCGGTGGATGATTTTGAATCTGAGGAGAAGCTGAGGCATCCTTATACCAGAGCCCTGTGGAGAGCCCTTCCCGAGAACGGATTTCAGCCCTTTCCCGGGACGCAGCCCTATGTGAAGGATATGCCGGAGGGCTGCCCCTTCGGACCGCGCTGTGAATATTACAGCGCTGCGTGTATGGAAGAGCTTCCCATGGTGAATGTGGGATGCGGCCAGGTGCGGTGCGCAAGGTATATGGATAAAGACAGCCGGAAAAGAGAAGCTGCGCATGTGCACGGGAATTTGGAAGGCTATGAGAAAGAAGGGGCGGTAGGATCGCGATGAAGCTGGAGGGAAAAAATCTTACGTTTGCGTATCCGGGCACGGACCGGCCGGTCTTTGAAAATGTAAATCTCAGTCTGCAGGGGGGCGAGAGGGCGGCGGTTGTCGGTCCGAGCGGCCTGGGAAAATCGACCCTCTGTAAGGTGCTGGCCGGTTATTTAAAGCCTCAGACGGGGGAGGTGCTTCTGGACGGAGCGCCGCTTCCGAAAAAGGGGTACTGTCCGGTACAGATGATCTGGCAGCATCCGGAGCGGGCTGTGAATCCCCGGCTGAAGCTGAAGGATACGCTGGCGGACGGCCGGAATATAGAAAAACGTATCATCCGTGAGCTTGGGATCGAGCCGGACTGGATGAACCGTTATCCGCAGGAGCTTTCAGGAGGCGAGCTGCAGCGCTTTTGTATTGCCCGGGCACTGGGGTGTGATACAGAATTTCTCATTGCAGATGAGATCAGCACAATGCTGGATACGATCACCCAGAGCCAGATATGGAATTTTTTACTGAAAGAAGTGCGGGAGCGGAAGATGGGGCTTTTGGTGGTGTCTCACAGCGAGCCGCTTTTAAAGCAGCTCGCTGTCCGAAGGATTCCGCTTTAAATTGTTTCATGCTGCGGTGGTCGAAAAGGGAGCAGGCACCTTATGTGTATGTTTAAAGTTACGTGTGGTAAGGATTTTTATATTTAATTAGTGTTTGCTGGAAGAGGCGTGGGAGAGAAACAATCTGTTTTAATGGAGGAAGAGGCACTTCACATAAAGAAGTGTCCCTTTAGTTAACTCGATAAGAAGTGTATTAAAAGCATCTGTTTACATTATAATGGAGAGGTGCTTTTTACTTTCAAAAAACGATAATTTCGATAATTATAGAAATAAATAGTGAATATTTTATAAAATATTTTTTATATTTACGAAAAAAACAATGAACATATTGACTTTTTAGATTTAATCTCAAGTTTGGAAGCAAAATCGCCGCAGCCCTGATAAATAAAGGGCTGCGGCGAT
>CAZGTY010000046.1:0-15738 GCA_964528895.1 uncultured Blautia sp. | reverse complement strand
ATGGATTTCATCTTTTTTTGAATCAGCGCTTACCTTTCACAGCCGTTTCAGACAGATACGCAGATTCGCCGCGCAGGATGTAAACCGCAATAATCCGCGGGATCAAAAGCATTCTCTGCCCTTTACATTTTCCATATGCCTGTGCTATAGTATGCGTATGAAAATTTTAATTACATTAATGAAGCCTTTATCATTTCTTCCGGCGATTCTGATGATGTATGTGATTTTTACATTTTCTTCCCAGACTGCGGAGGTGTCCGGGGATTTGAGCTATAAAATCAGTTATCAGATCATTGAAACGAAAAACGAAGTGCTGAATCAGGGAATGAGCTACGATGAAATTGCATATGAGGCAAACAGCATCCACTATTACGTGAGGAAAGCGGCCCATATGACCGAATATTTTCTTCTTGCCATCGCCATTTCCTTTCCGCTGTATGTATACAGGGTAAGAGGATTCTGGCTGATGCTGCTGGCAGGGATTGTGTGCGTAGGCTTTGCCGGGCTGGACGAGTATCATCAGTCCTTTGTGGCCGGCCGGAGCCCGGCCCTAAAAGATGTGGGTATTGACAGCATCGGCGCATTCATCGGCATTTTGCTGGTGCAGGCCTTTTGCTGGTCCACCCTTCACAGCCCCGATAAACGGAGAAAAAAACGCTCATAGGTCCATATTATTCCCGGGGTTCCTCCGCATCCCCGTCGGCATACACGCTTTCTTCTTCCACTTCAGTATCATCCAGATGTGAGGCCAGCCTGGCCCGTTCCGCAATGCTTATGGGCCTGTCCGTTTTCTTCTGACGGGAATCCTCACTGGCCGGAACATTCTGCTTCTTTTCATCTGCCTGTGCCTGTTCGGCCTTTTTCTCTTTCTCCCGTATCAAAAGGCCCCGGATACCAAACGCCAGAAGAAACAGGGCCAAAAGCTCAAAGCCCACGCCTGCCGCAAAAAATCCCCAGCTGGAATCCGGTACGCCCTCCAGCTTTCCCTTGCACAGCTGATAACCACTGTAAACCAAATAGAGGCCGGCAGCTATCCAGACCGTATAGGTCCTCGCCGGCAGATTGGACACATAACCCTTTAAGCCCGGCTCCCTTGCCGGCTCCCCGGTCCTGTCCTCCTCAGCCTCATGCGCCTCCGTCTCCGGCATCTCCTTTTCATTTTCTGAATTCTCCGCCATGCTGCCATCCATTTTTTTCTTCTGTTCTTCCATGATCATTCTCCATTCCGGCCTGTATTTCTGCGGCTCCCGCCGCTGCCTCAAGATACTGCAAACTGGCTCTCGTACAGATGCGCATAGAATCCGCCCTGCGCCAGCAGCTCCTCATGTTTTCCCTGCTCTATGATATTACCGTCCTTCATGACCAGGATCAGATCCGCTTCCTGAATCGTAGACAAACGGTGGGCCACAATAAAGCTGGTCCTGCCCTCCATAAGCTCCGCAAAAGCCTTTTGAACCTTCACCTCCGTACGGGTATCGATGGAGGAGGTGGCTTCATCCAGAATCAGCATTGTCGGACGCATCAGCATAACACGCGCGATACAAAGAAGCTGTTTCTGGCCCTGGGAAATATTCCCTCCATCTTCTGCGATCATGGTGTCATAACCCTGGGGCATACGCTTGATAAAGCTGTGCGCATGAGCGTGCTTCGCCGCCTCGATCACTTCCTCCATTGTGGCATCCGGCCTGCCGTAGGCAATATTCTCCCGGATAGTTCCGGCCTTCAGCCAGGTTTCCTGCAGAACCATACCAAAATTCCTGCGCAAACTGTCTCTGGTCATCTCTCTCACCGGGCAGCCACTCACCACGATCCGGCCCTTTTGTACGTCATAAAACCGCATGAGCAGATTGATCATGGTCGTCTTCCCACAGCCTGTGGGACCCACGATCGCCGTCCTCTGCCCCGGCTTCACATCGATGGAAATATCCTTTAAAAGAGGCGCCTCCGGGCGATAGGAAAAAGAAATGTCCTCCACCCGGACACTTCCGTCCGCATGGTCCAGGACCACTGCGTCCGGTGCATCCGGCTCAGCCGTCGGAGTATCGATAAAATCAAAAATTCTTCTGGCGCAGGCCATGGCATTCTCCAGCTCCGTCACCACGCCTGAAATTTCATTAAAGGGCTTGGTATACTGATTGGCATAATTCAAAAAGCTGGTGAGCTGTCCTACGGTCATACCGCCGCCGATTACCGTGAAAGCGCCCAGGATACATACGCCCGTGTACACCAGCCCATTTACAAATCTGGTGGACGGATTGGTAGTGGATGAGAAAAACATCGCCTGTATAGAACATATTCTCAGCTTCTCATTAACCTGCCCGAACCGCTCTCTGCCCCGCTCCTCGTAGGAAAAGGCCTGCACGATCTTCTGGTTTCCCACCAGTTCTTCCACCAGGGACGTCATATCAGCCCGTATCTCGGACTGTTTATGAAACATCCGATAGGTACGGCTGGCGATAAAGCTCGCCACAAACAAAGAGATAGGCGTCAGCACGATCACCAGCAGAGAGATCTTCACACTGATGGATACCATAAAACCGATGGTCCCCAGAATCGTTACGATACCGGTAAAGAGCTGCGTAAAGCCCATGAGAAGTCCGTCGGAAAACTGTGTGACATCCGTTACGATCCGGCTTAAAATATCTCCCGGCTGACTGGCGTCAATATAAGAAACCGGAACCTCCTGCAAATGGAGAAAGGCCTGTCCCCGGACATCCTGTACCACATGGTAAGCCACCTGATTGGTAAGCAGGTTCATAAGCCACTGGGATACGGAAGCGATAAAGACCACCACCGCCAGCGTCGCCAGTATCTTAACCAGCCTTTCCGTAAATACCTGCCCCTCACCGATCATGGTGTCCACGCCCTTTCCGATAAGGACGGGGGTATACAACGTAGCCGCCACTGTGATCACAGCGAGGGCCAGCATCAAAAGGATCTTCATTCTGTAAGGCCTGATAAAGAGCAGAACACGCCTTATTGTCTCCTTGTCCTTCATGGCCGGTTCACCTCCTGTTCGGAAAGCTGTGACAGGCAGATCTCACGGTAAACCTCACAGCTTTGAAGAAGCTCCTGATGGGTTCCCACTCCTGCCAGTTCTCCATCATCCAGCACCAGGATCTTATCTGCCTGCCTGATGGAGGTCGCTCTCTGTGAAACAATAAATACCGTCATGCCCTTCGTCCGGCGTCTGATCTCATGACGGAGAGCCGCATCCGTAGCAAAATCAAGGGCAGATGCGCTGTCATCCATGATCAGTATCTCCGGGCCGCCTACCAGCGCTCTCGCTATGGTCAGCCTCTGCCGCTGTCCGCCGGACAAATTGCCTCCGCCCTGGCTCACCACAGCATCCAGCTGCTCCGGCCTTGCATTTACGAAATCCTTCGCCTGTGCGATGGAAAGAGCCTCCATGATCACACCGTCATCAGCATCCTCTTTCCTCCATTTCATATTGTCCCGGATAGTTCCTTTAAAAAGCACCGCATGCTGGGGAACCATCCCCACCTTTCCCCGGAGCTGTGAAAAAGAATATTCACATACGGGATGTCCGTCCACCAGAATCTCCCCCTGTCCCGCATCATAAAAGCGGGGGATCAGATTTACCAGAGAGGACTTTCCGCATCCCGTACCTCCAATGATGCCGATCGTCTCTCCGGCTTTCGCAGTGAATGAAATATCCGTAAGGGCAGGCTCCGAAGCATCCGCATAGAAAAAGGTCACGTTCCGGAATTCCACCCGGGGCGCTCCCTCCACCGGTAAAAGCATCTGGCTGTTTTCCTCCTCAATGGACGGCTCCGTTTCAAAAACCTCATTTAAACGCACTGCGGAGGCCATGGCTTTGGTCACCGCCACGATCAGGTTCGCCAGCGCCAGAAGGGCCAGAAGTATCTGGGACATATAATTTACCAGCGCTACTACTTCACCCTGCGTGATGATCCCTTTGTATACCTCCTTGCTTCCAACCCACAGGATGCCTACAATAGCCAGATTCATGATCACACAGGTGGCAGGGTTCAGAAGGGCAGATATCTTACCGGCCGCGATCTGGGTATCCGTATACTTTTCATTTACCCGGGAAAATTCCTCATTTTCCTCCGCCTGTCGGCCAAAGGCCCGCACCACTCTGGATCCTACATGATTTTCCCTGGTGATCAGGGAAATGCGATCCAGAGATGACTGTACGTTTTTGTAGATCGGCACCGTCCACTTCATAATGAGATAAATCACGAGGGAAATCAGCGGCACCGCGATCAGAAACATAACCGCTGCCTTCACATTGATGGTAAAAGCCATCACCACCGCGCCCACCACAATGAAGGGGGATCTTAAAAACAGTCGCAAAACCAGATTCACACCGGTCTGCACCTGATTCACATCACTGGTGATCCTGGTGACAAGAGTGGGCGTTCCAAGCTTGTCCAGTTCCCGGTAAGAAAGCTTCTGGATATGGTCAAACAGATCCTGCCTCAGCGAAGTACTGAAGCCCATGGCTGCCTTGGCCGAAAAATACTGCGCCGTCAGGGAACAGGCCAGTCCAATCACTCCCAGAAGAATCATCACCGCACACATCCGCCAGATATATGACGTATCCCCGGATGCAATGCCTACATCCACAATTCCAGCCACGACAAGGGGCACGATCAATTCGAAGGTTGCCTCCAGCATCTTAAATAAAGGCGCCAGAACCGTCTCTATTTCGTATCCCTTCAGATACTTCAACAGTTTTCGCATATCATTTCTCCTGAATTCGTCCGTAAATTCTGGTAAGCTCTCTCATATTATAAAGGGTGATCTCTGAAATCTGCCCCTCCGTCAGTCTCCACTTCCAATTATCTCCCAATGTAGACGGCGTATTCATCCTCGCCTCATTGCCCAGGCAAAGGTAATCCTGGACAGGGATTACCGCCAGATCCGCCACACTGGCCAGGGCTGTACGGATCAGTCCCCATACACAATCATTCACCGGGGCCTCATAGCAGTTAATATAAGCTCTCACATAATCCCGATCATGGCCTGTCAGCCCCTCAATCCAGCCCCTGGCAGTTTCATTGTCATGAGTTCCGGTATAAACCACGCAGTTTTTCTCATATTTGTGCGGCAGATATGCGCTGTTTTCACTTTTATCAAATGCAAACTGCAGCACCTTCATTCCCGGAAAGCCCGCAGCTTCCCGCATTTCCAGAACGCTGTCCGTAAGATATCCCAGATCCTCGGCAATGACCCTAAGCCCCGGCACACGGCTTTTCAGAATGTCAAACAGCTCCGTCCCCGGTCCTTTTTCCCATTTACCATTTTCTGCGGTCTTATCCCCATAGGGAATGGCATAATATTCATCAAAGCCCCGGAAATGATCGATACGGATCACATCATAACGCTTCATACAGTGCGACATACGCGCGGTCCACCACACATATCCGGTTTTCTTATGATATCCCCAATCATAAAGAGGATTGCCCCAAAGCTGCCCCGTAGCGGAAAAAGCATCCGGCGGACAGCCTGCCACAGCCTTCAGACGGTTCTCCTCATCTACCTGGAACAGTCTGGGATCCGCCCATATGTCGGAGCTGTCAAACGCCACATAGATGGGTACATCCCCGATAAAACGGATACCCTTTTTATTCACATAGGTTTTCAGTTTATTCCACTGCTTATCAAACCAGTACTGCTGCACACGATAAAAGCTGATCTCCTCACTGAGCTCTTCGGAAGCCTTTTTCAGTTCTTTCGGGTCACGGTCACGCAGCTTTTGGGGCCATTCGCACCAGACGATTCCCTTCCGGTCATTCTTGATCGCCATGTAAAGGCAATAATCCTCCAGCCATTCCCAGTTTTCCTTTACGAACTCATGGAAGCCCTCATCCTCTTCCCTGTCAAAATTCTCATATGCCCTGCGAAGGAGCTTAAATCTGGACTGGTACAGCTTCTCATAATCCACATAAGAATCGCTTCCGCCCCAGTCGCAGGAATCGCACTCCTCCCGCGTAAGAAGCCCCTCCTCAATCAGCGTCTCCAGATCAATAAAATAAGGATTGCCTGCGAAGGTAGAGAAGGACTGGTAGGGAGAATCCCCGTAACCGGTGGGCCCCAGCGGTAGGATCTGCCAGTATTTCTGTCCCGCTGCCGCAAGCTGATCCGCAAATGCATAGGCCTCCTTAGAAAAACAGCCAATCCCATATTTTGATGGAAGGCTGGAAATCGGCAATAAAATTCCGCTCGCCCTCATTACTTTTTCCTCCGTATTTTTCAATTTATAAAATCACAGCGGCTCTATTATACTATCCTTTTTTAAAAGTTAAAAGCCCTTCTTTTTCATATATACCGAAATATCGTGGAACACCTTTTCTTTTCCCCTTTCATTCAGGATCTCATGACGCATGCCCGGATAAAGCTTCCCCTTCACATCCACATAGCCGGCGCTCCGCATAGCCCGAACCGCTCCGGCAAATTTGCGCACATTTCCCAGGCAGGGGTCATCCGCCCCGCTGACAAACAGCACAGGAAGCTTTTTATTGGTACAGTTCCAGCGCTTTACATCATACGCCCGCTTCATCAGATCAAACAAAGCCAGGTATGCATCATCCGTAAAAGTAAATCCGCATAGTTTGGATTCACCGTAGGCACGATAAACCTCCGGATCCGAACAGATCCACGCATTTTTATCCCTTTCCCGTGCAAATTTAGCTGCGTAAGCCCCAAAAGACAGCGTTTCCAGAAGCCGGCTGGGATGACGGGGACCAAAAATGGCGCCTTCTCCCTTTGCGATAACCTTGCCCACGCCTCTGGCCGGATTATTGCCTGGAGACCCGCATACGATCAGCATATCGATACGATCATCATGCTTTGCCGTAAAAGCCCGCACTGCCAGGGAGCCCATGCTGTGGCCAAAAAGTATCAGGGGAAGCTTCGGAAATTCCTCTCTGATCTTCCGGTTCATCGTTTCAATGTCCTTCAGCATGGCATCCGCCCCGCCCCCGTACATATAGCCCAGGTCGCCCTTATCCTTTACGCTGCCTCCATGTCCTCTGTGATCGTGAATGGCCGTCACATATCCAAGGCCGGCCAGATACTCCATAAAAGGTATATAACGTTCCTTATGCTCACTCATTCCGTGAACCAGCTGCACGATGCCCCGGTACGGCTTTTCCTCCGGCAAAATCGCCATAGACGAAATTTCCATTCCATCCGCTTCCGAAGTAAAATAGCCTTCATGTTTTGTATACATTCACATATCCCCTCTTTTCCGTTATTCTTGCTGCATTTAAGGCTTTTCTCTATATTATCACAAAAAAACTGTTTTATCACCTGAATTTCCCGTTTATCGGCAGAATACAGGTTACTTTTTCACTGGGCGGAAAAAGTAATTGTCCAGCCCGCCCTGAAGCTGTCTTGAAAATCAACAATGATTGCCATAGCATTTATTTTCTGTTATAATAACTTCGGAGTATAAAATGCAGAAGAATAAGGAGGATGACTCTATCTATGAAGAAAAAGAAAAAGCACACAGGTTTAATCATATTTTTCATTATCCTGATTCTGGCGGCAGCAGGCGCTGCTGCATATTATTTTGTCCAACAGTCAAAGCCTGCCGCCGCTGTGAAGACCTTTCTGGGGTATGTGCAGAAAATGGATTTCGACGGCATGAGCGCTCAGCTTCAGAGCAATGACCTTTCCGCCCTGGACGAAGCAGATATCCGGGGCGAAGCATACGAGACCTTTTTCCGGACGATCAATGAAAAAATGTCTTATAAGATCACAAAAAACGATTTTAATATTCAAAACGGCACTGCCAATGTTACTGCACACATTAAATACATCGACGGCTCCGAGATCTATAAGGAGGCAGTCACGGAATTCATCCGCCAGATCGTATCCTCCGCTTTCTCAGGAGTGGAAATGACCGAGGAGGAAACACAGCAGAAGCTGGCGTCCCTTCTGGAGGAAAAGTCCCAGTCCGTAAGCGATGTATTTACGGAGACAGATATCACCTACCCGGTGATCCAGGCCCAGGGCCAATGGAAAATCGTTTCTTTGGATGACAGCACCGTGCTCGTGATGTCTGCCAATATTAAAAATGTCCAGGACGAGGTAAACCAGACCCTGGTAAATATGGAAGAAAATGACGAAAGCGCATCCGGCGTACCCGCTGCGGATGACTCCTCCCTGATCGATATGTCAAACGATAAATTTACGATCCACTATACGAAATATAGCGTTTCAAAGGATTTCGCCGGAAATCCCTGCATCCTCGTATATTATGATTACACCAATAACGGCTCCGCCGCTTCCAGCGCCATGGTAGATGTCAGCCTTCAGGCCTATCAGGACGGAAATCTATGTGAAGCCGCCATTCCGGAATCCAATGAGGCTGCCATCGATCAGTACATGGCTGAAATCCAGCCCGGTCAAACAGTAAATGTATGCCAGGCATTCTCCATTACCAGCCAGTCAGATGTCACCCTCCAGGCAGCGGAAGCCTTCAGCTTCGGGGGTGGAACCACCACGTCTCAGATTTTAAAAATCACACAGTAACACTTAAAAAAAGAAACTGCTTTGACAAAAGAGCGGTTTCTTTTTTATGCGTTCCGAATATCCTGAATATTTTTTAAAAAATCCCGCATACTATCCCCAAGAAAGGAGGATGACTTATGGGAAATAAATTTTTGCAGTATTTCGCCTTAACGATTGCCGTGATCGGCGCAATAAACTGGGGGCTGATCGGTTTCTTTAATCTGAACCTTGTCTCACTGCTTTTCGGAAGCATGAGCTGGCTCTCCAGAATCATCTACGCACTGGTAGGGCTGTGCGGGCTGTATCTGATCACTTTTTACGGGCTGGTGGGAGATGCCCCGGAGGCCTGATTCTTCCGGGTATCCGCACCCTGCGGCCCTCCCGGCCGTTGATGCAGATTCTCCCTCAGTCTGATAAGTGACATGCAAAAGGACGCCGCGCCCTGCTGATATCATCTGCCGGGCTATGGCGTCCTCCTTTATTTTCGCATCAGAAAAGCGGGTGATGGGAATCGAACCCACGTATCCAGCTTGGAAGGCTGGTATTCTACCATTGAACTACACCCGCACATCGCTGCAGCATCCGCTGCAACGAAAAATATTATACATAAACTGTTTTCATTTGTCAACTGATAATCAAAAAAACTCAGCAAAAACTCAGCCGACTGAAGCGGCTTAAACGCCTTAAATTTCCCAATAGGGCGCCGCAGCCTCCCGCGGCTGGACGATCACCAGCTCCGGATTCCTGATGCTGACCTTGGTATTGGCCGGAATGGACTCCGTAATAAAGGTGTTTCCTCCGATGATGGTATACTCCCCGATTACGGTCTCTCCTCCCAGCACTGTGGAATTGGCATAAATAGTCACATGACTTCCGATGGTAGGATGCCGCTTGGTATTTGCAAGCTTCTGTCCCTGTCTGGTGGACAGCGCACCCAGGGTAACGCCCTGATACAGCTTCACATAATCGCCGATCTCCGTCGTCTCTCCGATCACCACGCCGGTGCCGTGATCGATAAAAAAATACTCACCGATAACAGCCCCGGGATTAATATCGATCCCTGTCCTGCCATGCGCATACTCCGACATGATCCTGGGAATCTGCGGAACCCGCGCCAGATACAGTTCATGAGCCAGCCGGTATACATAGATAGCGAGAAGTCCCGGATAGCACACAATAATCTCCTCCTTGGACCTGGCTGCGGGGTCGCCGTCAAAACCCGCCTGTACATCCTTCAGAAGCATCTTCTGGATTGTGGGAAGCTTTGAAAAAAAGTCCGTACAGATTTCCTCCGACCGTTCTCTGGCCTCTTCCCGGCCCATGGAAGGATCGTCGTGAAGCAGCGAAATCTCGATCTGCTCCCTGAGCTGGTCATACAGCGCATTGAGGCGGTAGCCTACATAATGCTCCGGAAATGTCTCCGCGCTGGAGTCCACGTCAAAATACCCTGGAAAAATCACAGGACGCAGCTGACGCAATATCTCGATCACTACGGACCGGTTTGGAAGTTTTCTGCCTTTTTCATGAAAAAAAAGCTCCTCGCTTTTATAATTTTCCGTCAATTCACTTACTGCCTTTAAAATCGATGTTTTCTTGTCACCCATAATTTCCTCCGCAAGTCATGCTTCGATTTTCCTCGTTACTTTATCATATTACGTTCCACGCCCTTCGTCAACAAAAAAAGAATTGACCTTTTGTTAAGCACCCGCTATAATAAATAAGCGTGACAAGCATATGGAGATGTACCCAAGTGGCTGAAGGGTCCGCACTCGAAATGCGGTAGGTCGGGTAACCGGCGCGAGGGTTCAAATCCCTCCATCTCCGTTCAGAAAAGCCGCATAAATGAAAAGCCCGGCAGCTTATGAAGGGATTTCTTCATCCTCCGCAGTCCCTTTCCGGTAGGACTCCGGGCTGCTTCCATAATATTCCCGGAAGCTGCGGCAAAAGTAAGATACATTGGCAAAGCCCACCTCTTCGCTCACCTGCGCCACCTTTTTATTGGTGGAGCGCAAAAGCTCCCTGGCTTTTTCCATACGGACTACGCGGA
Organism: uncultured Blautia sp.; assembly: GCA_964528895.1. Lineage (GTDB taxonomy): Bacteria > Bacillota > Clostridia > Lachnospirales > Lachnospiraceae > Blautia_A. The sequence continues at coordinate 5,183 of CAZGTY010000046.1, read as the reverse complement.
TAAAACGGTTCAGATTCATCCCCGTTTCTTTCTTAAAAATAAAGCTCAGATAGCCGGACGACAGATAAACCTTTTCCGCCAGCATCTCCAGGCTGAGATCCTCGCCGTAATTCTGGTACACATAGTTTTTTACGGCGGCCACCTCATTCCTGGACTCATCCATGGAGCGTTCCAATGATGTCTCAAACTCTCTCAGATTTTCTCTGGTCACCTCCAGAATCTGCATAATATTATTGCATCCGTATAAACGATCAATCTCCCGGTCCAGGCGCCGTTCTCCCACAAACTGATTTTCCTGAAAAAGCTCCTGGATCACATTGGAGAATACGAACTTGATATACATAACGGAAAACTGCGTATTCGCCTTATATTTTTCCTCCAGGCAGGAAAAATGTTTCCAAAGCTGATCGATATCCTTACGATTGATATCCTCGGAAATTTTACGCATCAGCCGGGAATCCTGCACTTCCTTTTCCATGGACTGCATCTCATCCTCTTCGCTGGAGAACACATGGGTTTCCGGATGGTAAAATTTTTCCTCCATCTGCTGTTCCAGCTGGCCCAGGATCTCCGGCAGGCACTCGCAGCCCTCGAATTTACGGCTGACGGACAGATAAAAGCGAACCGGATAGCTTCTCACCAGAAACGTATATATATGATTCGCCACCAGCTGATAGTCACAGTACACATCCTGAAACAACAGCAGAGACTGCCTTGCGTTCAGATTCAGATAAAAAAAGGCTCTTCGAAGCTCCTTCTGTATTTCCTCCGGAAGAGTCTCCTCCGCAGAATCAAAAAAACTCTTTTCACTTTCTATGAGTATTCCGCAATGCCAGCAGTTCCATTTTTCCAGATCAATAAGGCCCTCCGATCGCTCTAGAATTTCTTTTTTTCCAGAATACAGATAGTTTTGCAGAAAATACTGCTGAAGATAATTCTTCTCCCGTATTTTCTTTGTCTCCTTTTCCTTCATACGGCTGATCGCCAGCTCCGCTTTATTAAACGCAGCATGAAACTGTTCGGGGTCCACCGGCTTCAGCACATAGTCCAACGCGCCGCAGCGCAGAGCCTCCTGTGCAAACGTAAAATCATTATACCTGCTAAAGATGATCACCTGAAGATTATCGTTTTCTCCCCTTGCCCTCCTGGTCAGCTCCAGTCCATCCATGTGAGGCATTTTGATATCTGTGAGAAGAAGGTCAATGGGATTTGTGCGCAGGATCTGTAAAGCCTGCCTGCCATTTTCAGCCTCAAATACCATCCGCCCGCCTTTTTCCAGTGTCAGAAGATATTTTACGCCCTCTCTCTCTATCTTTTCATCATCAACAATTAATACATATATCATGTTTGACTGTGTTTTTTTCATGAAAATATTTTAACATGTTACTTGCCCCTTGTGAAGAAAAAACTCCTTCACAAGGGGCATATTCTGACTGTTCGTGTCTGCGGTGTGACCAGCAGCGGATTAGCTTTTAATGATTTTAAGGATCATCCCTTTACCGCGCCTGCTGCAACGCCCTTAATAATGTACTTCTGGCAGAATAGATATACGATAATAACCGGCAGAATGCTGATCATGATCACTGCCATGGTAGCGCCCATATCTACAGTGCCGTAGCTTCCCTTCAGGTACTGTACATGAATGGGAATGGTCATGTACTTCGTCCTGTCCAGAACAAGGTAGGGAAGCAGATAGTCATTCCACAGCCACATGACTTCCAGAACACCCACGGAAATAAGGATGGATTTCAGCATGGGGAATACCACCCGGAAAAATGTACTTATGGCGCTGCAGCCGTCGATGGCTGCCGCTTCCTCAATCTCCAGGGGAAGCCCTTTAATAAATCCGGTAAACATAAACACTGCCAGTCCGGCGCCGAATCCCAGATAAATAATGGGAATGGTCCACGGAGTATTTAAATGCAGCTTATCCGCCGTGGAAGACAAGGTAAACATTACCATCTGGAAGGGTACAATCATAGAGAATGCACACAGGAAGTACATGAATTTCGCAAACAGGCTGTCCACCCGCACGATATACCAGGCTGCCATAGAAGTACACAGCAGGATCAGCAAAGTGGAGAGCACTGTGATCACCAGACTGTAAAATACGGATTTCAGGAAGGGATAGTTTCCAAAGGTCATCCCTTTAATGTAGTTGCCCCATCCCATGAAGGTCTCCGCATCCGGCCAGGAAAACGGATCCATATTCACAGCGCCGTTTGACTTAAAGGAATTCAGCGCCACGGCAAAGATCGGGAACAGCCATATCAGGCTGACCAGCGTAAAAATAACCGTTCCAATAACGCCGGCGCTTTTTCTCTTCTTTGTCATTACTGCTGCACCTCCTTCTCACGTGTGAACTTAAGCTGCGCCAGAGCCAGAACCGCTACCAGGATAAAGAACAGAACCGCTTTCGCCTGCGCAAGACCCCGGCTTCCGGCGCTGGCATAAAAGGTCTGATAAATATTCAGCGCCAGCATTTCCGTCGTATTTATCATGGTGCCATCTGACCGGAACGCTACCGGCATGCCGCCTGTCAGAGCCAGATTCTGATCAAACAGCTTAAAGGAATTGGTCAACGTCAGGAATACGCAAATGGTGATGGACGACATAACATTCGGGATAATGACCCTGCTCAGTGTCTGCCACTTGGTAGCGCCATCGATCCTCGCCGCCTCAATCATATCCTCAGGAACGCTCTGAAGGCCCGCAATATATACGATCATCATGTAGCCGATCTGCTGCCAGCACATCAGGATCACCAGACCCCAGAAGCCATATTTTGTCTGTGCCAGAAGATATGTACCATAACGTTTTAAAATACCGTCAAAGATCATGGACCAGATATAGCCCAGCACAATACCTCCAATCAGATTCGGCATAAAAAATACGGTCCGGAAAATATTAGAGCCTTTAATATTCTGCGTCAAAAAATATGCGATCATAAAGGAAAACACATTGATCAGCACGATGGATACCACCGCGAAGCCGGCCGTATAGACAAAGGAATGGCGGAAACCTGCGTCGCTCAGCGCTCTTACATAATTATCGAATCCCACAAAGACAGCGTCCTGCGGAAGGGTGAATTTGCAGAAGGACAGATAAATGCCCTGTACAAAGGGCCAGATAAATCCAATACAAAATGCCGCAAAGGTGGGAAGCATAAAAAGTGGAAAGCATCTGCGGATAGGCCGTGAAATCAGGCGGCTGTTTACCGCCGATGCGGTTGGCTTGCTTTTTTTCCTTTTCATAGAAAACCTTACCTTTCCTTAAAAAGGGGGAGTGCTGCCACTCCCCCAAAAAAAGATCGTCTTTGATTACTGCGCCGCGTACTGTGTAGCCCAGCCGTTTACAAATGCAGTTTTTACATTGTCCCAGCCATCGCCGGTATTAGAATACTGAAGAAGCGCGGATACAACGCCAGATCTCCAGGTATCTACGTTCGGGGTATAATTAAATGCCCATGTTACAACATAATTTCCTGCGTTGATCAAATCGTTTGCCGCTGTAAAGAATACGTTTTCAGACTCTTTTGCGCTCTTGAACGGGATCGGTCCGAACTGCTCGGCCATCATAGCCGTGCCTTCTTCGGAGGTTACTACCCATTTCATAAAGTCCAGAGTAGCCTGGATGTCTTCTTCGGAGGCTTTGCTGTTAACTGCCCAGCAGTTTTCAGTGCCGCATGCAAGCGCGGAATTCTCTTCTCCCTCTACGCCGATGTAGATCGGGATCATTGTCAGATCATCCGGATTCATTTGATAGCCTTTATCCTCGCCTGTCAGGTTTGCGAACTCCCATGTCCCGTTCTGATAAAATACAGCCTGGCCTGTTCCAAACTCATCCAGCGCCATATCAGCGGTAGCCGTAGCAAGAGCGGAAGGCTCGCAGGTGGCGTTGTTGATGTACAGATCCCAGATATCCTTGAAGTTATCCAGATAAGCGCCTGTAATCTCCGCCGGCTGCTCCGTTACATTGTCATCCCGGAATTCATAGAACAGAGGCATATTCGCCAGATGTCCGGAAAATCTCCAGGAGGAGGATCCGTCAAGGCCGGAGGATGTAAATGCGGAGAAGCCCAGCTCGTCCTTACGCGCCGTGATATCCTCCACTACATTTTTCAGGGATTCGAAATTTGTAATATCGGTTACTTCATAACCGGCCTCTTTTAACAGAACCTTATTTGTGATCAGGCCGAATGCCTCATAGCAGTAGCCGATCGCCTTTACCTGGCCGTCCTCGCTCTTTAAATTAAAATCGTCCGTGGTCATTTCATTGTAAACATCCGTGCCGGAAAGATCCATGCAATAGTCTCCCCATGTAGCAAGACTCTGCTGGTTACCGCACTGGAACAATGTAGGAGCGCTGCTCTTACCCATCTCGGCGGTTAAAGTAGCCTCATACTGTCCGGAAGCCGCGGTAACAACCTTCACGTCCACACCCGTCTGCTCCGTATATGTAGCTGCCAGCTCCTGCCAGGCTGCATCTGCTTCAGGCTTGAAGTTCAGATAATAAACGGAGCCGTCCTCTGCCATTACCGGAACTGCCGGGATTACAGTTGCCATCATCAATGCAGCAAGCCCCACAGCGGTTATTTTTTTCATGTTCATAGCTAATCTCTCCTTCCGTTTTATGAAAAATTCATTATTTGATAAGTCCATTTTAGATTTTATATAAGATTTTCTCCATATTAAAAAATTCAGAAATATGTTAATTTTTCAAGATTCCGTGTGATTTTTTTAAGTAAAAAGAGGGCGGCGAATATCTGCCGTCCTCTTTCGTATTTCTATATAATGTTTCCGGATCACGCTTTGTTTACAGATCCGAACAGCTCCATTTTCCCCTTAACAGTAGTCTTGATCGCCTCAAAGCCGGGAGCCAGAAGCTTGCGCGGGTCGTAACCCTTGCCCTGCTGGTCCTTGCCGGCCTCAACATACTCGCGGGTAGCTGCCGCAAAGGCCAGCTGGCATTCGGTGTTTACATTGATCTTGGAAACGCCGAGGTCTATAGCCTTTTTGATCATATCTGCCGGAATACCTGTGCCGCCATGAAGAACCAGCGGCATTTCGCCTGTGAGCTGCTGAATCGCATCCAGAGTCTCAAAGCTTAAGCCCTGCCAGTTTGCCGGATATTTGCCATGGATGTTCCCGATACCTGCTGCCAGGAAATCGATACCCAGATCA